>DAIMZB010000031.1:0-15585 GCA_036734185.1 Thiobacillaceae bacterium | reverse complement strand
AGCTTGGCCAGTCCGCGGTATTCCAGCAGGGTCTTGGGCAGCGGATAGTCGGCGGCCAGGGTCTCCAGCACTTCCTCGTCGGTGGAGGGCTGGCCGCTGGGCGTCTTCTTGATCACCGGCAGTTTCATCTCGCCGAAAAAGATTTCCTGGATCTGCTTGGGCGAATTGAGGTTGAACGGATGGCCGGCCAGTTGATAGGCCTGGTTTTCCAGCCTGAGCATCGCTTCGCCGAGTTCGCGACCCTGCGCGGCAAGCCTGTCGCGGTCGAGCAGCACGCCGTTGCGCTCCATGCGGAACAGGATGTCGGCCACCGGCAGTTCGATGCTTTCGTACACCTGGCGCAAGCCCGGCACGGGTTCGATTTGCGGGTAGAGCGCATCGTGCACGCGCAGGGTCACGTCTGCATCCTCGGCGGCGTAGCGCGTCGCGGTATCGATGTCGACCTGGTCAAAGCCGATCTGCTTGGCGCCCTTGCCGGCCACGTCCTGGTAAGTAATCACGGAAAGCGAGGTAAAGCGCGCAGCCAGGCTGTCGAGGTCATGCGGCATGTGCGACTCGGCGACATAGGACTCGAGCAGGGTGTCGTGCGCGATGCCCTTGAGGCGGATGCCGTGATTGGCCAGCACATGGCGGTCGAACTTGAGATTCTGGCCAATTTTCTGCGGACGCTCGCTTTCCAGCCAGGGCTTGAGTTTAAATAGCGCGGCTTCGCGGTTCAGCTGGTCGGGCGCGCCGGGATAACGGTGCGAAAGCGGCAGATAAGCGGCTTCGCCCGCTTTCACCGCGAACGACATGCCCACCAGCTCGGCAGTCATCGAGTCGAGCGCGGTGGTTTCGGTATCAAAGGCGACGCGTTCGGCCCGGGTAATTTTTTCCAGCCAGGCATCGAGCTGCGCTTCAGTCAGGATGCAGACATATCCCGCCCGGTGATCGGCGCTGGCGGTTGCCGCAACCGTCACGTTCTCGGGCTGTCCTTCCGCTGCAGACTGCGGCTGCCCCGCTCCACGCAGTTCGCGCAGCCAGGTGCGGAAATCCTGGTGCTCATAGAAAGCCAACAGCCTTTCGCGGTCCGCCTGCTGCTTGGTGAGCGCCTCCGCCTCGAAGGCGAGATCGACATCGGTCTTGATGGTGACGAGCTTGCGGCCCATCGGCAGCCAGTCCAGGGCCTTTCTCAGATTCTCGCCCACCACGCCCTTGATCTCGCCGGCACGGGCAATGATGTTGTCGAGGCTGCCGTACTCGGAAAGCCATTTCACCGCGGTCTTGGGGCCGACTTTCTCCACCCCCGGCACGTTGTCCACGCTGTCGCCGATAAGCGTGAGGTAATCGACAATGCGCGCGGCCGGCACGCCAAACTTGGCCTGCACGCCATCCGCGTCGAGCACCTCGTTGCTCATGGTGTTGACCAGGGTGACATGGTCATTCACCAGCTGTGCCATGTCCTTGTCACCGGTGGAAACGATGCTTCGCACGCCATGCTTCTCGGCATGCGCCACGAGCGTGCCGATGACGTCGTCGGCCTCCACGCCCTCGACAATGATGAGCGGCCAGCCAAGCGCGCGAATACCCTCGAACAAGGGTTCGATCTGCACCGAAAGGTCTTCTGCCATGGGCGGCCGGTTGGCCTTGTACTGCGGGTACCAGTCCTCGCGGAAAGTTTTGCCCTTGGGGTCGAACACGCAGGCGATATAATCGGCCGGGTAGTCCTTTTCCAGCTTTTTCAGCATGCTGATGACGCCATAGACCGCACCGGTCGGCTGGTTGTGGCGGTTGCGCAAATCCGGCAGGGCATGGAAGGCCCGGTAGAGGTAGGATGAGCCGTCCACCAGCAGGAGAGTTTTTTTAGCGTCGTTCAATTCGAAGGGAATTTCTGTGCACAAGAACAAACTGCCCGAAATGGCCGACCCGCGCGACACCGCGGAAATTGATTATTCGGCCCGTGAATCCTGGCGTCTGTTCGGCATTATGGCAGAGTTCGTCGAGGCCACCGAACGCCTGGCCGAAATCCGCCCGGCAGTGTCGATTTTCGGCAGCGCACGTACCCCGCCCGACTACGCCTACTACCTTCTCACCGAACAAATCGCGCGCCAGTTGTCCGATGCAGGCTTTTCCGTCATCTCCGGCGGCGGTCCCGGCATCATGGAAGCAGCGAACAAGGGCGCTTATTTCGGCAAGTCGCCCAGCGTGGGCCTGAACATCCAGCTGCCGCACGAGCAGCACATGAACCCCTTCCAGGACATCAGCCAGACCTTCCACCACTTTTTCGCGCGCAAGGTGATGTTCGTCAAATACGCGGCGGCCTATGTGGTCATGCCCGGCGGATTCGGCACCCTGGACGAACTGATGGAGGCGCTGACGCTGGTGCAGACCGGCAAGACCCGCCGCATTCCCATCATCCTGGTCGAGTCCAGGTTCTGGGCCGGCATGCTGGACTGGTTCCGTGACAGACTGGTCAAGGAGGGCATGATCCATCCGGAGGACCTCGACCTCATGCAGGTGATCGACAAGCCGGCGGACGTCGTGGAGGCCATCTTCAGCCACTATGAGAAACGCGGGTTCAGCCCCACGCTCAGCGAGCGCGAAATACAGCTCAACCTGTAAGTTTGGGGGGGTTTTGAGCTATTCTTGGGAACATAAAAGCACGGACATTGCCATGAAAACAACCATACAGACCCTCATTGCCACCCTGATGCTGACCGGCCTCGCCGCCGTCGCGGCGGACAAGGCGCCGGCACCGCCCCCGGGCAGCACACCCGTGCCGGATGGCCCGCCCACGGCCAAGGACATCCAGGAACCCTCGATCACGATCCGCAGCCGCAATGGCGAGCGCATCGAGGAATATCGCCTGCGTGGCAAGCTGTACATGATTCGCGTCACGCCGCCCAGGGGCAAGCCCTACTATCTGGTCGACGAGATGGGGCGCGGCGAATTCTCCCGCCAGGACGGCCCTGCAGCACCAACCGCGGTGCCGCAATGGGTGCTTAAAACCTTCTGATCCGCGCCATGAGTGAGGACCTTCCGCGCCGCGTACCGGCGCGTGCCGGCGTTGACTGGATGGTTGGCGCGTTCAAGCTGTTTGTCAAAAGCCCTCTCATGCTGGGCGCGGCAACGGCAATTTTTCTTGGCGCGCTGCTGTTGCTGCAGCTGATTCCCTACGCTGGCGCGGCGCTGGCCGAAATCCTCACCCCGATGATGCTGGCCGGATTCATGCGCGCTTTCCGCGCCATCGACGAAGGCAACGAACCGGAGCTGCCGCAGTTTGCCGACGGCTTTCGCACCCATGCGCTGCCGCTCGCACTCATCGGGGCGATCTATCTGGGCATTCTGATTGCCATCCTCTGGGTGATGAAGCTGTTGGGCGTCGACTATCCGGCCATGATGCAGGCGATCCAGGACGGCGCCAATCCCGAGCAGGTGGCGCAAGACCTCGAAGGAAAGGAATTGCTGCTGTTGCTGGGCCTGGCCATGGCCATTCCCGCGATCGCCTCCACCTGGTTCGCGCCTGCCCTGGTGCTGTTCGGCAACGCCGGGCCGCTGCAGGCCATGGGCCTGAGCCTGAAGGCCTGCGCCCGCAACTGGCTGGCGCTTACGGTCAACGGCCTGGCCCTTATCCCGGCATTTCTTCTGGCGCTGGTTCCACTGGTGGGGATGCTGGCCGCGGTTCCGGTCATGCTGGGCACGGCTTACCTCGGTTACCAGGCAATGTTCGCCTCGAAAGGCTGAGACCAGCCCGATCGGGTTTCAGCCCCGGCTCAGGCCGCGCTCAGTTTGGCGTATTCCAGCGCCAGCCACTTCACCCCGGTATCGCGGAATCTAACCTGCACGCGCGCATCATTGCCGCGCCCCTCGAAACTCAGGATCACGCCGCTGCCAAACTTGGGGTGCACCACGTTCTGGCCGATTGAAAATCCGGCGGCACCCTGACTGCCGCCCCCGGAATACGGCGCCGGCGCCGGCTCCTGCGCCCAGCTTGCGCTGCGCGTGTTTAGCGGCAGCAGCAGATTCTCCGGCAGCTCGGACAGGAAGCGCGACGGCAGACCGTAGCGCACCTGGCCGTGCAGCATGCGCGACTGCGCATGGGTCAGGTACAGGCGGCGGCGCGCGCGGGTGATCGCCACGTACATCAGGCGGCGCTCCTCTTCCAGCCCGTCCGAATCGGCAAAGCTCTGCTCGTGCGGAAACAGGCCTTCTTCCAGGCCGGTGATGAACACGCTGTGAAACTCCAGGCCCTTGGCGGCGTGCACGGTCATCAACTGCAGCGCATCGGTGCCAGCGCCGGCCTGGTGCTCGCCGGCTTCGAGCGCGGCATGCGCGAGGAAGGCTTCCATCACGCTCTGGCCTTCCTCCACCACGGCTTCGGGATCCTGCTCGAACAGGGCGGCGGCGTTGACCAGCTCGTTGAGGTTCTCCAGCCGGTCCTGACCGTCCTTCTCGTTCATGTAATAGTCGGCGAGGCCCGACAGGTTGATGACCTGCTCCAGGGTCTCCGCCAGCGACAGGCCCTCGATCGCCTCGCGCGCCTTTTCAATCAGCCCGACAAACGCCGGCAGGCCTTTCGCCGCATCGCGCTTTCCTGCGGCTTGCGCCTGCGCCGCCACCCACAGGCTCACCCCGCCGGATTTCGCAGCTTCCTGCAGGTTTTCCAGGCTGCGCGCGCCGATGCCGCGCGTGGGGAAATTGACAATGCGCAGGAAGGCGCCGTCGTCGTCAGGAAAACTCATCACACGCAGATAGGCCAGCGCGTGCTTCACCTCCTGGCGCTCGAAAAAGCGCAGGCCGCCATAGACGCGATAGGGAATGCCGGACGAGAACAGCGCATGCTCCAGCACCCGCGACTGCGCGTTGGAACGGTACAGCAGCGCAATGTCGTTCAAGGCGTGGCCCTCGCGATGCAGCGCCTTCACTTCGTCGACGATGAAGCCGGCCTCGTCCTGGTCGCCATAGCCCTCAAACACGCGAATCGGCTCGCCTGCGCCTTCGTCGGTCCACAGATTCTTGCCCAGGCGCTCGCGGTTGCGCGCAATGAGTTCATTGGCAGCGGACAGGATGTTGCCGTGGCTGCGGTAGTTCTGCTCCAGCTTGATCACCCGGCCCTGCGCGTATTCGCGCTCGAACTCGCGCATGTTAGCCGTCTCCGCGCCGCGGAAGGCGTAGATCGACTGGTCGTCGTCACCGACCGCGAACATGGCCGTGGACGGCCCGGCGAACAGCTTGAGCCAGCGGTATTGCAGCGGGTTGGTGTCCTGGAATTCGTCGATGAGAATGTGCTTGAAGCGCGCCTGGTAATGCTGCCTGAGCGGCTCGTTGCGCGACAGCAGCTCATACGAGCGCAGCAGCAACTCGGCGAAATCCACCACGCCTTCGCGCTGGCACTGGGCGTCGTAGGCCTCGAAGATTTCCGCCAGCCGGCGGGTGTATTCGTCATGCACCTCCACGTCCTTCGCACGCAGGCCTGATTCCTTGTTGCCGTTGATGAACCACTGCACCTTGCGCGGCTCGTATTTCTCGGTGTCCACGTTCATCGCCTTCAGCAGGCGCTTGATGGCGGAAGACTGGTCCTGGCTGTCCAGGATCTGGAACACCTGTGGCAGGTTGGCCTCGCGGTGGTGCGCGCGCAGCAGCCGGTTGGCGAGGCCGTGAAAGGTGCCCACCCACATGCCGCGCGTGTTGATCGGCAGCGCGGCGGAAATGCGCGTGAGCATTTCCCTGGCCGCCTTGTTGGTGAAAGTAACGGCCATCAAGCCCAGAGGCGACACCTGCCCGGTCGAGATCAGCCAGGCGATGCGCGTGGTCAGCACCCGCGTCTTGCCCGAACCGGCGCCCGCCAGGATCAGCGCGGACTGGTGCGGCAGCGTGACCGCTTCGCGCTGTTGCGGGTTGAGGGAGTCGAGCAGGGAGGCGGACATGGATACAATGCAGGCTTGCAAAGCAACATTTTAACGGATGCAGCCATGATCAATATTCTTTACTTCGGCAGCCTGGTCGACGCCTTCGACCGCGCCTCGGACGAACTGGACCTGCCGCCGCAGGTGCAGGACGTGCAAAGCCTGCTGTTCTTTTTGAGCCTGCGCGGCGAGCCGTGGGCCCGCTATCTGCGCAACAACCCCGGTCTCAAGATCACCGTCAACCGCAAGTTTGCCGAGGGCGGCACGCCGGTCAGCGACGGCGATGAGATCGCGCTGGTGGCGCTGGGCTGAAGACGCAAACAAAAACGGGGCCTTTGGCCCCGTTTTTCATTTCAGCAGCCTCGTTCAGGCCTTGCGGCTCTGCTCGATCATCTTCTCGATCATGGGCGTGAGGATCAGTTCCATCGAGTAGCCCATCTTGCCGCCAGGCACCACGATGGTGTTGGTGCGCGACATGAAGCTGTCGGGAATCATGTTGAGCAGGTTGGAGAAGTCCACCCCGCGCGCGTCGGCAAAACGGATGATGACGAAGCTCTCGTCCGGCGTCGGGATGTCGCGTGCGATGAAGGGATTGGAGGTGTCCACCGTCGGCACGCGCTGGAAGTTGATGTGGGTGCGCGAGAACTGCGGGGTGATGTAGTTGATGTAGTCCGGCATGCGGCGCAGGATGGTGTCGACCGTGGCTTCCGCGGAATAGCCGCGCTCGGCATGGTCACGGTGGATCTTCTGGATCCACTCGAGGTTGACCACAGGCACCACGCCGATGCCGAGGTCGATGTAGCGGGAAGCATCGATGCCATCGGTCTTGACGAGGCCGTGCAGGCCCTCGTAGAACAGCACGTCGGTGCCTGCCGGGATGTTTTCCCAGGGGGTGAACTCACCCGGCTTGAGGCTGGTGTTCAGGCGCTTGTTGTGCTCGGCCGCCTCTTCATCGCTGTGGATGTAATAGCGCTTCTTGCCGCCGCCGGTCTCGCCGTAGACCTTGAAGGTCTCTTCGATCTTGTCGAAATGGTTGGCTTCGGGGCCAAAATGGGAAAAATGCTTGTTGCCTTTGGCTTCTTCCGCCTTCATGCGCTCCCGGAACTCCATGCGACCGAGAGCATGCAGGCTGTCGCCCTCGATGATCGCGGCGTTGATGTCGTAATGACGGAAAATGTTCTCGAACGCGCGCTTCACGAAAGTGGTGCCGGCGCCGGAGGAGCCGGTAACGGCGATGACGGGGTGCTTCTTGGACATGAGTCCTCCTGAAATTTGAGATAACCGAATTTTTAGCCGAAGGAGTATACCCCGGCCGGGCAGGCCCTGTCACCGCCGGGTATAATGGCGGGCTTTGATTCTTTTGGCCTTTTCGCCGCCATGCAGGAAAGATACGACCCCTCCCTTATCGAGCGCGCCGCCCAGCAAAACTGGGAGCAGACCCAGGCTTTCAAGGCCCGCGAGGACTCGGCCAAGCCCAAGTACTACTGCCTCTCCATGTTCCCCTACCCCTCGGGCAAGCTGCACATGGGCCACGTGCGCAACTACACCATCGGCGATGTGCTGGCCCGCTTCCATCGGATGCAGGGCTACAGCGTCATGCAGCCCATGGGCTGGGACGCCTTCGGGTTGCCGGCGGAAAACGCCGCCATGGCCAACAACGTGCCGCCGGCGAAGTGGACCTACGCCAACATCGACCACATGCGCGGACAACTGAAGGCGCTCGGCCTCGCCATCGACTGGGACCGCGAGATCGCCACCTGCAAGCCCGAGTACTACAAGTGGGAACAGTGGCTGTTCACACGGCTGTTCGAAAAGGGCCTGGTTTACCGGAAGAATGCCACGGTGAACTGGGACCCGATGGACGAAACCGTGCTTGCCAACGAGCAGGTCATCGACGGACGCGGCTGGCGCTCCGGCGCGCTGGTGGAAAAGCGCGAGATCCCGATGTACTTCTTCCGCATTACCCAGTACGCGGAAGAACTGCTTGCTGAGCTCGACAACCTGCCCGGCTGGCCCGAGCAGGTCAAGACCATGCAGAAGAACTGGATCGGCAAGAGCTACGGCGTGCGCTTTGCGTTTAGATTGGCCGGCGAACCCGACAATCTCTTGTGGGTCTACACCACCCGCGCCGACACCATCATGGGCGTGACCTTCGTCGCCGTGGCGGCCGAGCATCCGCTCGCCACACGCGCCGCAGAAAACAATCCCGCGCTCGCCGCATTTATTGAAGAGTGCAAGCAGGGCGGCGTGGCCGAGGCCGACCTCGCCACCATGGAAAAGAAGGGCATGGACACTGGTTTGAAAGTGGTGCACCCGCTCACAGGGGAGGAGGTGCCGGTGTGGGTTGGCAACTATGTGCTCATGGGCTACGGCGAAGGCGCGGTGATGGCAGTGCCCGCGCACGACGAGCGCGACTTCCATTTTGCCAACGCCTACGGCCTGCCCATCAAGCAGGTCATTCAATTAAGCACTGCGTCCGAAGGCGAGAATTTTTCCCTCGACGCCTGGCAGGAATGGTACGGCGACAAGACCCGCGGGATGTGCGTGAACTCCGGCAAGTACGATGGCCTCGCCTACGATGCAGCGGTGGATGCCATCGCCGCCGACCTGAAAGCTCTGGGCCTTGGCGACAAGCAGGTGCAGTTCCGCCTGCGCGACTGGGGCATTTCGCGCCAGCGCTACTGGGGCTGTCCCATCCCCATCATCCACTGCGAAACCTGCGGCGACGTGCCGGTGCCGGAGAAGGACCTGCCCGTGGTGCTGCCGGAAGACGTCACCATCACCGGGCGCGGCTCGCCGCTGGCGAAAATGCCCGAGTTCTATGAGTGCACCTGCCCCAAGTGCGGCAAGCCCGCGCGGCGCGAGACCGACACCATGGACACCTTCGTGGAATCGTCCTGGTACTACGCGCGCTATGCGTGCCCTGATGCGACTTCGATGCTGGACGCGCGCGCCAACCACTGGCTGCCGGTCGACCAGTACGTGGGCGGCATCGAGCACGCCATCCTGCACCTCCTGTACTCGCGCTTCTTTCACAAGCTGATGCGCGACGAAGGGCTCGTCCAATCGAACGAGCCCTTCACCCACCTGCTCACCCAGGGCATGGTGGTGGCGCCGACCTTCTACCGAGACGGCGCGGACGGCAAGAAGCAGTGGATCAACCCGGCCGACGTGGACGTAAAAACCGACGAGCGCGGGCGCCCGGTCGGCGCGACATTGAAGGCGGATGGCCAGCCAGTCGTCATCGGCGGCACCGAGAAGATGTCCAAGTCCAAGAACAACGGCGTCGATCCACAGGCCCTGATTGACGCCTACGGCGCGGACACCGCGCGCCTGTTCATGATGTTCGCCGCCCCGCCGGACCAGCAACTGGAATGGTCCGACGCCGGCGTGGAAGGCGCGCACCGCTTCCTGAAGCGGCTGTGGAAGGCCGTGCACGACCACGTGCAGGCCGGCAAGGCGCCACCTGTCAGCGACCTGTCCGCCCCGCTCAAGGATTTCCGTCGCCAATTGCACCAGACCATCACCAAGGTGACGGACGATTACGGTCGCCGCAAGCAGTTCAACACCGCCGTTGCTGCCGTGATGGAGCTGATGAACGCGCTGGCCAGGCTGCCCGAGGACGCCAGCACGCCGGCCCTGCGCCAGGAAGCGCTGGAAGCCTCGACCCTTCTGCTGTCCCCCATTGTGCCGCATGCGTGCGAAGCGCTGTGGGCCGAGCTTCGCCCCGGCAGCAAGCTGCTGGAACAGGCTTGGCCCAAGGCTGACGAAGCTGCGCTT
This sequence comes from Thiobacillaceae bacterium, assembly GCA_036734185.1. Classification (GTDB taxonomy): domain Bacteria; phylum Pseudomonadota; class Gammaproteobacteria; order Burkholderiales; family Thiobacillaceae; genus UBA6918. Next base: position 5,920 of record DAIMZB010000031.1, on the reverse strand, counting down.
TCGGCGGATGAGGTCGAGCTGGTGGTGCAGGTCAACGGCAAGCTTCGGGGCAGCATCCGCGTGGCGGCTGGCGCCGACAAGGCGGCGATCGAGGCTGCTGCCCTGGCCTCGGAAGCGGCGCAAAAGCAGCTCAATGGCGCGGCCCCGAAAAAAATCATCGTGGTACCCGGCCGTTTGGTTAACATAGTGGCATGAAGCGTCGCGCCTTCCTCTCCCTGCTCCCCGCCCTGCCGCTCGCCGGCTGCGGCTTCGAGCTGCGCGGCACGCACGCCATTCCCTACCGCAGCATTTACGTGGCCGCTTCCAAAGGCGGCTCGGAAAACACGTACCAAACCTACGATGGCAGCAATCCGTCGACGGTGCACAGGGAAAGTATCGTGCCCAAGCTGACCAGGGCGCTGCGCGCGCAGGGCGTCACGATTGCCGCATCCCCCAAGGAGGCCGATGCCGTCCTGCGCATCAGCCAGGAAAAGCAGAACCGCAGCATCCTGTCGCTGTCTGGCGGCGGGCGGGTGCGCGAATATCGCCTCAATTACACGCTGAACTACTCCCTGACCGGCAAAGACGACAACGAGATCTATCCCGAGACCACAATTCTGTCGAGCCGCGACTTCACGTACGACGATAATCAGTACCTCGCCAAGGCGGCCGAGGAAAGCTTCCTCTACCGCGACCTGCAGGAAGACGCGGTGCAGCAGATCCTGCGCCGGCTCGCCAGGCCCAATTAAATGGATTTGCGGCCGGAAGACCTCGCGGCGCACCTCGCCAGGGGGCTGGCCCCACTTTATGTGATCTGGGGTGAAGAGCCGCTCGCCATGCTCGAAACCGAGGATGCCATCCGCGCCGCCGCGCTCAAGGCGGGGCATGAGCGCACGGTATTCACGGTGCAGGGCAAGTTCGACTGGAGCGTGATTTTCGGCCACGCCGACAATTTCTCGCTGTTCGCGCAAAAGAAACTGGTGGAAATCCGCATTCCCAGCGGCAAGCCCGGCATCGAAGGCAGCGCCGCACTCTCGCGCTATGCTGCCAGCCTGCCCGCCGACACCGTCAGCATCGTTTCTCTGCCGGGGCTGGAATGGAAGCAGACCAAAAGCAAGTGGTTCGAGGCGCTCTCCGCACAGGGTACGGTCGTCCAGAGCCGCGAAGTACCGCTGGAGCAGATGCCGGTCTGGATCGGGCGACGCCTTGCGGCGAACAGCCAGCAGGCCAGCCGCGAGGCGCTCGAATTCCTGGCCAGCCGCCTGGAAGGTAACCTGCTCGCCGCGCGGCAGGAAATCGACAAGCTGTCGCTGCTGCTGCCCCCCGGAAAGCTCGGCCTGGAAGACGTCGAACAGGCGGTGACCGATGTCTCGCGCTTTGAAGTGGCCGACATCCAGGACGCCATGCTGGCCGGCGACGCCGGGCGCTGCGCGCGCATTTTGGGCAGCCTCCGGCAGGAAGGCGAGGCCGTGCCGCGGATCATGTGGCAAGTCGGCGCCACGCTGCGGCTCCTGTACAAGTTAAAATCCGCCATGAGGCAAGGCCAGCCGCTGGCCGCCGCATTGAAAGCCAACCGCATCTGGGACAAGCGCCAGGCGCTGGTGCAGGCGGCATTGAAACGGGTCAGCGACGAGAAACTGGAAACCGCCCTGCAGGCTGCGTCGAAAATCGACCGCCAGGCCAAGGGGCTCGATGGCGGCGATCCGTGGGACGAACTGCTGCGGCTTTCCCTGAATTTGAGTGTGAAATGATGGACATCAAAACCTACATGCAAACCGTTGGCCGCACCGCGCGCGAAGCCTCGCGCGCCGTAGCCGCCGCCGAGACCCGCGCCAAAAACGCGGCGCTCCTGGCCATGGCCGCCGCCATCCACCGCGACGCCGCAAAGCTGCTCGCTGCAAATGCCGAAGACATGGCCGCGGCCAAATCGCACGGCCTCGACGCCGCGCTCCTGGACCGCCTGGCACTGAATGAAAAAACTGTGGCCGGCATGGCCGAAGGCCTGGAACAGATCGCCGCACTGCCTGATCCCGTGGGCGGAATCAGCGGCATGAACTACCGCCCCTCGGGCATCCAGGTCGGCAAGATGCGCGTGCCCCTGGGCGTCGTCGGCATCATCTACGAAGCGCGTCCCAACGTCACTGCCGACCCCGCCGGCCTGTGCCTCAAATCCGGCAACGCCGCCATCCTGCGCGGCGGCAGCGAGGCCATCCGCTCCAACCAGGCCATCGCCGCCTGCGTGAAGGAAGGCCTCAAGGCCGCGGGCCTGCCCGAAGCCTGCGTGCAGGTGATCGAGACCACCGATCGCGCCGCCGTGGGCGAGCTCATCACGATGCGCGAATTCGTCGACGTCATCGTGCCGCGCGGCGGCAAGGGCCTGATCGAGCGCCTGATGAACGACGCGCGCATACCCGTCATCAAGCACCTGCACGGCGTGTGCCACGTATACGTGGACGACCGCGCCGACCTCGACAAGGCCCTGCGCATCGCCGACAACGCCAAAACCAGCCGTTACGGCACCTGCAACACCATGGAAACCCTGCTCGCACACCGCGCCGTGGCGGAGAAGTTCCTGCCCCTGATCGCCGCCATATACGCCGCCAAGGGCGTGGAAATGCGCGGCTGCGCCGAATCGCGCCGCATCGTGCCAGCGATGAAGGAGGCGACCGAAGCCGACTGGCACGAGGAATACCTTGCGCCCATCATTGCCGTGCGCGTGGTCGACGACATGGATGCAGCCATGCGCCACATCGCGCAATACGGCTCGCAGCACACCGACGCCATCGTCACCGAGGACTACACCCGCGCGCGCAAATTCATCCGCGAAGTCGACTCCGCCTCCGTGATGGTCAACGCCTCGACCCGCTTCGCCGACGGCTTCGAGTATGGCCTCGGCGCAGAAATCGGCATTTCCACCGACAAGATCCATGCACGCGGCCCGGTCGGCCTGGAGGGGCTGACGAGCGAGAAGTGGGTGGTGCTGGGGGATGGGCACATTCGCGGCTGAGATGGCTTCCATCCCCATCGGCATTCTCGGCGGCACCTTCGACCCCATCCATTTCGGCCACCTGCGCATGGCCGAGGAACTGGCCGAAGCCCTGAGTCTCGACGAGGTGCGCATCATCCCGGCCGGCCAGCCGCCGCATCGCGGCGTTCCTGGAACGGCGGCCGCCCACCGCCTGGAAATGGCGCGCCTGGCAATTGCCGGCAACCCGCGCCTGCGGCTCGATGACCGTGAGGTACGGCTGGCGCGCGCGAGTTACACCGTCGACACGCTGGCCGATCTGCGCCAGGAACTGGGCGGCGCGCAGCCGCTCTGGCTGTTGATGGGCGCCGATGCGTTCCTTGGGCTCACGACCTGGAAAGACTGGCAGCGCCTGTTCGAGCTTGCCCACATCGCGGTCGCGCACCGCCCCGGCTACCGGCTCGAACAGGCTGACGCACTCAACGATGCGCTGCGCCTGGAATTGCGAAACCGCCAGGCGGCGGACACGCCACAGACGGCGGCAGGCAGTATCCGGCTCATGCCCATCACCCAGCTCGACATCTCCGCCACCGCCATCCGTACCAGCCTGCAAGCAGGCCGCAGCGTGCGTTACCTGATTCCGGACGGCGTGCTCGACTATATTCAGAAAAACAACCTGTATTCGCCCGCATGAACATTGAAGAAAAAGTCGCCGCAGTCGTCGGCGCACTGGAAGACATCAAGGCCAGCGACATCACCGTGCTCGACACCACGCCGCTCACCTCGCTGTTCGAGCGCGTCATCATCGCCAGCGGCGATTCCGCGCGCCAGACCAAGGCGCTTGCCGTGAGCGTGCGCGACAAGATGAAGGCGCTTGGCGAGCATGTCGTCGGCATGGAAGGCGAGCAGACCGGCGAGTGGGTGCTGGTCGATCTCGGCGACATTGTCGTGCACATCATGCATCCGGCCGTGCGCGCGCACTACAACCTGGAAGAACTCTGGGATGCCGGCGTGCAGGCCCGGATGAATCGCGCCGCTTCGTGAAGCTCAGGATCCTTGCGGTCGGCCACAGGATGCCGGAATGGATCGGGGCCGGCTACCAGGAATACGCCAGGCGCATGCCGCCTGATGCGGCACTGGAGCTTGTCGAGATCAAGCCCGAGAAACGCGCAGCGGGCGCCTCCACCGCGCGCATCCAGAAACTTGAGGCCGAGCGCATTCTCGCCGCCCTGCCCGCCCAGGCCACCATCGTCGCACTTGACGAACGCGGCAGGCAGCCCACCACGACAGAACTTTCCGAACAGCTGGCGCGCTGGATGCAGGAAGGCGCGCAGCCGTGCTTCGTGATCGGCGGCGCGGATGGCCTCGACGCTTCAGTCAAGGCGCGTTCGCAGTTGCTACTGGGCATCTCCCACTTGACCCTGCCGCACGGGCTGGTCAGGGTACTGCTGGCCGAACAGCTCTATCGCGCGGTATCCTTGCTCAAAGGGCACCCCTACCACCGCGAATAAACCAACAGAAAAACAATTCAAGTGGCACGATCGGATAACCGCATTTACCTTGCCTCACAGTCGCCGCGCCGCCGCGAGCTCCTGAAGCAGATCGGCGTGAATTTCGAGGTGCTGATGCTGCGCAACGCCTTTGGGCGCGAGGACGTGCTGGAGATCCCCAGGGAAAACGAGGCGCCCGGCGTATTCGCGCTGCGCATGGCCGAGGAAAAATCCGCCAGGGGCGTGCAGGTTGTCAGCTTGCGCCAGCTCATCGCCCGGCCGGTGCTGGGCGCGGACACCGTGGTCGACATCGATGGCGAGATCATCGGCAAACCGCGCGACCTGGCCCAGGCCGGCGAAATCCTCAGGCGTCTGTCCGGCCGCACGCACTGGGTGCACACCGGGGTCGCGGTCGGCTTCAATGGCCGCATGGAATCACGGCTTTCCTCAAGCAAGGTCGAATTCGCGCCGCTAACCTCCACTGTGCTCACCCGCTACCTGGAAAGCGGCGAGGCGCTCGACAAGGCCGGCGCCTATGGCATACAGGGCCGGGCCGGCACCTTCGTTTCGCGCATCGAAGGCAGCTATACGGGTATCATGGGCCTGCCGCTTTATGAGACCGCCGAACTGCTGAACTGGGCCGGGATAACAGCGTAGCCATTCAGTTTCCAGCCAATGCGGCACGCCCGCACTGACTGAAAATTGGAGCATTCGCCATGAGCGAGGAAATGTTGGTCAACGTCACGCCGCAGGAAACGCGGGTGGCGGTCATGCACCTGGGCGCAGTCCAGGAACTGCATATCGAGCGCGCCAGCAGCCGGGGGCTGGTCGGCAACATCTATCTGGGCCGGGTTGCGCGCGTGCTGCCGGGCATGCAATCCGCCTTCATCGACATCGGCCTCGAGCGTGCGGCCTTTCTGCACGTAGCTGATATCTGGCAGGAGCGGCGCGGCGACGATATCGAACGCCGCATCGAGCAGGCCGTGCACGAAGGGCAGTCGCTGGTGGTGCAGGTCATCAAGGATCCGATCGGCACCAAGGGCGCGCGCCTTTCCACCCAGATCAGCTTCGCCGGTCGCTACCTCGTGTACCTGCCGCAGGAATCGCACATCGGCATTTCCCAACGCATCGAGGGCGAAGAAGAGCGCGAGCACCTGCGCCAGAAGTTCCAGGCCGTGCTTAACGCCGACATCCATGGCGGCTTCATCATGCGCACCATGGCCGAATCGGCCGAGGAGGAGGACCTGCGCGCTGACGTGGCCTACCTGTGCAAGCTTTGGCAGAACATTCAGGAAAAATCGCGGGTATCGACCGCCCCGGCCGCGCTTTACCAGGACCTCGACCTCTCCCTCAGGGTGCTGCGTGACTTTGTCGACACCGAAACCACCCGCATTCTGGTGGACTCACGCGAGACCTATCAGCGCATGTACGAGTTCGCTCACAACTACACCTGGGGCGTGACCGACAAGCTGCAGCACTATAGTGC
>DAIMZB010000030.1:0-15906 GCA_036734185.1 Thiobacillaceae bacterium | reverse complement strand
CCAGCCTCGGTCCCGGCTCGCGCGCGGTGACCGAATATCTCACCAAGGCCGGCCTCCTCGGCGCGCTGGAACAAGTTGGATTCAGCGTGGTGGGCTACGGCTGCACTACCTGCATCGGCAATTCCGGTCCGCTCAAGCCTGAAATCGAAAAGGCCATCGCCGACAACGACCTCGTGGTGGCCTCGGTGCTGTCCGGCAACCGCAACTTCGAGGCGCGCGTGCACCAGGCCGTGAAAGCCAACTTCCTGATGAGCCCGCCGCTGGTGGTGGCCTTCGCGCTGGCCGGCCGCGTCAACATCGATTTCCAGAAAGAGCCGGTCGGCACCGGCAAGGACGGCAAGCCGGTGATGCTGAAAGACCTGTGGCCGAGCAATGAGGAAATTGCAGCGGTGATGAACACCGCCACCGACGCCGGCGCCTATCGCAAGATCTACGCCGACGTCGGCGCCGACAATCCGCTGTGGGATGCGGTGCCTGCGCCTGCCGGCGCGGTGTACCAGTGGGACACCGCTTCCACCTACATCCAGGAGCCGCCCTTCTTCGTCAATGGCGCAGCGACTAGCAACACGATCAAGGGTGCGCGCGCACTGGCCATCTTTGGCGATTCCGTCACCACCGACCACATCAGCCCCGCGGGCGGCATCAAGCCGACTTCGCCTGCTGGCCTGTACCTGACTGCGAACAAGGTCGAGAAGGCCGACTTCAACAGCTACGGCGCGCGCCGCGGCAACCACGAAGTGATGATGCGCGGCACCTTCGCCAACGTGCGCATCAAGAACCTGATGATCCCCGGCTCCGAAGGCGGCATCACGCTCAAGGACAGCGAACAGAAACCGATCTACGACGCCGCCATGGCCTACCAGATTGAAGGCATGCCGCTGATGATCTTCGCCGGCGAAGAATACGGCACCGGCTCCAGCCGCGACTGGGCCGCCAAGGGCACCAACCTGCTCGGCGTCAAAGCCGTGGTGGCCAAGAGCTTTGAGCGCATCCACCGCGCTAACCTCGCTGGCATGGGTGTGCTTCCCTGCCAGTTCAAGGACGGCGTCGATGCCGCTTCGCTGAAACTCGACGGCTCCGAGACCTTCGACCTCGAAGGCATCGAGAAGGGCATTACCCCGCAGCAGGACGTCACCCTGGTGATTCACCGCGCGGATGGAAAAACCGAACGCGTCGCCGTCAAGCTACGCATCGACACACCCATCGAAGTCGAGTATTACAACAAGGGCGGCATCCTGCCCTTCGTGCTGGAGCAGTTGCTGGGCTGACACATGACAAGAAAACTGCTGGTCACCTCTGCCCTACCCTATGCCAACGGCGACATCCACCTGGGCCACCTGGTCGAGTATATCCAGACCGACATCTGGGTGCGCTTCCAGAAAATGCAGGGGCACGAAGCGCATTACGTGTGCGCAGACGACACCCACGGCACCGCCATCATGCTGCGCGCCGACAAGGAAGGCATCACCCCCGAGGCCTTGATCGACCGCGTGTGGCACGCCCACAAGCGCGACTTCGACGGTTTCCACATCGGCTTCGACAATTACTATTCCACCCATTCGCCGGAGAACCGCGAACTGGCCGGCAGCATCTACAAGAAGCTGCGCGAGGCCGGGTTGATCGAGGTGCGTGCCATCGAGCAGTACTTCGACCCGGTCAAGGAAATGTTCCTGCCCGACCGCTTCATCAAGGGCACCTGCCCGAAATGCGGCGCACAGGACCAGTATGGCGACAACTGCGAAGCGTGCGGCACAACGTATTCGCCTACCGACCTCAAGGATCCGTATTCGGTGGTGTCAGGCGCAAAGCCGGTCCGCAAGACTTCGGACCATTACTTCTTCAAGCTTGGCAAACAGGAAGCCTTCCTCAAGCAGTGGACGCAGTCGGGCACGCTGCAGAACGAAGCCGCCAACAAGATGGCGGAATGGTTCGCCGCCGGCCTGGCGGACTGGGACATCTCACGCGATGCACCCTACTTCGGCTTCGAGATCCCCGACGCGCCAGGCAAGTATTTCTACGTGTGGCTGGATGCCCCCGTGGGTTACATGGCCAGCTTCAGGAAGTATTGCGCGGACAACAAGCTGGACTTCGATGCCTGGTGGCAGGCCGGCTCCAATACCGAGCTCTATCACTTCATCGGCAAGGACATCCTGTATTTCCACGCCCTGTTCTGGCCCGCCATGCTGGAAGCTTCCGGCCACCGCACACCGACCAAGGTATTCGCCCACGGCTTCCTGACCGTGAATGGACAGAAGATGAGCAAGTCGCGCGGCACCTTCATCACCGCGCAAAGCTATCTCGACACCGGGCTCAACCCCGAGTGGCTGCGCTATTATTTTTCGGCGAAGCTCTCAGCCGACATGAGCGACATCGACCTCAACCTCGAGGATTTCGCGGCGCGCGTGAATAGCGACCTGGTCGGCAAGTTCGTCAACATCGCCTCGCGCTCGGCCGGCTTCGTCACCAAGCGCTTCGACGGCAAGCTCGCCGCCTGCCCGGCCAACCCCGCAATCCAGGCGCTGCAGGACAAGGCTGCAGAGATCGCCGGCCATTTCGACGCCCGCGAATACAGCAAGGCGGTGCGCGAGATCATGGCGCTGGCCGACCTCGCCAACCAGTACGTCAACGACGAGAAGCCCTGGGAGATCGCCAAGCAGGAGGGCCAGGAGGCCCGGCTGCACGAGGTCTGTACCGCGGCTCTCAACCTGTTCCGCCTGCTGGCGCTGTACCTCAAGCCGGTGCTGCCGAAACTGGCGGAAGCGGTGGAAGGTTTCCTCAACATTCCGCCACTGGCCTGGACCGACAGCCAGCATGTCCTGCCCGCCGGCCATGCCATCCAGCCCTACAGCCACCTCATGACGCGTGTGGAAATGAAGCAGATCGACGCGCTGGTGGAAGCCAACAAGCAGTCCCTCGAAACCCCGCCCGCGCCGGCTCGCCATGCCGAGGCGCAGGTCCATCAGGAAAGCAAGGCCGTGACCGAAGAAGCAAAAGAAACCCATTTCATCAATATCGACGACTTCGGCAAGATCGACCTGCGCATCGCCCGGATCGCTAACGCCGAGCATGTGGAAGGCGCCGACAAGCTGCTCAGGCTCACCCTTGACCTCGGCGCCCTCGGAACCCGGCAGGTCTTCGCCGGCATCAAGTCGGCCTACGCGCCCGAAGCCCTGGTTGGCCGCCTCACGGTCATGGTCGCCAACCTCGCCCCGCGCAAGATGAAGTTCGGCATGAGCGAAGGCATGGTGCTGGCGGCCTCCGACCCCGAGGGTCAGACCGCCGGCCTGTTCATCCTCTCTCCCGATAGCGGCGCCACCCCCGGCATGAAGGTGAAGTAATGCCCTGCCAGCGCCTGCTCATTTCCGGCCGGGTGCAAGGGGTCTGGTTCCGGGAATCCATGCGCCAGGAAGCACAAAAACAGGGCGTGAGCGGGTGGGTGCGCAACCTGCCGGACGGCAAGGTGGAAGCGGTCATCTGTGGGGAACCGGAGCAGCTCGGGCGCTTGCTGGAATGGGCAAGGAAAGGCCCGCCACTGGCCAGGGTAACCGGCCTCGAAAATGAGCCGCTGCCTGAACAGCTCGTCCAGGGCTTCGAGAAAAAGGCCTGAAAAACAGTAACAAAACCTTGATTACAAGGCGAAAAAAAGCCCGGCAAAATGTTGCCGGGCTGAAATCCACCAAAGGAGGAGGATGGAGGAGACAACACAATGCATCAGGGGATGATGCACCGTGTTATAAGTATTTTCTAATATAATTAGAAAATATGCAAGCACCAAATTGAAGCCATGACCCAAAAGCGTGCTGGTTCTTTTGTACTAGAAAAGGGTCAATAGCGGACCTGGACGCTGGCGGGTTCCAGCCACTGTCCCAAGGTCTCGATCAGATGGTCGTGCAGTTGCACCTGCCAGTCTCCACCCAGGCTGACCTCGCAGGCCGCCTTGCCGTTGTGGTACGCGACGGTCACCGGACACCCGCCTTCCTGCAACCTGTAGGGACCAAGAATCTCCTTGAGCTTGGCGCTGTTTGACTGCCCGTTGCAGGCCAGTCGCAGTTGCCTGGCAAAGCGGTTGCGCGCGTGGGTAAGGTCATACACCTTGTCGGCCGTCACCCGCAGCCCACCCGAATAGGCATCATCGCTGACCTTGCCTTCCACGATCAGCAACTCGTCTTCCTTGATCCAGTCGCGGTGGGCGTCGAAGGTTTCCGAGAACACCACCACTTCCAGCGGGGTCGTGGCATCGTCGAGCAGCACCACCGCCATCTTGCCGCGCCGGGTCATCTGCGTGCGCACCGACACGATGATGCCGGCCAGCAGCTGCAAATCGCGCGAGGGCTGCAGTTCGTTCAGGCGCTGCCTGACGAACTTCGACAACTCTTCGGCGCAGGACGTGTAGGGATGCCCGCTCAGGTAGAAACCGAGGGCAGCCTTCTCCTGCAACAGTTTCTCCTTCTCCGTCCAGGGCGGCGCCTGCACGCAGGGTTCGCCCGCTCCAGGCGATTCCGCCTCGCCGAACAGACCGCCCTGCCCGCCGCCGCGCGCAGCCTGGTCTGCAGATTCCATGGCGTGGGCGACGCTTGCCATGAGGCTGGCGCGGTGCGGATTGATGCTGTCGAAGGCGCCGCCCTTGATCAGTGCTTCCAGCACGCGGCGGTTGATATAGCGCTTGTCCACGCGCCGGCACAGGTCAAACAGGCCGGTGAACGGCCCACCCTCGACGCGCGCGGCCACGATGGCGCCGATGGCCGCCTCGCCGGTGCCCTTGATGGCGCCGAGGCCGTAGCGGATTTGCCTGTCGCCCACCGGCTCGAAGCGGTAGCCGGACTGGTTGAGGTCCGGCGGCAGCATTTCAATACCATTGGCCTTGGCATCCTCGTAGAAAATGCGCACCTTGTCGGTGTCGGTCATTTCCGAGGACATGGTCGCGGCCATGAACTCCGCCGGGTAATGCGCCTTGAGCCAGGCAGTATGGTAGGCAATGAGGGCATAGGCAGCCGAATGCGACTTGTTGAAGCCATACTCGGCGAATTTCTCCATGAGGTCGAATAGCCGACCGGCGACCTTGTCGTCGACGCCGCGATCCTTGGCGCCGGCAAGGAAAATCTCGCGCTGCTTGGCCATTTCCTCTGGTTTTTTCTTGCCCATGGCGCGGCGTAGCAGGTCGGCGCCGCCCAGCGAATAACCGGCCAGGATCTGTGCGACCAGCATCACCTGCTCCTGGTAGACGATGATGCCGTAGGTCGACTTCAGGACCGGTTCAAGGTCGGGATGGAAATACTCGGGCTTTTGCTTGCCCTGCTTGCGCGCGATGAAGTCGTCCACCATGCCGGAACCCAGCGGGCCCGGTCGGTTCAATGCCATCAGCGCGATGATGTCTTCGAAACAGTCGCCCTTGAGCTTCTTTTCCAGGTCCTTGGCCGAGCGCGATTCGGACTGGAACACCGCCGTGGTGTTGCCGTCGGAAAACAACTTGTAGACGGCAGGATCGTCGAGCGGAAGATCTTCGAGGCGGAAATTTTCCATGCCGGCGTGGCGGCGCACGAAGCGCACGGCTTCGTCCAGGATGGTGAGCGTGCGCAGGCCGAGGAAGTCGAACTTGACCAGGCCGATGGCCTCGACATCATCCTTGTCGAACTGCGACACGTAGCTGTCCGAGCCTTCCTGGCGATAGAGCGGACAGAAATCGGTGAGCCTGCCGGGCGCGATCAGCACGCCGCCTGCGTGCATGCCGACGTTGCGGGTAAGGTCCTCCAGCTTTTCCGCCAGGCCGAAGAGTTCCTGCACCTCTTCTTCCTGGTCGAAGCGCTCCTTGAGCTGCGGCTCCATCTCCAGCGCCTTGGCCAGCGATACCGGCTTCACGCCCTCGATCGGCACCAGCTTGGACAGCTTGTCGCAGTAGTTGTAAGGCATGTCGAGCACGCGGCCGACGTCGCGAATCACCGACTTGGAGCCGAGCGTGCCGAAAGTGGCGATCTGCGACACCGCCTCGTGCCCGTACTTGTCCTTCACGTACTGGATCACGCGCTCGCGGTTGTCCTGGCAGAAGTCCACATCGAAGTCGGGCATGGACACGCGTTCGGGGTTGAGGAAGCGCTCGAACAGCAAGTCATAGCGCAGCGGATCGAGATCGGTAATGCCCAGGCTGTACGCCACCAGCGAACCCGCGCCGGAGCCCCGCCCAGGCCCCACCGGCACGCTGTTGTTCTTGCCCCAGTTGATGAAGTCGGCCACGATCAGGAAGTAGCCCGGGAAGCCCATCTGGATGATCGTGTTGAGTTCGAAGTCCAGGCGCGCCTGATATTCGGGATACCTGGACGCGCGTACCGCCTCGTCCGGATAAAGGTGCGCCATGCGCTCGGCCAGGCCCTGCTCGGAGCGAATGCGGATGTAATCGTCCAGGCTTTCGTTGTTGGGCGTGGGAAACTGGGGCAGCTTGCTCTTGCCCAACTCAAGGGCGAGATTGCAACGCTGTGCGATCACCACGCTGTTGGCCAGCGCCTCGGGCAGGTCGGCAAAAAGCTCAGCCATTTCCTGTGGCGACTTGAAATACTGCTCGGCGGTGAAATGCTTTGGACGGCGCTGGTCGGCGAGCAGATAGCCCTCGGCGATGCATACACGCGCCTCGTGCGCCTTGAAATCATCGGGGTTGAGGAACTGGATGGGATGCGTGGCGACTGCTGGAATCCCGAACTCGGCACCGATCTCCAGCAGCCCGTCGATCAGATGCTCTGTTTCCGGCAAGCCGTGGCGCTGGAGCTCGAGGTAATAGCGGCCGGGGAACGCCTTGGCCCAGAATTCCGCCTGCTTCCGGGCCAGTGCCTCGTTGCCGGCCAGCAGGGACTGGGCCACGCTCGACTGGAAGCCACCGGACAGCGCCAGCAACCCATCGGTGCCTTCCAGAAACCAGGCGGGATCGATTTCCGGGCGGCCACGGTATAGATTTTCGCGGTAGGCGCGCGTCAGCAGTTCGCACAGGCGGCGATAGCCTTCGCGATGCTGGACGAGGAGCAAGGCCCGGCTGGGACGACCGCGGTCGGCCTCGTTGCTGACCCAGACATCACAGCCAAACACAGGTTTGACGCCCTTCCCGCGCGCGGCGCGGTACACCTTGACCCAGCCGAACACGTTGGACAGGTCGGCAAACCCCAGCGCAGGCATGCCCAGTTCCCTGGCCTTGGCAACCGCCTCATCCACTCGCACCAGCCCATCGGTGATGGAGTATTCGGTGTGCAGTCGAAGGTGAACGAAAATCGGGTCAGACATGACTGAATTTTACCCGGCCCGTCCCCACTGCGGGCATAAAAAAAGCGGCTGGGGCAGGCCGCTTTTTTCGTCTGCAAAAAGCGCGTCACCAGTTCGTTTCGCGCTCGGGCGTGGCTGAAATCTTGTGGATGGACAGATCGGCGCCAAGAAATTCTTCTTCCTGATCGAGGCGGATGCCGACAGCGGCCTTGAGCGCGCCATACACGGCAAAGCCGCCCGCAAGCGCGATCAGGACACCCGCCAGCGTGCCCACAAGCTGCGACATGAAGGCGACGCCGCCCACGCCGCCCAGTGCGTGCAGCCCGAAAATCCCCGCTGCGATGCCGCCCCACGCTCCGCATAACCCATGCAGCGGCCACACGCCGAGCACGTCGTCGATTTTCCATTTGTTCTGGGTGATGGTGAACATCCACACGAACAGCGCCCCCGCCACCGCGCCGGTCGCCAGCGCGCCCAGCGGATGCATGAGGTCGGAACCCGCGCACACCGCCACCAGGCCGGCAAGCGGGCCGTTGTGGATGAAGCCAGGGTCGTTGCGACCGACGATCAGCGCCGCCAGCGTGCCGCCCACCATGGCCATGAGCGAGTTCACCGCCACCAGCCCACTGACCGCATCGATGGTCTGCGCCGACATGACATTGAACCCGAACCAGCCCACTGTCAGGATCCAGGCGCCCAGCGCCAGAAAGGGAATGCTGGAAGGCGGGTGCGCGGCGATGCCGCCGTCCTTGCGATAACGCCCCTGGCGCGCGCCCAGAAGGACCACCGCAGAAAGCCCGATCCAGCCGCCCACGGCATGCGCCACCACCGAGCCGGCAAAATCATGCAGCTTGGCGCCAAAACTCGCTTCCAGCCAGGCCTGGAAACCGTAATTGCCATTCCATGCCATGCCCTCGAAAAAGGGATAGATAAAGCCAACCAGCACAAAGGTCGCGACAAGCTGGGGATTGAACTTGGCACGCTCGGCAATGCCGCCCGAGACGATGGCGGGAATCGCCGCAGCGAAGGTCAGCAGGAAAAAGAACTTGACCAGTTCATAGCCATTCTTCTGCGCAAGATGATCGGCGCCGGACATGAAATCCACGCCGTAGGCGATGCCATAGCCGATAAAGAAATAGGCGATGGTCGAAATGCTGAAATCGGTGAGGATTTTCACCAGCGCGTTGACCTGGTTCTTTTTGCGCACCGTGCCCAATTCCAGAAAGGCAAATCCCGAGTGCATGGCCAGCACCATAATGGCGCCGAGCAGAATGAACAGTACATCACTGCCTGATTTAAGTGTCTCCATTTGGTGCATCCAAAGTTAAGTCAGCGCCAGATACAGCAATAACCATTCCCGAAATACAACCTTATGATTTCACTTGAGAAAGACGTCAGGGACTGCCGTCCGAAAGCACCGATTTAGTGCATTTTGGGCCAATCAGCCCAAAAATGGCGCACTTAGGTATCGGCCTTGTTGTTCTTAGCCTTGTTTTCGGCCTCGATGCGGTCAAGCTCGGCTTCCATGTCCTCGTAGCTCAACGGCTCGTAGTCCGACGGATAGGTCGGATAGGGCGCCTGCTGTTGCGGCGGCGGCGATGCCGGTGGCGGCTGTTGCGGACTGGGCGCTTGCGGCACTCCTTCTTGCGGCTCCTGTGCCGGCTTCACGGTGCGCAGGAAGCCGGCCAGGATGATTCCGATCTCGTAAAGCAGCCATAGCGGAATGGCCAGCATCACCTGGGAAATCACGTCCGGCGGCGTAAAGACGGCGCCGATGATGAAGGCGCCGACAATCACGTAAGGCCGTGCCTCGCGCAATTTTTGCACTGAGACCAGATTGGTGATCACCAGCAGGATCACGACCACCGGCACTTCGAAGGTGACGCCGAAAGCAATGAACAGCGTCATGACGAAATCGAGATAGGCGCCGATATCCGGCGCAAAATTCACGCCCTTGGGCGTGGCGCCGGCAAGAAAGCCGAACACCACCGGAAACACCAGAAAATAGGCGAAGGCCATGCCGACAAAGAACAGCAGCACGCTGGCCACCAGCAGGGGCATCGCCAGCTTGCGCTCATGCTGGTAAAGGCCGGGCGCGATGAAGGCCCACATCTGGTACAGCACGAACGGCAACGCGATGAGAAACGCAGCCATCATCGCGACCTTCAAGGGGATGAAGAAAGTAGAGGCAACGCCGGTGGCAATCATCTGGCTGCCTTGCGGCAGTTTGGAGATCAGAGGCTGGGCCAGCAGCGTGTAGAGATCGTTGGCCCAGGGAAACAGCACGATGAACACCAGAATGACCGCGACAACCGCGCGAATCAGCCGGTCGCGCAGCTCGATCAGATGGGAGATGAAGCTTTCTTCCTTGCTCGGAGCGTCACTCATGCCTTGGATTCCGGCGCGCCATCCTTGCGAGTGGCCGATTCTTCAGTTTTTTCAGGCGCTGCCGCAATCTGCTTTCTGTCCGGATCATCGAACAGGTCAGACTGAGACGCGGCATCCGTGGCCTCCTTGATCGGGGTCACGACTTCCTCGCGCATGGTGAATTCAGCTTCCTTGACGCCGGACTCCACGCCCCGCGCCGCTTCCTCGATGGAATTCTTGAAGGTCTGACCGGCCTTGCGCAGCTCCTCAAGCTCCATTTCGCGCCCGATGTCGGCCTTGACGGCGCTGACGTAGCGCTGGAAGCGGCCGAACAGATGGCCAGCCGTGCGCGCGACCTTGGGCAGGCGCTCGGGGCCGATGACCAGCAGCGCCACTACAGCGATGACGAGGAGTTCGGAAAAACCGACATCAAACATTTATTAGATGCTCGAAAAGCGGGATGCGGGGCAGATGTCCTTGAGATAGAGCGACTTCGTCTGCCCTGGCCCCCAGTCAGGAGTTGTGCCTGTCCTTCACTTCGGCATCGATGGTGTTGCCGCTCTCGCTTTTTTCGCTCTTGTCGGCCAGCTTTGCATTCTCGTCCTTTACCGCATCCTTGAAGTTCTTCACTGCGCCGCCAAGGTCCGAGCCGATGTTGCGCAGCTTCTTGGTGCCGAACACCAGCAGCACGATTGCCAGAACGATCAGCCAATGCCAAATGCTGAAACTACCCATGTCAGTCTCCTTGAAATAATCAATCAGGCAGCCGGGCCGCCGCCGAATACATGTACGTGCAGGTGAAACACTTCCTGACCGCCGCCGCGTCCGGTGTTGACCAGGGTCTTGAAGCCGCTGTCCAGCCCCTGTTCTTTTGCCAGCCGGGGCGCCAGGAGCAGTATTTTACCCAGAAGCGCCTGGTGTGCCGGCTCGGCATCGGTCAGCGAGGCGAGGTGCAGCTTGGGAATGATCATGAAATGCACCCGCGCCATCGGGTTGATGTCATGAAAAGCCAGCAGCTCATCGTCCTCGTACAGTTTGCGCGCCGGAATTTCGCCCGCCACGATCTTGCAAAAAATGCAGTTGCTGCTCATTTCCTGGAAGCCTTCTCTTCAATCCCCGACAGGCCTTCGCGGCGCGCCAGCTCGTCCAGCACATCCTGCGCCGTCAGCCCCTTGTGGGATAACAGCACCAGGGTATGAAACCACAGATCCGCCACTTCGTAGATGATCTTTTCCGACTGACCATCCTTGGCCGCCATGACGGTCTCGGTTGCCTCTTCCCCGACCTTCTTGAGGATGGCGTCGAGGCCCTTGGCATGGAGCTTCGCCACGTAGGAAGAATCCGGAGACGCTGCCTTGCGCGCTTCCAGCGTGGCGGTCAGGCGTTTGAGAATGTCTTCGCTCATTTGCGGTAGATGTCCTTGGGGTCTCTCAGCACGGGATCTGTTGCCTGCCAGGCACCGTTTTTCAGCACCCGGTAGAAACAGCTTTCGCGGCCAGTATGACACGCAATGCCGCCCTGCTGTTCCACCTGAAGCACAATCACGTCCTCGTCGCAGTCGAGGCGGATTTCCTTCACCTTTTGCACGTGGCCGGATTCCTCGCCCTTGTGCCACAGCCGGTTCCTGGAGCGCGACCAGTACACGGCCTCGCCCTTCTCGGCGGTGAGCGCGAGCGACTCGCGGTTCATCCAGGCCACCATCAGGATACGCCCGGTTTGGGCGTCCTGGGCAATGGCGGGAGCCAGGCCCTTTTCATCCCAGCGGATTTCGTCCAGCCAGTTCACAGCCTCACCTCGACGCCATGCTGCTTCATGTAGCGCTTGGCCTCGTCCACGGTATGCTCGCCAAAGTGGAAGATGCTGGCGGCCAGCACGGCGTCCGCATGCCCTTCTTTCACGCCGTCAACCAGGTGCTGCAGGTTGCCTACCCCGCCGCTGGCGATGATGGGGATGTCTACCGCGTCGGAAATGCGGCGCGTGAGCTCGAGGTCAAAGCCGCTTTTGGTGCCGTCGCGGTCCATGGAAGTCAGCAGCAGTTCGCCGGCGCCCAGACTTTCCATCTTCTTCGCCCACTCCACTGCATCGAGCCCGGTCGGCTTGCGCCCACCGTGGGTGAAGACTTCCCAGTGGTCGCCCACGCGCTTGGAGTCGATGGCCACCACGATGCACTGCGAGCCGAAGTAACCCGAGGCTTCCGCCACCAGCTCGGGATTCGTCACCGCGGAGGTGTTGATGCTGACCTTGTCGGCGCCAGCATTGAGCAAACGGCGGATGTCGTCGACCTTGCGCACGCCGCCGCCCACGGTCAGGGGAATGAACACCTGCTCGGCCACGGCTTCAATGATATGAAGAATGATGTCGCGCTCGTCGGAGCTGGCGGTGATGTCGAGGAAAGTGAGTTCGTCCGCGCCGGCATCGTTGTAGCGCCTGGCGATCTCGACCGGGTCGCCGGCGTCCTTCAATTCGACGAAATTGACGCCTTTGACCACGCGTCCGGCTGTCACGTCCAGGCAGGGGATGATGCGTTTGGCGAGCATTATTCCCCGTACACCTTGCCGGCCAGTTCGTCGGCGAGTTTCTGCGCGGCCGTGAAGTCGAGCGTGCCCTGATAGATGGCGCGGCCGGTGATGGCCCCCATGATGCCCTCGCCGGCCACTGCGGAGAGTTTTTTCACGTCATCCAGGTTGGTGATGCCGCCGCTGGCGATGACGGGGATATGCAGCGCATGCGCAAGCTTGACCGTCGCTTCGATGTTGACGCCCGTCAGCATGCCATCGCGTCCGATGTCGGTGTAGATCACCGCCTCCACGCCGTAGTCTTGGAAGCGCTGGGCGAGGTCGACGACGTCGTGGTCGGTGACTTTGGACCAGCCATCCACCGCCACCTTGCCGTCCTTGGCGTCCAGCCCGACGATGATGTGGCCGGGAAAGGCATCGCAGGCCTCATGCAGGAAGCCGGGATTCTTCACCGCGGCGGTGCCGATGATGACGTAACGAATGCCGTCGTCAAGATAGCGCTCGATGGTGTCGAGGTCGCGGATCCCGCCGCCCAGCTGAACCGGAATCTCGTCGCCCATTTCGCGGACGATCGACTTGATCGCGTCTTCATTGACAGGCTTGCCGGCAAAGGCGCCATTCAGGTCCACCAGATGCAGGCGGCGTGCACCCTGTTTTACCCAGTGGCGCGCCATGGCGGCCGGATCTTCGGAAAACACGGTGGCACGGTCCATTTCGCCCTGTTCGAGGCGGACGCAGTGACCGTCCTTGAGATCGATGGCAGGAATAATCAGCATGATGCGTTGAATCTAGTTAAGCGCAGCTCGAGCCGGCCATGTCGCAGGCCGATTGTTGAGCGTTGAAAGGATCCCAGGTGATGAAATTGCCCAACAGGGTCAAGCCCGCCTGGGCGCTCTTCTCCGGATGGAATTGCACAGCAAAGATATTACCCGAGGCCACCGCAGAGGTGAACGGAAACGGGTAGTGCGAAAACCCCGCCACGTTCTCGGGCGTGGTCGGCTGCACGAAATAGCTGTGCACGTAATAGAAACGGCTGCCGTCCTCGATGCCGGCCCACAGCGGATGCGCCACGGCCTGGTGGACATTGTTCCAGCCCATGTGCGGCACCTTGAGCTTTTCGCCCTTGTCGTCATGCATGGCATCCTTGGGGAAACGCATGACCTCGCCCTTGAAGATGCCGAGACAGGGCGTGTCGCCCTCCTCGCTGTGCTCGAACAGCACCTGCAGGCCCATGCAGATTCCGAGAAACGGCTTGGTCTGCGCGGCCTGCCTGATGACCTCGCGCAGGCCGCGTGCGTCGATCTCGCGCATGCAGTCGCGCGCTGCGCCCTGCCCCGGGAACACGACGCGGCCGGCGGAAAGAATCTCGTCCGGATCAGCCGTCACCTTTACCGTGGCCCTGGGCGAAACGTACTCCAGCGCCTTGTCCACCGAACGCAGGTTACCCATGCCGTAGTCGATCACGGCAATGTCCAGGTCTGCCATCAGAGACTGCCTTTGGTCGACGGCATCTGCCCACCCATGCGGGCATCGGTTTCGACCGCCATGCGCAGCGCGCGGCCAAAGGCCTTGAAGATGGTTTCGGCCTGATGGTGGGCGTTGATGCCACGCAGGTTGTCGATGTGCAAGGTCACCGCAGCGTGATTCACGAAGCCGCGAAAGAATTCCAGCAGCAGATCGACATCGAACTCGCCGATGCGCGCACGCGTATAGTCGACGTGGTACTCAAGCCCCGGCCGGCCGGAAAGATCGATCACGACGCGCGAAAGCGCTTCGTCCAGCGGCACGTAGGCATGGCCGTAGCGGCGAATGCCCGTCTTGTCGCCCACCGACTTGGCGAAAGCCTGACCCAGGGTGATGCCGACATCCTCCACCGTATGGTGCGCGTCAATGTGCAAATCGCCCTTGGCCTGAATATTGAGGTCGATCAGGCCGTGGCGCGCGATCTGGTCGAGCATGTGGTCGAAGAACGGCACGCCGGTGTTGAGCGCGCCCTTGCCCGTGCCGTCCAGGTTGATCTGGACGGTAATCTGCGTTTCCAGGGTGTTGCGGGTGACTTCTGCGGTGCGCATGATGGTCAGTCAATAATGGGTAAAGCCCGATTCTATCAGGCCAGCAGCTGCTTCAAAGCGGCCACCAGCGCCCGGCACTGTTCATCCGTGCCCACGGTGATGCGCAGGAAAGGCGCGATGCGCGACGGTTTCCTGAAATGGCGCACGATGATGCTGCGCTCGCGCAGGGCCTGGGCCAGCTCGGCACCGTCCTTTTTTGAGTGGCGCGCGAACACGAAGTTCGCGGCCGAGGGCAGCACCTCGAAACCCAGCGCAGCGAGGTCGGCGACCAGGCGCTCGCGCGTGGCCATGACCTTGTGCCGGGTCATGTCAAAGTAGCCGCGATCCTGCATGCTCGCCGTGGCGCCGGCCTGGGCGAAGCGGTCGAGCGGGTAGGAGTTGAAGCTGTCCTTCACCCGCACCAGCGCCTCGATCAGCCCGGCCTGGCCGATGGCATAGCCCACGCGCAGGCCGGCAAGCGAGTGCGATTTCGACAGCGTGTGCACCACCAGCAACTGCGGATACTTCTTGACCAGACCAACCGCGGATTCGCCGCCAAAGTCGATATAGGCCTCGTCCACCACCACCACCGAGTCGGTGTTTTTCGCCAGCAGCCTTTCGATTTCACCCAGGGCCAGAAGGCGCGCGGTCGGCGCGTTGGGGTTGGGGAAAATGATACCGCCGTTGGGCACGAAATAATCCTCCACCCGGATTTCGAACGTGTCGGTCAGCGGAATTTCCTGGTATTCGATGCCATACAGGCCGCAGTACACCGGGTAGAAACTGTAGGTAACGTCCGGAAACAGGATGGGGGCATCATGCTTCAAGAGCGCAAGGAAGGCATGCGCCAGCACCTCGTCCGAACCGTTGCCGACAAAGACCTGGCCGGGCTCGACACCGTGGAAAGCCGCGATGGCCTCGCGCAGCCGGTCGGAATTGGGATCGGGGTACAGGCGCAGGGCCTCGGTGGCTTCCGCGCGCAGGGCCTCCAGCACCTTTGGGCTGGGCCCATAAGGGTTCTCGTTGGTATTGAGCTTGACCAGATTGGCCAGCTTGGGCTGTTCGCCCGGCACATAGGGGTTCAGGCCCTGGACCACCCGACTCCAGAAACGGCTCACGCGCTTCCCCTAGCGATGCAGCCGGTATTCGGCTGAACGTGCATGCGCCTGCAGCCCTTCGCCATAGGCCAGGGTCGCGGCGATGCGCCCCAGGGTCTGCGCGCCGGCTTCCGACACCATGATCAGGCTGGACCGCTTCTGGAAGTCGTACACGCCAAGGGGCGAAGAAAAACGCGCGGTACGCGAGGTGGGCAGCACATGATTGGGGCCGGCGCAGTAGTCGCCCAAAGCCTCGCAGGTGTTGCGGCCCATGAATATGGCGCCGGCGTGGCGGATTTTTGCGGTCATGGCGACCGGGTCCTCCACCGACAGTTCCAGGTGCTCGGGCGCGATGCGGTTGCTGATCTCGGCGGCCTCGTCGAGGTCGCGCGTGACAATGATGGCGCCGCGATTGCTGATGGAAGTTGTAATGACTTCATTGCGCGGCATTTCGCCCACCAGCTTCCGGATAGACTGCTCGACCTGATCGGCAAAGGCGGCATCCGGCGTCAGCAGGATGGACTGCGCCAGCTCATCGTGTTCGGCCTGGGAAAAAAGGTCCATGGCGATCCAGTCCGGGTTGGTCTTGCCGTCGCAGATCACCAGGATCTCGGAGGGACCGGCAATCATGTCGAT
>DAIMZB010000029.1:0-16963 GCA_036734185.1 Thiobacillaceae bacterium | reverse complement strand
CGCCAGGCGACGCTGGGCCACGGCCCGTGCCGGCAGGCTGGCCGGCAAGGCCTGTCTGCCGGCATCGCTTAGCACATAACGCACGCGCGGCGCGGGCAGCTGGAATTGCCAGCGCCTCAAGGCGGTGGGCAGGGCGGCCAGCGCAATCTGGCCGATGGGGTAGTGGTAGTAACTCGCGCAAAAACGGAACAGCCCCCTTACGTCGTCGGCCAGGGGCTGCAACTCGCGATCCACTTCGATGACCGGCTTGAGCTTGTCTGGCGCGCATTCCGATGTATCGCCGAGCTCAAGCAGCAGCCCTACGCGCTCTTTGCGCCCAAACGGGACCTTGACCCGCCGCCCAATGTCCGCCGGCGTCAGGCCATTCCCCAGGTAATCAAACAGCCTGGGAAGGGGCACGTCCAGTGCGACGCGTGCGATTTGGGGGGGCATGAGTCGGTGGATAAAATGTATTAGTTAGCCAGCACAGTTGCTGTTGTTTCGTGAAGTTTGCGCTAAACGCTTATGATTAATAAGGGTTTTCGGGTTGTCCACGGATTCTGTGGATAATTTTGTGGATGATTGGCTGCTTATGCCTCGCAAGGCCGTGAATACGCCATCATGACATTTCGGTTAAAAAACGGGCAGCAAGGATAATCGTTGTAAAACAGTTGGTTACGATTTATTGAGACGTGTCAAGTCTTGGTGCGGCAAATTTCAGCCAGGCACATTATTTGTGCATAAGTAATAACTAATGTGTCATCTGACATGGTATTTGGGGCTGGTTTTTCGAACCGTATTCAGCAGTAAGTCTACACTTTCTGGTGGGGTGAACTGGTTGATGCCATGGCCGAGGTTGAAGATGTGGCCGGCGCCATGCCCATAGCTTTCCAGCACCGCTTCGGCTTCTTTCTTGATCGCTTCAGGGCTGCCCATCAGGCACAGCGGGTCAAAGTTGCCCTGCAGCGCGACCTTGTCGCCAACCCGTTTGCGGGCATCGCCGATGTCGATGGTCCAGTCCAGGCCGAGCGCGTCGCAACCCGTGGCGGCCATGTCCTCGAGCCACAGTCCGCCGCCTTTCGTGAACAGGATGTTGGGTACGCGGCGGCCCTCGTTTTCCTTTTTGAGACCCTCGACGACGCGCGCCATGTAAGCCAGCGAAAATTCGCGATAGGCGCGATGGCTGAGCATGCCGCCCCAGGTGTCGAAAATCATCACGGCCTGTGCACCGGCTTCGATTTGCGCGTTCAGGTAATCGGTGACTGCGCGGGCGTTGACTTCCAGGATGTGGTGCAACAGGTCCGGGCGCTGGTAAAGCATGGCCTTGACGGTGCGAAAGTCATCCGAGCCGCTGCCTTCGATCATGTAGCAGGCCAGTGTGAAAGGGCTGCCGGAAAAGCCGATCAGCGGCACCGATCCGTCCAGCGCCTTGCGAATGCTTCTGACGGCAGCCAGAACATAGCCGAGCTTGTCGGTGGGGTCCGGCGCAGCCAGGTCGCGGATTGCCCATTCTTCGCGCAGGGGCCGCTCGAAGCGCGGTCCTTCGCCCTGTGCGAAGTAAAGCCCGAGCCCCATTGCATCCGGCACGGTCAGGATGTCGGAAAACAGGATGGCGGCATCCAGCGGGTAGCGCGCAAGGGGCTGCAGGGTGACCTCGGTCGCCAGGTCCGGCGTTTTGCACAGGGTCAGAAAATCCCCTGCGCGGGCACGCGTGGCGTTGTATTCAGGGAGATAGCGTCCGGCCTGGCGCATCAGCCAGCTAGGTGTGTAATCGACCGGTTCACGCAGCAGCGCGCGCAGGAAAGTATCGTTTTTAAGTGCGGACATGGGGCTGGGTAGAAAAAACCAAACCCCAAGTTTAACAGGCCGGATGCCCAGCCCGGCCTGCAGCGCGGATGGTCAGCGCCGGTTAAATTTCCATTCGCCATCCTTGTTGGGGCAGGCAAGAACATCGGCCGGCTTGCGCTTGTCCATCGCCAGGGTGGCATACCGGCAGCCGCCGGAAGCCTCGCCGCGTGGGGTGAAGTTGTAGTGATGGCCGTCGTGGCTCCACACGACCGGCACGCCGGCCTTGCCGAGTTCCAGCGCATGGCCCATGCAGGCGCGGTCGCCCCTGTCTAGTTCCTCACCAATGGCGTGGCCGACAACGGCTCCCAGTACGCCGCCCACGACCATGCCCACGACGCGGTCGTCCCTCCCGGCAACCTGGCCGCCGATGATCGCGCCGCTGGCGCCTCCCAGCACCGCGCCAATGGCGTCACGGTTGCAGCGGCCTGACAGGATGCCGAAATCTTCGCGATACTGTCGGCCTGAATAACCCGCGTAAGTCGGGTCGTTTTTCGCCCGCCAGCCATGGGCGGGGGCGTGGCTGGGCGGGGTCGCCAGCGCAGCGCCGGCGAAGAACAGGGGAATCAATCCCAGGCTGAGTTTGGTTTTCATGGCATCTCCCGTCAATTTGGATGTTTTGAGGCTAATGGCGTTATCGGCCGAAATTTCTTCATCTTCAATAAAATCGGCAGGCATTTCAGCGCTACTCGGCGCCATGCCATTCGCTCCGGCCAGGACGGCCCTGGACATCATGGCCTTCCTGGAAAATGTTCCAGCTTGCCGCGTTGAGCGCGAAGTCGAGGTTCTGGTATTCGTGGCGATTCAGCAGGCCATCAGCGAGGAACCGGCGCTCCATTTTCTGGATGTCGCGCTGCTCGTCCATCAGCCTGCGAAATTCCTGCGGCGTGATGCGCCGTTCGTAAAACCCGCTGAGGATGCGGTCCATCTGCTTGTCCTGGCGCTCATCCACTTCTCTCGTCAGGCGCAGGTTTTCCTGGAATGTGGGGTGGTTGCGAAATGCGAAGTTGTCGGCACCCGGGCGATATTCATCATTTCCATGTGCAAGCGTGCCCGTGCAAATGCAGACCATGGCAGCGAGGCCGAAGGTCTGGACGAGTCTTGAGGTTTTCATTTCATGAATCCTTTTTGGTTTTTTGTGACGCCGGAATCGAAAGTCGATTCAAATCAACAGCGCATGGCTGCACTGTATCCATGAGATGTATTCAGGGTGTTTGGGGGGCATGACCGCATGTAAGCAGCTGTAACAAGCTGTTTCAGACGCGCCGACACGCTTGTTTTCGGCGGTGTTCCCCAGTCGGGGGGTCGGATTACAATCCGCCGCTTTCTTCAATCCGCTTCACAGGAATTTCCCCGATACATCGCAAGGGAATCGCGGCCGGCTTCGGCCATACCTTCGACAAGGACTCGCCGCTCGATTTCGCGCTGAGCCATGCGCCGGAAGTGACGGTGACCGGCACAGGTATGATGAACAGCGGCATGCGTATCGAGCACAACCAGCCAAACTGGCAGCTGACCTACAGCTACCTGCTCTGATCGCGCGCACCAGAAACAACAAGGCCGGGATATCCCGGCCTTGTTTTGTTTGCTGCTGGCAAGAACGCTTAGTTCAGGCCGAGATAGCCGAGCATGCCCTTGGCCGCCTCGCGCCCTTCCCAAACGGCGGTGACGACGAGGTCGGAGCCGCGCACCATGTCGCCGCCGGCGAAGATTTTTTCGTTGGCGGTCTGGCCGGTGAACTGGCTACCCTTGGCGATGAGGCGGCCGCCCTGGTCGAGGGTGAGGCCGAGGTCGGTGAACCACGGGGCGGGGCTGGGGCGGAAGCCGAAGGCGATGAGCACGCGGTCGCAGGGAATGATTTCCTCGGAGCCAGGCACCACCACGGGCGTGCGGCGGCCGCGAGCGTCAGGCTCGCCGAGTTCGGTGGTGACGAGCTTGATGCCCTCGACCTTGCCGTCGCCGACGATTTCCACCGGCTGGCGGTTCCACAGAAACTTCACGCCCTCTTCCTTGGCGTTGGCGACTTCGCGCTTGGAGCCGGGCATGTTGGCCTCGTCGCGGCGGTAGGCGCAGGTCACGGAAACCGCGCCCTGGCGGATGGAGGTGCGGTTGCAGTCCATGGCGGTGTCGCCGCCGCCCAGAACCACCACGCGCTGGCCCTTCATGTCGTGGAAGGTCTCATTTTTGCCAAGCTGGCCGAGACAGTTTTTCACGTTGGAAATCAGGAAGGGCAGCGCTTCCAGCACGCCGGGCAGGTCCTCGCCGGGGAAGCCGCCTTTCATGTACGTATAGGTGCCCATGCCGAGGAACACGGCATCGTATTCCTTCATCAGGCTGTCCATGCTGACGTCCTTGCCGACTTCGGTGTTCAGGCGGAACTCGATGCCCATGCCCTCGAACACTTCGCGGCGACGCGACATGACCCACTTTTCCATTTTGAACTCGGGGATGCCATACGTGAGCAGTCCGCCGATTTCGGGGTAGCGGTCGAACACCACCGCCTTCACGCCGTTCCGCGCCAACACGTCGGCGCAGCCCAGGCCGGCGGGCCCGGCGCCGATGATGGCGACCTTTTTGCCGGTGGCCTTCACCTGGCTCATGTCGGGGCGCCAGCCGGCCTTGAAGGCTTCCTCGGAAATGTATTTTTCAACCTGGCCGATGGTGACCGCGCCGAAGCCGCCCTTGCCATTGAAGCCGTCGCTGTTGAGCGTGCAGGCGCCTTCGCACAAACGGTCCTGCGGGCACACGCGGCCGCAGACTTCGGGCAGGGAGTTGGTTTCGTGTGACAGCGCGGCTGCCTCGAACAGGCGGCCCTCATCCACCAGCTTCAGCCAGTTGGGGATGTAGTTGTGCACCGGACACTTCCACTCGCAGTACGGGTTGCCACAGCCCAGGCAGCGGCCCGACTGTTCCTTGGCATGGTCCGCGTCCATCTTGGCGTAGATTTCCTTGAACTCGTGGATACGGATCACGGCCGCGGTTTTTTCGCCGTCGCGGCGGGGCTTGTTGAGAAACTGAAAAACGTCAGACATTGTGCTTAATCCTTAGGCGGCAACCGCTTCTTTTTTGGCGCCGGGCAAATCATCCAGCAGGGCTTCCAGCGAAACGCGCTTGGGCTTCACCAGCCAGAACTTGCCGATCTCGCTGTCGAGGTTGCCAAGCAGCCACTTCGCGCGCGGCGAGCCGGTGAGCGCCAGGTGACGCTCGATGCTGGCTTTCAGGAACACGCGGTAGGGTTCGGTTTCGTCGCCCACCATCTTGTGCGCGTCGACCAGTTCGCGGTTAATGCGGTTGGAGAATTTCTCCGACTCGTCGTAAACGAAGGCCATGCCGCCCGACATGCCGGCGCCGAAGTTGAGGCCGGGGTCGCCCAGCACGACGACGGTGCCGCCAGTCATGTATTCGCAGCAATGGTCGCCCGCGCCCTCGATCACGGCAAAGGCACCGGAGTTGCGCACGCCGAAGCGCTCGCCGGCCATGCCCGATGCGAACAGCTCGCCCCCGGTTGCGCCATACAGGCAGGTGTTGCCGATGATGATGTTGCGGTGCGGCTCGAAGGTGGAAACTTTCGGCGGGTAGATCACCAGGCGGCCGCCGGCCATGCCCTTGCCGACGTAGTCGTTGGCGTCGCCTTCCAGCTCCAGGGTCAGGCCCTGCGCGTTCCACACGCCGAAGCTCTGGCCGGCCGAGCCCAGGAGCTTGATGTGCAGGGTGCCGTCGGGTAGGCCGGCATTGCCGTGCGCCTTGGCGATCTCGCCGGAGAGGCGCGCGCCGATCGAGCGGTTGGTGTTCTGGATGGCGTAGGCGAAGGCCTTCTTCTTGCCGCTCTTGATGAAGGGCGCGCAGTCGGCCACCATTTTTTCCGCCAGTTCGCCCTTGTCGAACGAGGGGTTGCGGTCCTGCTGCGCGAAGCGCGGCGCGTCGGCGGGAATGCCGCCCTGCGACAGCAGCGCGTCGAGCTTGAGTTTCTGCTGTCTGGGGGTCTGGCCCTGCATCAGTTCGAGCAGGTCGGTGCGGCCGATGAGGTCGGTGAGCTTTTTCACGCCCAGCTGCGCCATCAGTTCGCGGGTTTCCATCGCCATGAAGGTGAAGAAATTCACCACCATGTCGGGCAGGCCGATGAAGTGCTCCTTGCGCAGCTTGTCGTTCTGCGTCGCCACGCCGGTGGCGCAGTTGTTCAGATGGCAGATGCGCAGATATTTGCAGCCCAGCGCCACCATGGGGCCGGTGCCGAAGCCGAAGCTTTCTGCGCCGAGGATCGCGGCCTTGACCACGTCCAGCCCGGTCTTCAGGCCGCCGTCGGTTTGAACTCTGACACGGCCGCGCAGGCCGTTGGCGCGCAAGACCTGTTGCGCTTCCGAGAGGCCCAGTTCCCACGGCGTGCCGGCGTATTTCACCGAGGTCAAGGGTGAAGCGCCAGTGCCGCCGTCATAGCCGGAAATGGTGATGAGGTCGGCATAGGCCTTGGCCACGCCGGCGGCGATGGTGCCCACGCCGGGCTCGGCCACCAGCTTCACCGACACCTGCGCGGCGGGGTTGACCTGCTTCAAGTCGAAAATCAGCTGCGCCAGGTCTTCGATGGAATAGATGTCATGGTGCGGCGGCGGCGAAATCAGCGGCGTGCCGGGTTTGCAGTGGCGCAAGCTGGCGATGAGCGGCGACACCTTGTCGCCGGGCAGCTGGCCGCCTTCGCCGGGCTTGGCGCCCTGGGCGATCTTGATCTGCAGCACTTCGGCGTTGACGAGGTAGGCCGGGGTCACGCCGAAGCGGCCGGAGGCGACCTGCTTGATCTTGGACATCTTGACCGTGCCGTAGCGCTTGGGGTCCTCGCCGCCTTCGCCGGAGTTGGAGCGGCCGCCGATGCGATTCATCCCCTCGGCCAGCGCCTCGTGCGCCTCCGGCGACAGCGCGCCCAATGACATTCCAGCCGAGTCGAAGCGCTTGAGGATGTTCTCGATCGGCTCGACTTCGTCGATGGAGATCGGCTTGCTGGCGCCGAACTTCACCTGCATGAGGTCGCGCATCATTGCCACCGGGCGGGTGTTCACGATCTCGGAATACTTCTTGTATTCCGCATAGTTGCCGGTCTGCACCGCTTTCTGCAGCTGCTGCACCACGTCCGGGTTGTAGGCGTGGAATTCCTCGCCGAACATGAATTTCAGCAGGCCGCCAGCAGGCAGGCGCTTCAGCGGATTGAAGGCGTTCTTGTGCAGCAGCTTCTGGTCGGCTTCGAAGTCGGCGAAGTCAGCGCCGGAGACGCGCGAGACCGTGCCCTTCAAGGACAGTTCGATGACCTCCTCGTTGAGGCCCACGGCCTCGAACAGCTGCGCGCCGCGATAGCTGGCGACGAGCGAGATGCCCATCTTCGACAGCACTTTGTAGATGCCCTTGTCCATGCCCTTGCGGTAGTTGGACAGCGCCTTGTCGAGCGGCGTCTTGCACTCGCCGGCTTTTACCTGGTCCGCGATGACCTCGTAGGCGAGATAGGGATAGACCGCGGTGGCGCCGTAGCCGATCAGGCAGGCGTAGTGGTGCGGGTCGCGCACGCTGCCGGTTTCGGCGACGATGTTGGCGTCGCATCTGAGGCCGGCGTCGATCAGCGCGTGGTGCACTGCGCCGACGGCGAACAGCGCCGGGATCGGCAGGGTATTCTGGGAAATGTCGCGGTCGGACAGCACCAGGATGACCGCGCCGTTTTTCACGGCAGCGACGGCATCCTCGGCCAGCTTCTCGGTCGCGGCCTTGAGCGAAAGCTTGGCGGCATCGTAGTTGAGCGACAGGCGCTGGCTCCTGTAAGCCGGGTCGGTCTGCGAAGTGATGGCCTTGAACGCGGTTTCCGACAGCAGCGGCGTGCTCACTTCCAGGCGGTGCGCGTGGTCCTTCGACTCCTTGAACAGATTGCGCTCAGGGCCGAAGCAGGTGGCGAGCGACATGACGATGGCTTCGCGGATCGGATCGATCGGCGGGTTGGTCACCTGCGCGAACTGCTGGCGCAGGTAGTCGAAGGGCGAGCGCACTTTCTGCGAGAGCACTGCCATGGGGGTGTCGTCGCCCATGGAGCCGATGGCCTCCTGGCCGTCTTCGGCCAGCACGCGCAGGATCTGGTCGCGCTCTTCCAGGCTGACGTTGAAGAGCTTCTGGTGCGTGAGCAGGGAGGCGGCGTCCATCGCCTCCATGTCGCCGTCGGGATAGGCGCCGAACTCGAGCTTGGTGGCTTCCTTCAGCCACTTGCGGTAGGGGTGGCGGCCTTTGAGCTCGTTGTCGATGTCCTCGGGCAGCAGCAGCTTGCCGGTGGCGAGGTCGGCGGCGACCATCTGGCCGGGGCGCACGCGGCCCTTCTTCTCGACGTTTTCCGCGCCGTAGTCCCACACGCCGACTTCCGAGGCGATGGTCAGGATGCGGTCCTTGGTCAGCACCCAGCGGGCGGGGCGCAGGCCGTTTCTGTCCAGCGCGCAAACCCCATACCTGCCGTCTGTCATCACCAGGCCGGCAGGGCCGTCCCAGGCTTCCATGTGCATGGAGTTGTATTCGTAGAAGGCGCGCATGTCGGGGTCCATGTCCTCGACGTTCTGCCATGCCGGCGGCACCAGCAGGCGCACGGCGCGGAACAGGCCGGCGCCGCCCATGACCAGGCCTTCCAGCATGTTGTCGAGCGAGCTGGAATCGGAACCGTCGGTGTTCACGATCGGGCGCACATCGGCCATGTCGGGGATGAGGTCGCTCTCGAACTTCATCTCGCGGGCGCGGCTCCAGTTGCGGTTGCCCTGCAGGGTGTTGATCTCGCCGTTGTGGGCAAGGAAGCGGAACGGCTGTGCCAGCTTCCACTGCGGCCAGGTATTGGTGGAGAAGCGCTGGTGGAACACGATCAGCGACGAAGCGAAGCGCGCGTCATTCAGGTCGGGGTAGAACACCGGCAGGTTCTCCGGCATCACCAGCCCCTTGTAGGAAATCACCCGCGAGGACAGGGTTGGCGCGTAGAACACCTTGTCGGCGGCGAGCGCCTTTTCGGTGCGGCGGCGCGCGATGTAGAGGGCGCGCTCGAAGTGCTCCTCGTCAAGGGCGTCCGGGCAGTTCACGAACACCTGCTCGATCATCGGCAGCGAGGCCAGGGCGAACTGGCCGCAGACCTTGGTGTCGACCGGCACGGAACGGAAACCGGCGACCACGAGCTTCTGGGCCTCGAGTTCGCGGGTCAGGGTGTCCTTGGCGGTCTTGCGCTGGGCATCATCCTGGGACAGGAACACCAGGCCGGCGGCGTAGCGTTCGGCCAGGGCAAAGCCGGCTTCCTTGGCCACGGCGCGCAGGAAGGCGTCGGGCTTCTTGAACAGCAGGCCGCAGCCGTCGCCGGAGAGGCCGTCGGCCGCGATGGCGCCGCGGTGCGTCATGCAGCCCAGCGAATGGATGGCGCGCTGCACCAGCGTGTGCGAGGGCTGGTTGTCCATCTGGGCGATCAACCCGAAGCCGCAGGAATCCTGTTCGAAATCGGGGCTGTAAAGCGTGCCCTGGAGACTGTCTTGTCTGTTCATAGCGTGTTCAAAAAAGCAGCAGCTGCCGAAAATGGCGAAAAGTCTCGTATTTTAACTGCCGACGGGCCAGCCCGGCAATGCGCCCCGGCGGGGATTCCCTTGTGTCGACAAGGGGATACGCCCATGAGGGCGCACCCGCGAGCTTTTGCGAGTTTTGAGAGGTATCGCCGAAATTCCCCTTGCCGGAAATTTTTCGATTACAGTCTCCGAAAATCCGCGTAAACATCTGACCAATGACCAACGTTGTAACCATAGCTTTTGATCTGGCAGCGCTCTATTTGGTTGCCATCAACGTCATTGCAATTCTTATTTACGTTCTGGTGATCAAGCGCCGTGGCAGGGTTTTGAAGGTGGACACCCAAAACGTTGTCAACGCCATTGCCGATTACTTCCGCGCCGACGGCATCGAGGTCGCGGTCGAGGCCTTTCCGCGTCCCGGCGGCGAAAGCTTCATCGCCTTTGTCGAATCAGAGCCGATGAAGCGCTTCAGGTATTCACACATCATCGAGATGACCTTGCGCATGCATGTCAGGTATGCGTGCGGCGTCGAGCTGGAGCGCATTTTCTGGCGCTTTCCGATACACGGCAAGGGACAGGCGGCGGAGACAGCTGTCCGGGAAATGGAAATCAGCGAAAGCGACCAGGACGAATATCTCCGCGAAGGCCTGGAGCTCAAAAAGGAAAAAGGCTACGACATCCAGGAATCTTCCTGGGAAGAGTTTCAGAAGTCCGCCGTAAAAACCGAAAAATAAGTTCCACTCCCCGGCATCGGAAGGCGGTCGAGCGTAAATCGAACCGTCGCCGGATCCCTTAATGCCGCCTTAATCTTGCGCGCCCACTCTTTGGCCATCGAAACCCTGCCAAGGAGCACGCGATGCGTAAATATGCCTTTCTGATTGGGCTGGCGGTTGCCAGTCCAGCGGCGCTTGCCGAGGCGCCCGCAGATTTTCTTGCCGCCTACGCACAAGAGGCGAAACAGGAAAACCCTGCCTACAAGGCGCCTTCCGCTCAGCAGGGGCAGCGTTTCTTTGCTGCCTTGCATGGCCGCGAATGGAGCTGCACGTCCTGCCACACCAGCAATCCGACCGGAGCCGGCAAGCATGCTGTCACCGCCAAGGCCATCGAGCCGCTGGCGCCCGCCGCCAATGCCGAGCGTTTCACGCGCGCGGCCAAGGTCGATAAGTGGTTCAAGCGCAACTGCAACGATGTGCTGGGACGCGCCTGCAGCGCGCAGGAAAAGGGCGACGTCCTGGCATACCTGATGAGCCTGAAATAAGGGGCAGGATGATGAGACTTTTTCGTCCCCGTTTCCTGATCGCGTCCCTCGTCCTTGCCGCTGCGCTGCCTGCCGTCGCCGACAGCTACCCGGCCGCCGTACGCAACCCCGCCTACCAGTCCGAGTGCGGCGCCTGCCACGTGGCCTATCCTCCGCAATTGCTGTCGGCCGCCTCCTGGCGTGCGGTCATGGACGGCCTGGGCAAGCACTTCGGCAGCGATGCCAGCCTCGACCCCGCCGCCCATGCCGAAATCCTGCGCTATCTGGAAGCCAATGCGGGCCGCCGCGATACCGCAGCAGCAGGCAAGCCGCAGCTGCGCATCACCGAAACGCGCTGGTTCGTGCATGAACATTCCGAGGAATTGCCGCGCGATATCTGGAAACATCCCGCGGTGAAATCGGCTGCCAATTGCGCGGCCTGCCATACTGCCGCCGAAAAAGGCGACTTTTCCGAGCGCACGCTGCGCTTGCCAAAAGGAGTGAACAAATGAAAATGAAGATTCTGGTTTGGGATTTGCCCACTCGCTGGTTCCACTGGCTGCTGGCGCTGAGTTTCGCCGGCGCCTGGCTCACGTCCGAAAGCGAGCGTTACAGTGACCTGCATGTGATGCTGGGCTATACCTTGCTGGGACTGATCGCGTTCCGTTTGGTTTGGGGCTTCATCGGCACGCGGCACGCGCGCTTTTCCGATTTCGCCTATTCGCCCGCGAAGGTCGTGCGGTATATGAAATCGCTCGTGTCCGGCAAGCCGGAGCATTACCTTGGGCATAACCCGGCCGGGGCCGTGGCCATCTTTCTGCTGCTGGCACTCGGTGTCGCCACCGGTGTTTCCGGCTGGCTGGCTTATAACGAAATCGGCGGTGGATGGTGGGAGGAAGCGCATGAGGTGCTCGCCAATTCGATGCTGATCGTGGTCGGCGTGCACATCGCGGGCGTTTTTGTGAGCAGCCTACTTCACCGCGAGAATCTGGCGCGCGCCATGGTCACGGGTTACAAGGAAGGCGAGGCCAACGCGGCCATCCGCAAAAAGCATTGCCTGGTTTCCATATTGCTTCTGGCCGCGCTGGCCGGCTTCTGGGGACTCTGGTTTAATGGAAGCTTGGATTCCCTGGTGTCAGGCCAGGCCTCGGCGCAAGCCGATGGGGGCGACGATGATTGAGGGTTGAGCGAACCGCAATGCGCATCCTGGTGGTAGAAGACGATGCCCTGTTGGGCGACGGCATCCAGGCTGGCCTCAGGCAACAGGGCTTCAGCATCGACTGGGTGCGTGATGGCGAAGCCGCCTTGCACGTAATCGGAAACGAAACCTATGCGGCAGTGGTGCTGGATCTCGGGTTGCCGAGGCGCTCAGGCCTGGATGTGCTCAAGGTCGTGCGCCAGCAAAAAAACGCGGTGCCGATTTTGATCCTGACCGCGCGCGACACCGTGGAAGACCGCATTGCCGGACTGGATGCCGGCGCTGACGACTATCTCATCAAGCCCTTCGACCTTGGCGAGCTGTCCGCGCGCCTGCGTGCACTGACCCGCCGCGCCAGCGGCCAGGCGGCAGCAATCCTCACCGTGGGCGAGTTGAGCCTGGACCCGGCCGCGCGCGCGGTCAGCTACCGCGGCGAGGCCAAAACCCTGTCGGCCAGGGAGTTCGACCTGCTTCAGGTCTTCATGAACCATGCTGGCCGCGTGCTGACGCGCGAGCAGCTGATTTCCGCACTTTATGCCTGGGGCGAGGAAATCGAGTCCAACGCCGTCGACGTGCACCTTCACCACCTGCGCAAGAAGCTGTCTCCTGGCATCGTACAAACCTTGCGTGGAGTCGGTTATCTGATGCCAAAGGAACCGCAGTGAGCCTGAGCGCTCGCGGCAGCGTGCGCCGCCGTCTTCTGCTCACCCTCCTGAGTGGCGTGGCCCTGGTCTGGCTGACCGCTGCCGCGGTGACTGCCTGGGAAACGCGTTCCGAAATGCAGGAGCTGCTCGATGCGCATCTTGCGCAAAGTGCCGCGCTGCTCGCCGCGCAGGTCGGCGAGGACATCGACGAAATCGAGCTCGAGCACGCCCAGACACTGCATAAATACGCGCGCAGCGTGATTTTTCAGATATGGGAGCGCGGCGAAACCCTGCTGCTCCATTCGCCTGCCGCGCCGGCACAAAAACTTTCAGCCGTCCAGGAAGGCTTTTCCGACGCTACAGTGGACCGCCGCCGCTGGCGCGTCTTCAGCCATTGGGATGCGAAGCACAAATACCTGATCCAGGTCGGCGAGGCGGTTGATGCGCGCGACCATCTCGCGGGCGAAGTCCTTGAAAAGCTTGTGCAGCCCCTGGTGGTCGCCTTGCCGCTGCTGGGGCTGCTCGTCTGGTTTGGTGTCGGCGGCGCGCTGAAGCCGATCAATCGCATCGGCGCTGCCCTTGCCCGCCGCGACCCGCGCTACCTGGCCCCGCTCGAAGGCGAAGTGCCGAGGGAAATCGCCCCCATGGTCGAACGACTGAACAGCCTGCTCGAACGCGTGCAATCCTCGCTGGAAAGCGAACGCCGCTTCACCAGCGATGCTGCGCACGAGCTGCGTACGCCGCTGGCCGCGCTGAAGATCCAGTTGCAGGTGGCGCAGGGTGCAAGCGAAAGCGGCGAGCGCGAGCAGGCCATCGCCAAGGCTGTTGCCGCCGGCGACCGCGCCACGCGCCTGGTCGAGCAGCTGCTGACGCTTGCCCGCCTGGAGCACGATGCCTGGAAGCGCCAGGCGGAAGCGGTCGATTTGCATGCGGCGGCGGCCCAGGCGCTGGCCGAATCCGCCCAGGCTGCGGGCGTGAAAGACATGCGCCTGTCCCTGGAAGGTGAGCCCGGTCTTACGGTCAATGGCCACGCCGGGTTATTGGCCATCCTGCTCCGGAACCTGATCAACAACGCCCTGCGCTATTCGCCTCCGCATATGGAAATCGGCGTCAGCGTGCGCCGCGCGGCCGATGGCATCGTCCTGCAAGTCGAGGATCAGGGGCCGGGTATTCCCGCAGCCGAACGTGAAAATGTGCTGCGGCACTTCCACCGCCTCGAGGATGCGACGGCCGGCGGCAGCGGACTCGGATTGTCGATCGTGGCGCGCATCGCGCAATTGCATGGCGCGCAACTGGAACTGCTGGAAGGAACGGGCGGGCGCGGCCTCATGGTGAGGCTGCGGTTTCCAGAAACAGCCCCCTGCCCGGCTTGACCGGGCAAGGGGTTGTTATTTCTTTTCTTGGGCCAGGAAGAAATGCCATCCCAGGGCCTGCGACTTCTGGAAAATCGCGCTGATTTTCTTGCCGTCCAGGGAATATTCCAGCACGCCCCTGTCCTTGGCCAGTGACGCGGCAAAACGCGGGCCGAGGCTCTCGTCGCCGATGTCGGTGGGGTGCTTGAACATGCGGTCAATGTTCCTGTGGGTGGAAATCAGGGCATCCGCGGTCAGCGAGTAAAAGTACATGTCCGCTGGCAACTGGGTGAATTTCTCAACCATTTGCGAGAGCAGGCGCAGCCGCAGCGAAACCCCGATCGCTGCAACCACCTTGCCATTTTCTTTTACCGGCGTCGCGACGATGACTGAGCGGTGGCCAGTGGATTTGCTCACCACCAGATCGCCCTTGATGTCCTGGCCGGCCATCAAGCGGGGGAAATAGCCGCGGTCCTTGAGGTTCTGGCCGGTGAGTCCACCCGCTTCGGTCGAGTAATAGCTGCCGTCCGGCATCGCGAACCACACCGTGGCATCGGTCTCGAGGTCCTCGCTCAGGCGGTCAAGCATGGGCCTGACCTGGTCCCAGCTTGCGGACTGCGCTTCGCGGCTTGCCGCAACGGCTTTTGCGCTGCGCAACACGCCATCCAGGTGTTCCTCGACCAGGCCCTGGTAGGCGTTGAGCACCACCTGGCCATTTACGGCAGGCGGCCCGGCGTGAGCCGCAAGCGAGACGATGGCAATGACAGCAAAAGCGAACAGGGAAGCAAACAGGCGCATGGGCATTCTCCGGTTGATGGGGGCATACACTTCCATCATTGACAAGTTTTTCGCTTCCAACCAATAGCTTTTGTTTCTGCTGATATCGAATCCGATGATTGATGCGGTGTCTTGGCGTGTAGCCGGCCAAACAGGATTCAATCCTGCCTGAGCGGCAACAAAACAAGGGCAAGCCGGACGAGGTAGAGAACGATCAGGCTGCCCAGAAAATCGCCCGTGGCCATGGCGGTGAATCCCACATAAAGCTGTTCTTCGCCGTGGCCGCGCAGGAAATACCACGCCTGGTGAAGCGCTGCGCTGACCAGGGCAAAGACGAAAGCGAGCTTTAAAAGAATTCGCGAACTGAGTTTTTCAAGGTCCGCGTCCAGGCCGAACCAGTAGTCGCAAAAATTCCGCGCGATCAACGGCGAGAATCCCGACACCAGCGCCGCGCCAAGGGACGTGATCCAGTCATCCGGAAAGTAATACGCATAACCGAGGGCAAAAGAGGATGTTGCGATCCCGGTCGCGCCCGAGACCCCGAAAAGCAGTATGAACAGCAAACGCAGCCCGCTGGGGAGGAAAATCCAGTCAACGGCCTTTGCATGGTTGAGCGAAGAGAACAGCAGGTTGTTAAGCTCAAAAAAAAGGAAATACAAAAGCGCGGTCAGGACGACAATCCACGCTTTCGATTCGAGCTTCATTGGGCCTTGCGGGCTTGTGCGCGAACTTTTATTCGGCGGACAGGGCTTTGTTCAGGCAGCCGCCGAGCTTGTGGAAATATTTCGCGGCCAGGGGGGTGGGCACAACGTACTTGGTGCGGCTGTCCCATTTGTCCGGTTCGAGCGCAATCAGGCCCTTTTGCCGGAGCGTCTTCAGCCTTCGATGGGCGGTGCTGGGAGAAATATCCGGGAGCGCCCTCATGGCATCCAGCACCGTGATTTTCTGGTTTTCGTGCCACATGGCGCCGAAGGTGTTCAGCAGATTTTCTTCCAGCGCGTCCAGCGCGGGAAAGGAGGGCAGCTGGCGAATGGCGCGCGCCAGGTTGAGAAACCGGAGATAGGCCTGTCTATTGCTCATGACTGGCAAATATAGTTGGTTTCGGAGGGGTTGCATACCCTTGAAATTGAATGGTGGAGCGGAGGAGGATCGAACTCCCGACCTTCGCATTGCGAACGCGACGCTCTCCCAGCTGAGCTACCGCCCCACGTGTGGGCGAGATTATAGCGTTAGCAGGGCTTGCCGGGAAAGGCGGCGGCGCGTCAGGCTTTCCGATAGGCTCTTGCCAGTAGGTAAAGGCCGATCGCGATCATGGGCAGCGACAGCCACTGGCCCATGCTGACGAGATAGGACTGGCCGAAAATGCCGGCATCCGGTTCGCGAAAGTGCTCGGCAAGCGAACGGAATGCGCCGTAGCCGATGAGAAAAACGCCGGACACCGCGCCGCACGGACGCGGCTTGCGCGCGTACATCCACAAAATGACGAACAGCGTGAGGCCTTCGCCCAGCGCCTGGTAGAGCTGCGAGGGATGGCGTGCGAGATTGTCGCCGGCCTGCGGAAAAATCATCGCCCAGGGCAGGCCGGGATCGGCCACGCGCCCCCATAGTTCGCCATTGATGAAGTTGCCGATGCGGCCGAAGGCCAGCCCCAGCGGAACCAGCGGGGCGACGTAGTCCGAGACGGCAAGCCACGCCGCCCCGTATTTGCGGGTCCAGAGCGTGACGGCGGCGAGGACGCCGAGCAGTCCGCCGTGGAAGCTCATGCCCCCTTTCCAGATCGCGATGATTTCCGCCGGGTGAGAGAAATAGTAGCCAGGCTCGTAGAACAGCACCTGCCCCAGGCGCCCGCCCAGCACCACGCCCAGCACGCCATAGAACATCAGGTCGTCCAGGCCCTTTTCCGTCATGCCCAGTTCCACATGTGCCGCCAGGCGCAGCTTGCCCAGCCACCAGAATTGCGCAAAGGCCAGCAGGTACATGAGCCCGTACCAGTGCACCTTGAGCGGGCCCAGCGAGAAGGCAACGGGGGCGAATTGGGGATGTACCAGCATGGTGGGCGCGTGGGAGTAAAATGAGCGCTTGATTATAGCTTTGCCGGAAGACCGACATGCCCGAATACCGTTCCCGCACCACCACCCACGGCCGCAACATGGCCGGCGCACGCGCCCTGTGGCGCGCCACCGGCATGAAGGACGAGGATTTTTCCAAGCCCATCATCGCCATTGCCAACTCCTTCACCCAGTTCGTGCCCGGGCACGTGCATCTCAAGGATCTGGGCCAGCTGGTGGCGCGCGAGATCGAGGCGTTTGGCGGCGTCGCCAAGGAATTCAACACCATCGCCGTGGATGACGGCATTGCCATGGGCCATGGCGGCATGCTCTACAGCC
>DAIMZB010000028.1:0-17134 GCA_036734185.1 Thiobacillaceae bacterium | reverse complement strand
GCCCTGCTGACCATTGACGTCTGGGAGCATGCCTATTACATCGACTACCGCAACCTGCGCCCGAAATTCGTCGAGACCTTCCTCGCACATCTGGTCAACTGGCAGTTCGCGGAAGCCAATTACGCCTGATCGGTGAACGCCGCAGGCTGACGCGGCACGGCACGCCTGAGTTTTGAGTACAAGACCTGAAACCCGGGCGTGCCGTGCTTTTTTTCTGAAGCAAAGTGATTAGAAACAACAAAATGGAGGAACATCAATGAAAAATCCGCTCGATTCCCTCTGGGGCACGTTCATTTCCGGGCTGGTGCTGACCGCCGTACTGTACGTCGTCGTTAAAAATTTCTTGATGTAAGGGGAGGACAACAATGGAACTCGCACTGGCTCGCTGGATACACATCATGGCAGGCGTCATGTGGATTGGCCTGCTTTATTACTTCAACTTTGTTCAGGTCGCGGCACTCAAGGCTGCAGCTGAGGACGGCACGGCCGCAGGGATCAGCAAGCATGTCGCGCCTCGCGCCCTGTTCTACTTTCGCTGGGCGGCGGTGGTAACCTGGCTGGCCGGCGCGTCGCTGCTGGGCGGGCATTTCGCGGCCGCGTTTACCCTGCAGCCGGGCTGGGCGGGCATCGGCATCGGCGCCTGGCTGGGCACCATCATGCTGTTCAATGTCTGGGTACTGATCTGGCCCAACCAGCAGAAAATTCTGGGCATGAAGCCGGCCTCGGACGAAGAAAAGGCCAGGGCGCGCCGGGTGGGGTTCCTGGCTTCGCGCACCAATACGATGCTCTCCATTCCGATGCTGTTTTTCATGTCCTACGGCTGGCAGCATAGCGGCGTGATTTTCGGCTAAAATAAACACAAAATCCCTGCGCACGGCGGCTTAGGCCGCCGTGTTGCTTTTAAGTTTGGAAGAACGTGTCATGTCACATTTGATGAACACCTATGCTCGCCAGCCGGTCGCCTTCGTTCGCGGCGAGGGCGTGTATGTTTGGGACGAGGATGGCAAGCGCTACCTCGATATGGTGGCCGGTGTGGCCGTGAATACCTTGGGCCATGCGCATCCGGGCCTGGTCAAGGCCATTTCCGAACAGGCGGCTTCGCTGATCCACAGCTCCAACCTGTACCGCGTGAAGCGCCAGGAAGAGCTGGCCGACCGCTTGTGCGGGCTTTCCGGCATGGACAAGGTGTTCTTTTGCAATTCCGGCTGCGAGGCCAATGAAGCGGCAATCAAGCTTGCGCGCCTTTATGGGCACGGCAAGGGCATTGCCAACCCGACCATCATCGTGATGGAAAAATCTTTCCACGGGCGCACCATGGCGACGCTGTCGGCAACCGGCAGCCGCAAGATACAGGCCGGCTTCGAACCCCTGCTGTCAGGCTTCGCGCGCGTGCCGT
Source organism: Thiobacillaceae bacterium (assembly GCA_036734185.1). GTDB lineage: Bacteria > Pseudomonadota > Gammaproteobacteria > Burkholderiales > Thiobacillaceae > UBA6918. Next base: position 15,738 of record DAIMZB010000028.1, on the reverse strand, counting down.
TCAACGACATTGCCGCCATCCGCCAGGTGGCATCCACCAACAAGGATGTGGTGGCAGTGCTGGTTGAGCCCTTGCAGGGCGAGGGTGGCGTCAACGTGGCGGCCAGCGATTACATGGTCGAGCTGCGCAAGATTTGCGACGAGTTCGGCCTGCTGATGATGCTGGATGAGGTACAGACCGGCATTGCACGCACCGGCACCTGGTTCGCCTTCCAGCACAGCGGCGTGATGCCGGACGTAATGGCCCTTGCCAAGGGCCTGGGCGGCGGCGTGCCGATCGGTGCCTGTCTTGCGCGCGGCGAGGCGGCGGAAGTGTTCAAGCCCGGCAACCACGGTTCCACCTTCGGCGGGAATCCGCTGGCTTGCGCGGCTGCGCTGGCGACCCTGGAGGCCGTGGAAAAAGAGAAACTGCGCGAGAACGCCGACAAGACGGGCGAGTACCTTCGTTCCCGGCTCAAGGACATGCTCGCCGGAACTGCCGGCGTGGTGGAAATTCGCGGCCAGGGCCTGATGGTTGGCATTGAGCTCGATCGTGCCTGCGGCGAGCTCGTGGGCAAAATGCGCGATCGCGGCTTTCTGGTGAACGTGACTTCCGACAAGGTGATCCGCCTGGTGCCGCCGCTGGTCTTTAATCAGGCCAACGCGGACGAACTGCTGCAGCCGCTGGTCGAGGAAATCAAGGCCTTGCTGGCGGGATAAACCCGGGACAAATCGTCATGGTCAAGCACTTCCTCCAATTCAAGGATCTCACGCGCGAGGAGCTGGAATACCTGTTCGCCCGTACGCGTGTGATCAAGGATCGCTTCAAGCGCTATGAAAAATATCACCCGCTTGAAGACCGCACGCTGGCGATGATTTTCGAGAAGAGCTCGACTCGCACGCGCCTGAGCTTCGAGGCCGGTATGCACCAGCTTGGCGGCACGGCGATCTACCTCAACACGCGCGATACCCAGCTGGGCCGGGGCGAGCCGGTGGAAGATGCGGCCGAGGTGATCTCGCGCATGGTCGACATCGTGATGATTCGCACCTTCGAGCAGGAAATCATCGAGCGCTTCGCGAAGCACTCTCGCGTGCCGGTGATCAACGGGCTGACCAACGAATATCATCCCTGCCAGATCCTGGCCGATATCTTTACCTACATCGAGCATCGCGGCGACATTCGTGGCAAGACCGTGGCCTGGGTGGGCGATTCCAACAACATGTGCAACACCTGGCTGCAGGCTGCCGTGGTGCTGGGCTTCAATGTGCATGTTTCCACTCCGCCGGGGTATGAGGTTGAGCCCGAGCGCGCCGGACTCTACGACACCAGTCATTACGAAAGCTTTGCCGACCCCATGGAGGCCTGCAAGGGCGCAGACCTCGTGACCACTGACGTGTGGACGAGCATGGGTTTCGAAGCGGAAAACGAAGTGCGCAAGCAGGCCTTTGCCGACTGGCGCGTGGATGCCGAGATGATGAAAGTGGCGAGGCCCGACGCCCTGTTCATGCACTGTCTGCCCGCGCATCGCGGGGAGGAAGTGGATGCCGATGTCATCGACGGCCCCCAGAGCGTGGTCTGGGACGAGGCGGAGAATCGATTGCATGCCCAGAAGGCGCTGATGGAATACCTTCTGCTGGGCAAGTTGGACAACTAGGAAGCTATAAGAAATGAACATCGCTTATTTCAGAGACCAGGATACCCTTTATATCGAGCTGCTGCCCGAGACCGCCGACCATACATGGGAGGCGCATCCCGGCGTCAACATCAATATCGCGGCCGACGGCCGCGTGGTGGGCATTGAAATCGAGAATGCCGGTGACCGCATGGACATGAGCGTGCTGCGGGTCGGCAATTTCCCGGGCATCGTACACACCGCCAAGGGTTCCACGCATTAATCACGATTGAGCAGAACATGAGCAACATCAAGAAAGTTGTACTGGCCTACTCCGGCGGTCTCGACACCTCGGTCATCCTCAAGTGGCTGCAGGATACCTACAAGTGCGAGGTGGTGACTTTTACCGCCGACCTCGGCCAGGGAGAAGAACTCGAGCCGGCGCGCCAGAAGGCGCTGAAGTTCGGCATCAAGCCCGAGCAGATCTACATTGACGACCTGCGCGAGGAGTTTGTGCGCGATTTCGTTTTTCCGATGTTCCGCGCCAATACCGTTTATGAAGGCGAATACCTGCTCGGCACCTCGATCGCGCGCCCGCTGATCGCCAAGCGCCTGATCGAGATCGTCAACGCGACCGGGGCCGACGCCATCTGTCATGGCGCGACCGGCAAGGGCAACGATCAGGTGCGCTTCGAACTCGGCGCCTATGCGCTGAAACCCGATGTCAAGGTGATCGCACCCTGGCGGGAATGGGACCTGTTGTCTCGTGAGAAGCTGCTGAACTACGCCGAGACGCACGGCATTCCCATCGACATGAAGCATCGCCAGGGCGGCTCGCCGTATTCGATGGACGCCAACCTGCTGCACATCAGCTACGAAGGCCGCCATCTGGAAGACCCCAATGCCGAGGCTGAGGAAGAAATGTGGCGCTGGACCGTGTCGCCCGAGAAAGCCCCCGACCAGGCCGAATACCTCACCCTAGACTACAGGCACGGCGATGTCATCGCGATCAACGGGAAGGCGATGAAGGCCCACGAAGTGCTGGCAAAACTCAACGAACTCGGTGGCAAGCACGGCATCGGCCGCCTCGACCTGGTGGAGAACCGCTACGTCGGCATGAAATCGCGCGGTTGCTATGAAACGCCCGGGGGCACGATCCTCTTGAAGGCGCACCGCGCCATCGAATCGATCACCCTCGACCGCGAAGTCGCGCACCTCAAGGACGATCTCATGCCGCGCTACGCCAGCCTGATCTACAACGGCTACTGGTGGAGCCCGGAGCGCAAGGCGCTGCAGGTGCTGATCGACCACACCCAGCAGAACGTCAATGGAAGCGTTCGCCTCAAGCTCTACAAGGGCAATGTCATCGTCGTTGGCCGCGATTCAGGCACCGATTCGCTGTTCGACTCGACCATCGCCACCTTTGAAGACGACGCCGGCGCATATGACCAGAAGGATGCTGGCGGCTTCATCAAGCTCAACGCACTGCGCATGCGCATTGCCGCAAAACTCGACACAAAGAGGAAGAAATAAGCATGTCACAGTTCGACAATGTCGCAGTCATCAAGAAAGCCAACGTCTATTTCGACGGCAAATGCGTGTCGCACACCGTCCAGTTCGCGGACGGCACGAAGAAATCAGTCGGCGTGATTCTGCCGGCGAGCCTCACATTCAACACAGGCGCACCGGAGATCATGGAAACCGTCGCTGGCGTGTGCCGTTATCGACTGAAGGGCGAAGACTGGAAGAGCTGCAGTGCGGGTGAGTCTTTTGCCGTGCCTGGGGATTCATCGTTTGATATCGAGGTGAGCGGCGAGCCGTATCACTACGTGTGCCATTTCGGCTGAAGGCCTGATCGTTTTCTGCAGGAGGCGTCATGACGACACTTGCAGTAGTGAAGAAAAACGGCGTGGCTGCCATTGCGGCGGACACGCTGACCAAGTGGGGTACCAACAAGGAATCGGCGAGCTATGTGGTCAACCATGGCAAGCTTGTCCAGGTTGGCGACAGCTGGCTCGCCGTGACTGGCTACACCACCTTCATCCTTATTCTCAGGGAATATTTTTCCGATCCTGAAGTGCAGTCGGAGTTTCATTCCGTAAGCTCGATCTTCCGCACCTGGCAGGCTCTGCATGCGACGCTCAAGGAGCAGTACTTCCTGTTGCCTGGCGAAGACAAGGATGACGATATCGAATCCAGCCAGATGGATGTGCTCATTGCCAACCCGCACGGTATTTTTGGCGTGGCCGAGCACCGTTCGGTGCAGGAATTCTCAAGGTTCTATGCCTATGGTAGTGGCAGTGACCTCGCCATGGGCGCCATGCATGCGCTTTACAATTCCCAGCTCCCCGCCGAAGAAATCGCGCGGCGTGCGATTGAAGCGGCTGCAGAATTCGACGACCGTACCGGCTTGCCGGTGGAAGTGAGAACCATCCAATTGCTGGGGGCGTGACATGCCATCGTTTGACATCGTTTCTGAAGTGGACAGGCAGGAGGTTCGCAATGCCGTTGAGCAGACCAACCGTGAAGTCGGCAATCGTTTCGATTTCAAGGGCTCCGACGCCAAGGTGGAGCAGGCCGAGTATGCACTGACAGTGTTTGCAGATACCGAGTTTCAGCTGGATCAGGTGCAGGACATCCTCAGCCAGAAACTTGCCAAGCGCGGTATTGATGTGAAGTGTATGGAAACCGGGCAGGTCGAAAAGATTTCCGGCAACAAGGTCAAGCGCAGCGTCACCATCAAGACCGGGGTCGAGACCGAACTGGCGAAAAAGATCGTCAAGCTCATCAAGGACAGCAAGCTCAAGGTACAGGCCAGCATCCAGGGCGAGACCGTGCGCGTGTCCGGCGCCAAGCGCGATACCCTGCAGGAAGCGATTGCGCTGGTGAAAAAATCGATCACGGATTTTCCCTTGCAGTTCAACAACTTCAGGGAGTGAGCCATGTCCAGGGTACTCGTTCCATTGGCGCCAGGCTGTGAAGAGCTGGAGGCTGTGACCATCATCGACCTGCTGCGCCGGGCCGGGATCGAAGTCGTCACGGCGGGACTGCAGCCGGGTATCGTCAAGGCCAGCCGCGGCACTCAGCTGGTGCCGGATGCAACGCTCGACTCCGTGCTGCGGGATGAATTCGACATGATTGTTTTGCCGGGAGGCATGCCGGGCGCACAGCACCTCAAGGAGGATGCACGCGTCATAGCGTTGCTGAAGAAAATGGCGGAGCAGGGCAAGTACACTGCTGCTATTTGTGCCGCCCCTTCCGTGCTCGCGGAGGCCGGTCTGCTGGCTGGAAGGCGCGCCACCAGTTATCCGGGGTTTCTGGACAAGATCGAAGTGCCGGGCATGGCCTACCTGAAGGATGCTGTGGTTGCGGATGGAAAGATACTGACTTCGCGCGGGCCCGGCACGGCCATGGATTTCGCGCTGGCTCTCGTGGAAGAACTCGCAGGCAAGGCCAAGCGCGACGAAGTGGAATCCGGGCTGATGCGTGCGTGACTATCGCCGGGTTGGCCGCTTTGGTATGCTGGCCGGATAACTGAAGGAGACGTTGCATGTTTATCCGGGAAATCCTGTCTTTCAAGGGCGGCGACGAGATTTTCAGCATTACTCCCAGCGACGATGTGGCGCTGGCAGTCGAACGCATGGTGGCGAATGATGTGGGCTCACTGGTGGTGAAAAACCCCAAGGGCGGGATGGTGGGCTTCCTGACCGAGCGTGACATCATGAAAGGCCTGCGCCGACAAGGCTGTACGCTCAAGGATGTCAAAGTCTCGGATATCATGGTTACAGAGCCGGTGGTGGCGACACCCGATGACACCATCGACTACGCGCGTGATGCCATGACCAAGGCGCGCATCAGCCATTTGCCGGTGCTCGATGGCAACAAGCTGGTTGGCGTGATTTCCTTCTACGATGTGGCCAAGGCCTGTTTGCGCGAAGCCAATTTTGAGAACAGTCTGCTCAAACGCTACATCAAGAACTGGCCCGAACAGGAAACGTGACTTTCGTTGCGCTCAGCGTAGCTGCTCAATCTCAAACCGCTTCTCGTAAATGTGCGGCGTGATCAGCGCGTAGCCTTGCTGTTGCCAGTGGGCGAGTTCGGTCATGGCGTTGGGCACAACCTGCACGAAGTCCTGAAAGTCGCTCACTGAATAGCCGAAATCCTCGGCCGCTTGGCCGCAGACTTTGAATTCAACGCCCAGGCCAGCGTAATAGCGCATGCGGTCGACGAATTCCTGGTACCTTTGTTCGCTCTGTTTGGCTACGGTGACGATTTCCGTGCCGTGGATCACTACCTTGATGCTTAGTTCCTCGGGCGCGTAGTTGTAGGGTGCAGCCATCAGCGGATTCATCAGCGAGCGCACCCAGTAAAGCGCGCTGCCCATTTTTTCGGGATCATCGAGGTAAAACTCAAATACCACCTTGGCAGGTTTGTAGGCCGTTTGTATCCATGTGCCTGCGCTGAACGCGGGCACGGCCAGCAATGCCAACAATAATCCGGATAATCCGGCGAGCCTTTTCATGGCACCCAGCGAGAGCGTGAGTGCACTCAATATAGGCCATTCAACGGCTGTTTTCGGCTACAAGCTGATGAAAGAAATCCAGGCGCTTTTGTGCAATCTTGCCTTCTTGCACCGCTTGCCGCAGGGCGCAGCCTGGCTCTGCATCGTGGCGGCAGTCGCGGAAACGGCAGTGGCCTAGATAAGCCGTGAAATCGGGCATGGCGGCCTCGATGTCTTCTCGAGCCAGGTGCGCCAGCGCGAACTCCTGGAATCCGGGCGAGTCGATGACGGCACTGGTTTCGTCCAGACGGTAAAGTCGGCTGTGGGTCGTGGTATGGCGGCCGCTATCGAGCGCTTCCGAGAAGGCTTCGACACGTGCGTCGGCCTGGGGGAAGAGGGCGTTGATCAGCGTGGACTTGCCCATGCCGGATTGGCCGGCCAGCAGGGTGAGCTGGCCATGCAGGCGTTCCGTTAGCGCACCTGCGCCTTGCTTGGCACAAAGGGGGACGACCGGATAACCAAGCGACTCATATAACGAGAGAATTTTCAGCGTGGCTGGGTGCTCGGGCAGATCGGCTTTGTTCGCAAGGATGAGCGCCGGCAACCCCTGGCTTTCCGCGGCCAGCAGGCAGCGCTGGAGCAGGTCTTCAGACCAGCTTGGTCGGGAAGCCACCATGATGGCAACCTGTGTCGCATTGGCTGCAATGGGCTTGGTGCGGAAAGCGTCGGCACGCTTGAACAGGCTGCTCCGCGGCAAAACCCTTTCGATGACGCCCTGGCCTTGTGCGGTCAGGCTCAATTCAACGCGGTCTCCGCAGACCACATCCTGCTTTCTGCCGCGGACGATGCAGTCCAGCGCTTCGGCCTGCGCAGTCCGTACAAGAAAATGGCGGCCATGCGCCGCCACTACCTGGCCAGGGATCAAGTGCCGACCTTCATCAGTGCGGGGACGATGAAGCTAAATCTCGAACAGCGCATCGACCTTTGCCGCGCAGATGAAATCGTTCTCGGACAGGCCATTGATGGCGTGAGTCCAGTATTCCACGCGTACAGTGTTGTAGCCGACGATGACATAAGGATGATGGTCTTCGCGATGCGACACCCACATCACAGCGTTGGTAAAGGCTTGCGCCTGGTAGTGATCCTTGAACTTGTACTCTTTGAAAATCTTTACGCCGTCGCGCCCCCATCCGGGCAGGCCCTTGAGCAGGGGAGTGATCTGGGCGTCGGTCAGCGGCGCTACGCCGCCTTCGCAGGGGGCGCATTTCTTGCGGGTCAGGTCTTGTGCGATGTCAGACATGGGTTACTCTGCTTATTTGAAATGGTAGAAGCTCTGATTGAGGTAGGCAGCGACGTTTTGCTCCTCCTCGGGAAACCAGCCCGTGCCGGTATTGGCATTGCAGCCGGATATGCGGGCGGCCAACTGAGCCGGCGTTTTCACGGTCCGTGCTGCGCGGGTATACATGCTGGTGTCGTGGCAGGTCAGGCAGGATTTGTCATGCAGGGCCTTGCCGACTTTGGGGTCGCCTTTCTCGAAAGGCGCAGCGTGAAGCGGCGCAAGTATAGCCGCCAGGATCAGCGCAACCGCGTATTTCATGGCATGTCTCCAAAAAACGGATCGAGAACAGGCTTAATTATGGCTAGAGTTTCTTAAATTCTCCACCACTGAGACAATGTGGCCTTTGAAGCATTGGAAAACAACATGGCACAAAACCCTTTGAACCTGCTTTGGATCGATATGGAGATGTCGGGTCTGTCGCCGGACAACGACCGTGTTCTGGAAGTGGCGATCGTCGTGACCGATGCCGAGCTTAATACCGTTGCGGAAGGCCCGGTACTGGTCGTGCATCAGCCAGACGTGGTACTGGAAGGCATGGACAACTGGAACAAGGGCACCCATGGCAAATCCGGCCTGATCGACCGGGTCAAGACCTCAGTCCTGGGGGAGGGCGAGGTTGAAGCGCAGATGCTGGATTTCATCAAGCAGTACGTGCCTGAGCGCACCTCGCCGATGTGCGGCAATTCAATTTGCCAGGATCGCCGCTTTTTGGCGCGCCACATGCCCAAGCTTGAGGCTTATTTCCACTACCGGAACCTCGATGTGAGCACGCTCAAGGAACTCGCCAAGCGCTGGCGCCCGGAGCTTGTGGACGGCTTCAAGAAAGCCAGCAAGCATGAAGCCCTGGCCGACATCTATGAGTCCATTGAAGAGATGAAGTACTACCGCGAGCACTTCATCCGTGACAAGCAGCCCGCATGATTTTTGCTTAACTTAAAGCTGTTACAGCTTGCGACCGGAGACAAACCGCATGGCCCAGGGTACTTCCTACACGATCGAGGTCAATCCCAAGATCCCTCGCAGACTGATTCGCCTGGAGGAACTGGCAAACAATCTCTGGTACACGTGGGACAAGCCGACTCGCACCTTGTTTGCCCGTTTGCACCCGGGGCTTTGGCAAGCGGCCGGCCACAACCCCAAGGCTTTTCTCAAGCGGGTAGACGAGCAGCGCTTGGTGGATGCAGCCGAAGACCATGTGTTTCTTGCCAACTACAACCGGGTTTTGTCGGCCTACGACACTTATCACAACGAGCCGCTCAAGCGGGACCAGCCGGCACAGCTGAAGCACAGCGACATGGTGGCCTATTTCTGCGCGGAGTTCGGTTTCCATGAGAGCTTCCCGATCTACTCCGGCGGCCTCGGCATCCTGGCCGGAGACCATTGCAAGGCCGCATCGGACATGCGTCTGCCCTTTGTCGGCGTGGGGCTGCTCTACCGCCAGGGCTATTTCTCGCAGACCATCGACGGCGACGGGCGCCAGATCGCGCATTACCATGATTCGGATTTTGACGATCTCCCGGTGACGCCCGCCTACACGGAAGACGGGCATGAATTGAAAGTGCAGGTGGAGTTCCCCGGGCGCAGCATTACGGTAAAGGTTTGGGTGGTGCGCGTGGGCCACGTCTGGCTGACCTTGCTTGACACCGACCTGGAGGAGAACAGCGCGGAGGACCGCGACATCACCCATCAGCTGTATGGCGGTGACCGTGAAATGCGCATTCGCCAGGAAATCGTTCTCGGTATTGGCGGTGCTCGTGCGCTTGCGGCTATGGGCGTCAAGCCCACTGTCTGGCACATCAACGAGGGCCATGCGGCCTTCCTGGTGCTGGAGCGCATTCGCCAGTTGATGAAGGAAAAACACCTGGACTTCAACAGCGCGCTGGAGGCGGTGGCTGTGGATACGGTATTCACCACCCACACACCCGTGCCGGCTGGCCATGACCATTTTCCTGGCGACATGGTGGAGCGCTACTTTCAGGATTATTGCCGCCAGCTGGATATTCCCTTTGCCAGCCTGCATGACCTGGGGCGCACCCAGAACAGCCCGGATTTCAACATGACCGCACTGGCCCTGCACGGGTCGCGGCACCATAACGGAGTTTCGCGCATACATGGCGGTGTTTCGTCCGAAATCTGCGGCGAGCACTGGCCGCAGATCAGCCCGGATGAAAACCCGATGGATTACGTCACCAACGGGGTGCATGTGAACACCTTCCTGGCCCAGGAGTGGATTGAGCTGTTCGATAACCGGCTCGGCTACGACTGGCGCCACAAGCTGAACGACACGGCGTTCTGGGAAGAGCACATCGACAAGATCCCCGACCATGTATTTTGGAGCGTGCGCCAAACGCTGAAATCGCAGTTGTTTTTCATGCTGCAGCAGCGCTATGCCATCCAGCATTCACGCAACCATGGCTCGCAGGCGCATCTGGAGCGGCTGCTCAAGCTCGCCAACCCGCTGGACCCCAAAGTGCTGACGATCGGATTCGCGCGCCGCTTCGCCACCTACAAGCGCGCCACCTTGCTGGCGGAAAACCTCGACTGGCTGAAGCGGATCGTGAACGATGAAGACAGGCCTGTGCTGTTCATATTCGCGGGCAAGGCGCATCCGGCCGACCAGCCGGGCCAGGAGCTCATACGCCGCATTAATGAGCTGTCCCACCAGCCCGACCTCGAAGGCAGGCTGCTGCTCGTCGAGGGTTACGACATGGGGCTGGCACGCAGCCTGGTGGCGGGGGTCGATGTTTGGCTCAATAACCCGATTTATCCCCTGGAGGCTTCCGGCACCTCCGGCATCAAGGCCGCGATGAACGGCACGTTGAATCTTTCCGTGCTCGACGGATGGTGGGGCGAAGGCTGGGACGAGGAAAACGGCTGGGCCATCAAGCCGGCGCCCGCCCACTTCGATGATGTGCGCCGCAATGCCGAGGACAGTCTGACGCTTTATGAATTGTTGCAGGACAGGATTGTTCCGCTTTACTACAAACGCAACGGCATGGGCTATTCCGAGGGGTGGATAAAAATGGCCAAGCACTCGATCGCCACGCTGTTGCCGAGATTCAATTCCGCGCGCATGGTCGGCGAGTATGTGCAGAAGTTTTACCTGCCGGCGAGTGAGCAGGGTCGCAAGTTCCGCGAGGAACAGTATGCCGCTGCCAGGAGTCTGGCGGCCTGGAAATCGCGTGTTCGCACGCACTGGACCGGGGTTGCCCTGCGGCGTCTGGATGTGGCCAAGAAAACCATCGTGTTCGGCGATGGCTTTACCCTGAAGGTTGCTGCCAGCCTTGGTGGGCTTGCGCCTGCCGATGTGCGTGTGGAAGTGCTGGTGCATCGTCCGGGGGCGGCAGGTAGCCGCACCTCGCTTTTCATGGAGGGCAAGGAGAGCCTGCCTGACGGCAGCACCCTCTACGAACTGGAAATCACCCCTGAAATGTGCGGCAAGCTGGATTATCAGGTCCGCATCTATCCCTGGAACGAGTTGTTGACTCACCCCTTTGAAACGGGCTTGATGGTCTGGCTTTAAGTCGGGCAGGTCGAAAATGCTTGACAGCGTGCTCAATATTTCCATAATTATAAAAGTATGGAAATATTTGAAGCCGTCAGAGCCCTATCCTCCCTGGCGCACGAAACCCGTCTGGGTATTTTCCGCCAGTTGGTGCAGGCTGGCACCACCGGTCTTTCGGTGGGGGAAATCAACAATGCGATGCAGGTTGCAGGACCAACGCTGTCCTTCCATTTGAAGGAATTGGCCAATGCCGGGCTCGTGACAAGCCGGCACGAAGGCAGATTCATTTATTACCAGGCCAACTACGCGGTCATGAACGAGTTGCTGGCATACATGACTGAAAACTGTTGCCAAGGCGCAAGCTGCATGCCGGCCGATATATGCAAACCCGGAGCTAAACAATCATGAAAAGATTTCATGTGCACGTAGGTGTCGCCGACATTCCGTCAGCGGTGGCGTTTTATTCCAGACTGTTCGATGCCCAGCCTTCGGTGGTGGAGCGCGACTACGCAAAATGGATGCTGGACGAGCCGCGGCTGAACTTTGCCATCTCCACGCGCGCCGCCAAGGCCGGGCTTGACCACCTCGGTTTCCAGGCCGACAGCGAGGAGGAACTGGAAGTGCTGCACAGGCGCGTCGAGTCGGCCGCCGGGCCGGTGGTGGAGCAGAAGGGCACGGCCTGCTGCTACGCGGAATCTGACAAATACTGGACCATGGACCCGGCCGGTATCGCCTGGGAGCATTTTCATACCCTGGGACGCGTGCCGGTATTCGGTGCCGAAAAAGCGGCCGAGGGCAGTGCCTGCTGCGCACCCATGCAGGCACATGTTTCCCTGGAGCAGCTGCAGAAAAATCTTGCACGAGACAAATAGGTCAAATCATGCTGAAGAAAACCGTATTGATCCTGTGTACCGGCAACTCCTGCCGTTCGCAGATGGCAGAAGTGCTGCTCAACCACGATCTGGGCAACCAAGTGCGCGCGCTGTCCGCCGGCACCAGGCCGCAGGCCAAAGTGGCGGATGGCGCCATTGAAGCCTTGAAGCTTGCCGGCCTGAATCCCGAGGGGCTTTATCCCAAGGACATCGATGCCGTGATGAATGAAGACATCGATCTGGTGGTGACGGTGTGCGATAACGCCAAGGAAACCTGTCCCGTATTTCCCAAGCCAATTCCCAGTATTCATCTGCCATTTCACGATCCTCATGGCGAACCACTGGAAAGCTTCCTCAAAGTGCGCGACGACATACGTGTTCGCTTGGTTGCCGCAGTTAGGGAAAAGCTTGGCTTGCCATCAGCACACTGAGTCGACTCAAAAAACGAGAAGTCGGGCCATGAATGATCCAATTTTTAATGTGCTGTTTCTGTGTACAGCCAATTCGGCCCGCTCGATCCTGGCGGAGGCCATGCTGAATAGCATGGGAAATGGACGATTCCGTGCTTATAGCGCTGGCAGCCACGCTGCCGGAAAAGTGAATCCGTTTGTGCTCGATCTGCTGGAAAAGGGCCACATTCCGACGGCAGGCCTGCGAAGCAAGTCATGGGATGAATTCATTCAGCAGGGCGCCCCGCGGCTCGATTTCGTCTTTACCGTGTGCGATAACGCCGCGGGCGAGATTTGCCCAGCGTGGCCCGGACAGCCGGTCACAGCTCATTGGGGAATTCCTGATCCCGCTTTGGTCGAGGGGGCTGACAGCCAAAAGCGCGAGGCCGTTATCGAGGCAATGAAACAGCTGCAGCGCCGTATTTTGATGTTTGTCAGCCTGCCGATCGCGACGCTTGGCCGGATAAAACTCCAACAGGCAGTAGAACATATTGGAAAAACGCCATGAGTGTGCAATGTGAAGTGACGGGGAAACCCACATCCAGTGCCCCGATGAGCGTTTTCGAGCGCGGGCTCACGCTTTGGGTGGCGTTGTGCATCATTGCTGGCGTGTTGCTGGGGCAGTTCCTGCCGAAACCCTTCGAGGCGTTGGGGCGCATGGAAGTGGCACGGGTGAATATTCCGGTCGGCCTGCTCATCTGGGTAATGATCATCCCCATGTTGATGAAGATCGATTTTGGCGCCCTGCACCAGGTGAAAACCCACTGGAAGGGCATCGGTGTCACCCTGTTCGTGAACTGGGCGGTGAAGCCGTTTTCCATGGCGCTGCTCGCCTGGTTTTTCATTCATCAGACATTCTCACCGTACTTGCCGGCAGAACAGCTTGACAGCTATATCGCGGGCCTTATTTTGCTGGCGGCCGCGCCCTGTACGGCAATGGTGTTCGTATGGAGCAGGCTCACGGATGGCGATCCGTATTTCACGTTGTCTCAGGTGGCATTGAACGACACCATCATGATTTTTGCCTTCGCGCCCATAGTTGGCTTCTTGCTTGGTGTCTCCTCAATCATGGTGCCATGGGATACGTTATTTGTTTCGGTGGTCCTATACATCGTCATACCAGTATTGATGGCGCAGGCCTGGCGCAGGGTCTTGCTGGAACGCGGACAAGCCGTGCTCGAGACCAAACTTGTCGCACTCGGACATCTTTCCGTTGTCGCTCTGCTGGCGACGCTTGTGCTGCTGTTCGCCTTTCAGGGAGAGGCGATTATCCGCCAGCCGTTTATCATCGCACTATTGGCGGTACCTATCCTGATCCAGGTACTTTTCAATTCAACCTTGGCGTATTGGCTGAATAGGGTGGTCGGCGAAAAGCACAGTGTCGCCGGTCCGTCTGCGTTGATTGGCGCGTCCAACTTTTTTGAGTTGGCGGTGGCAACGGCGATCGCGCTATTCGGTTTCCAATCGGGGGCTGCGCTTGCCACAGTCGTCGGGGTGCTGATCGAGGTGCCGGTGATGTTGCTGGTAGTGAGGCTCGTCAATCTGAGTAAGGCCTGGTACGAAGAAGGGCTTTGATCGTGGCTGCTGCCTGATTGACGTTTCCAGAGCTATTGGTCGCTTAGATGCGTGGATGAGTCCTCGGCAGGCAGCCCCGTGTCGGGGTCAATCCATCCGGAAATGCCGATTTCCTCTTCGGCCTCCTGTAGTGACTCGGCCGGCTCATAATCGCTGTCGACCTTGTACTCCATGTCCTCGACCGCCGCAATCAGTGTTTCGAACGGCCCGTATTCTGCATTGGTGGCCTTGTCCAGCCAGTAAAAGCCATCAGGCCTTTCGATAATGCGGGTACGGTCATACTCGGGCGGAGTTTCGGGGATGGTTTGCGGGCTCATCGTGCTTGCCTCCTTCCAACACTATAGAAACTAACGCTTCAAAGGGCCAAGAAATTTTACAGCAAGGCCACGATGCCGGTGCAAGCTCAGGGATCAAATGCAGTTTGCAAGAATGTCTGCGATTTCCCCGTCGCTTAACAGGACAGGATTGGTTTTCATGCTGCTGCCGCGGCTGTTGCTGACGATTCTGGATATGTCCCCCGGTGTGACGCCCAAAGCCGATAGTCTCGGCAATTGCATCTGTTTCGACCATTCGCCAAGAAGGCCGACCAGATATTCGAGTGCGTCCTGATCTGAAAGATGCGAGTCTTTTGCCAGCAGGCGCCCGACCTGTGCGTACTTTAACAATGACTCGGGATCAGTCCCGCGCGACTGTAGGGCACGAATGTTCACGGCGGTGGCCTGCGCCACCAAAGTGCCGCATACGACGCCGTGCGGAATCGGAAAGAACGCGCCGAGGGGAGATGCCAGGCCGTGCACCGAGCCAAGGCCCACCTGTGCCAGTGTTATCCCGGACATGAGCGCAGCATAAGCCATACCGGCTTGGGCATCATGAGCCTCGGGGCCATTTCTGTACCAATCGAGCAGGGAGTTGCGAGCAGCCTTCATGCCTGACCAGGCGAGCGCATCGGTAAAGCGGTTGGCCTTGCTGGAGACATAGGATTCCAGAAGTTGCGTGAAGGCGTCCATGCCGTTTGCGGCAATGATGGGTGCCGGGCAGGTCGCGAGCAGGTCGGGGTCGATCAGGGCGATTTCCGCGACCAGCTTTTCGTCGCGGAAGGACTTCTTGAAGCCCTCCGGCCCGTGTTTCGACAGCACGGCATTCTTGGTGGCTTCAGAACCGGTACCGGCCGTGGTGGGCACGGCAATAAAAGGCGTGGTGGGGCCTTGGTAAGGTGTTTCTGGACCCACTCCTTCCAAATGGTCCATCACCGAGTTGCCGGGTTTGAGCAGGCCAGCGATAGCCTTGGCAGCATCCAGGGCGCTGCCGCCACCCAGTCCGATGACGCTGTCAATGCCTGCATTGCGGTAGTTGCGGACCGCATCGTCGACGAGGTCGGGCGAGGGTTCCCCATCCACGCCCAATATTTCCCAGGAAATGCCCGCTGCCTTGAGGCCAGCCCGTATTTCCATCCAGTGCGGACTGGCCTGGAAATGGCGGGCACCCGTGACGAGCAGAGTGCGTTTTCCATAGGATGAAATCAGTCCGGGAAGCTGGGCACGCACGCCATGGCCAAAGATAATGCGTGGCAGTCGGGCGAGGGCGAAGGATGGAAACATAGGGAACCTTGGGCGGAAGGGGAGTGTCAGTCAAGTCGAGGATTATTTGGCCAACCGGACAAAGACGGCAAGCCGGGAGATCAAGAAATTAGATGTTGCATTTTGTTGACACAGTTTCAAAATCCTTGCTATAGTCTCGCTTCTTCGGACGCGGGGTGGAGCAGTCCGGTAGCTCGTCGGGCTCATAACCCGAAGGTCGTAGGTTCAAATCCTGCCCCCGCAACCAGCAGGATTTAAAAAACGCGCAAGCGTTCTGTTCTTTAAAAACTTAACAGCCGATAGGTGTGGGTATCTTGGTTGCCTGCCTG
>DAIMZB010000027.1:0-17316 GCA_036734185.1 Thiobacillaceae bacterium | reverse complement strand
GCCGCACCCACCGCGGGCCTCCATTTCGACGAGGCCATGCTGGAGCGTCTGGATCCCCTCGGCGTGACGCGCGCCACGGTGACCCTGCATGTGGGTGCAGGAACCTTCCAGCCGGTACGGGTGGAGAACATCGCCGAGCACAAGATGCACAGCGAGCGCTTCTTCGTTCCCGAAGCCACGGTGCACGCCATACAGAAGGCCCGCTCGGCAGGTGGACGCATCATGGCAGTCGGCACCACCAGCCTGCGCGCACTGGAATCGGCCGCCCGCGACGGCGAACTGCAGGCGGGCGAAGGCGACACCAACCTGTTCATCACCCCCGGCTACCGCTTCAAGGTGGTCGAGCGGCTGCTGACCAATTTCCATCTGCCGCAGTCCACGCTGCTCATGCTGGTGTCGGCCTTTGGCGGCCACGCCAATCTGCGTGCCGCCTACGGGCACGCCGTGGCCGCGCGTTATCGTTTCTTCAGCTACGGGGACGCCATGCTGATCGAGAGGGAAAAATGAAATTCGAACTGCTCGGCACTTCCGGCCTTGCCCGCCGCGGCCGCCTGACGCTTGCCCACGGCACGGTGGAAACCCCGGTGTTCATGCCCGTCGGCACCTATGGCACGGTCAAGGCCATGTCGCCGGTAGAGCTGGGGGAAATCGGCGCCGAGATCGTGCTGGGCAATACGTTCCATTTGTGGCTGCGGCCGGGGCTCGAGGTCATCGAGACCTTCGGCGGACTGCACAAGTTCATGGGCTGGGACAGGCCGATCCTGACCGATTCGGGCGGGTTCCAGGTGTTCAGCCTGGGCAAGCTGCGCAAGATCAGCGAGGAAGGCGTCAAATTCGCCTCGCCCATCAATGGCGACAAGCTGTTCCTGACCCCGGAAGCATCCATGCACATCCAGAAAGTCCTGAATTCGGACATCGTGATGATTTTTGACGAATGCACGCCCTACCCGGCCGACCGCAAGGCGGCCGCCGATTCCATGCAGCTCTCGCTGCGCTGGGCCGAGCGCTCGAAGAGGGCGCACGAGGGCAATGCCAATGCCCTGTTCGGCATCGTCCAAGGCGGCATGTACGAAGACCTGCGCGACCAGTCGCTGGAAAAGCTCGCGGGAATGGGATTTGACGGCTACGCCATCGGCGGCCTGAGCGTGGGCGAACCCAAGGAGGACATGCTGCGCATTCTGGCCCATACCGCGCCGCAGCTGCCGCAGGGCAGCCCGCGCTATCTGATGGGCGTGGGCACGCCCGAGGACCTCGTCGAGGCGGTGTCGCACGGCATCGACATGTTCGACTGCGTGATGCCCACGCGCAACGCCCGCCACGGCGTGCTGTTCACCCGAAACGGGGACCTGCGCATCAAGAACGCCGGGCACCGCAACGACCCCGCCCCCATCGACGCGGCCTGCCAATGCTACGCCTGCCGGAACTTTTCGCGGGCTTACATACACCATCTCATCCGTTGCGGCGAAATCCTCGGCGCACGCCTGGCGACCCTGCACAACCTGGCCTATTACCAGGATTTGATGCGCGACATGCGCCGGGCCATCGAGCAGGGGGACTTTGCCGCATGGCGGGCCGGCTTTCACGAAGCCCGCGCCGCCGGATGTTAGAATGCACAGGTTAAAGTTCAGAGGACTACAGGAGAACAAGATGATTTCCCCAGGAAAACTGCTGGCCGCCGCCGTCGCTGCGCTCGCACCCGCCATTGCCAACGCCCAGGCGGCCCCGCAGCCCAGCCCGCTGACGAGCTTCCTGCCGCTCATCGTCATTTTTGTGCTGTTCTATTTCATGCTCATCCGTCCGCAGATGAAACGGGCCAAGGAACAGCGCAAGATGCTGGAAAGCCTGCAAAAGGGCGACGAAGTGGTCACCAGCTCCGGCCAGGTCGGCAAGGTCGCCAAGGTCGGCGAGCAGTACGTGTCGCTGGAAATCGCCGATGGCGTCGTCACCCACGTGCAGAAGCAATCAGTGCAGACCCTGCTGCCCAAGGGCACGATCAAAGGCATTTAGTGAAACGTGAAGGGACCGCGCCTTGGGCGCTCACTGGGGAACGGTAAAACCGCTCCCGCCCTTCATGCCCTTCCCCTTCCCCTCACATTAAAAAATGAATCGCTATCCGCTCTGGAAATACCTCCTCATCGGGCTTACGCTGGTGGTGGCCTTTCTTTATGCCCTGCCCAATTTCTATGGCGAGGTGCCGGCGGTGCAGGTTTCACCGCTGAAAAGCACGGAAAAGGCTGACCAGGCCCTGCTGAAGCAGGCCGAAGCCGCAGTACAGGCGGCCGGCATAAAGTCCGAAAGCGCCTTCCTCGACGGCAACAGCGTCAAACTGCGCTTTAACAGCACGGACGAGCAGATCAAGGCCAAGGACGCCCTGCAGGCCCAGCTGGGCGAGCGCAACACCGTCGCGCTCAACCTGCTGTCGGCGTCGCCGCAGTGGCTGTCTTCCATCCGCGCCCTGCCCATGTACCTGGGCCTGGACCTCAGGGGCGGCGTGCACTTCCTGCTGCAGGTGGACATGAAGGCGGCGCTCGAGAAGGCCGCCATCCGCACCCAGGGTGACATCCGCACCGAGTTGCGCAACGAAAAAATCCGCTACGGCCGCATCGCGCGCGAGGGCAACCGCGTCGAGGTGAAATTCGCCACCCGCGACCAGCGCGACGCCGCCATTGAAGCCCTCGCCCGCGCCTACCCGGACCTGGTCCTGGCCGACACCGACGGCGCCGAGGAATTCACCCTTGCCGCCACCCTCAAGCCAGAGGCCGAGCGGCGCATCCAGGAATTCGCCGTCAAGCAGAACATCCAGACCCTCAGGAAGCGTGTCAACGAGCTGGGCGTAGCCGAGCCGGTGATCCAGCAGCAGGGGGTTGACCGCGTGGTGGTGCAGTTGCCAGGCGTGCAGGACACCGCCAAGGCCAAGGACATCCTGGGCCGCACGGCCACCCTGGAAATCCGGCTGGTCGACGAGGAAGGCGACATCAATGTCGCCGCCAGCGGCCAGGTGCCCTTCGGCGACGAGCTCTACCAGAGCCGCGACGGCCGTCCAGTGCTGGTGAAAAAAGACGTGGTGCTGACCGGCGACTCCATTACCGACGCCTCCCCCGGCTTCGACAACAACAACCGCCCCGCCGTGCACATCAACCTCGATGGCAAGGGCGCGCGCCTCTTCAAGGACATCACGCGCGAGAACGTTGGCCGCCGCATGGCCATCCTGCTGATCGAGCACGGGCAGACCGAAGTCATCACCGCCCCCACCATCCAGGAGGAAATCGGCGGCGGCCGCGTGCAGATCACCGGCATGGAATCGCCCCAGGAATCCTCCGACGTGGCGCTGCTGCTCCGCGCCGGCGCCCTCGCCGCGCCCATGACCATCGTCGAGGAGCGCACCGTCGGCCCCAGCATGGGCAAGGAAAACATCGAGAAGGGCTTCCACTCCAACATCTGGGGCTTCATTGCGGTCGTGATCTTCATGGTGTTCTACTATCGCGTATTCGGGCTGTTCTCGTCGATGGCGCTGGCCATCAACGGCTTCTTCCTGATCGCGCTGCTGTCGATGCTGCAGGCCACCCTGACCCTGCCGGGCATGGCCGCGATCGCCCTCACGCTGGGCATGGCCATCGACGCCAACGTGCTGATCAACGAACGCGTCCGTGAGGAGCTCAGGAACGGGGCGACGCCGCAGGCGGCCATCCATGCCGGCTACGACCGCGCCTGGAGCACCATTCTCGACTCCAACCTGACCACGCTGATCGCCGGCATTGCCCTGTTCTGGCTGGGTTCCGGCCCGGTTCGAGGCTTCGCCGTCGTGCTCTGCCTGGGCATCCTGACTTCCATGTTCAGCGCCGTGACGGTATCGCGCGCCATGGTCAACCTGAGCTACGGCCGCAAGCCGCGGCTGTCCAAAGTTTCCATCTGAGGACCGCAAGATGATCCGCTTTTTCGACGTCGACCGCATCATCCCGTTCATGCGCTACGGGAAGGTCACCACGACCATCTCGCTGGCCACCTTCTTCTTCGCGGTCTGGGCGCTGTGGCACCAGGGCCTCAACCTGGGCGTGGACTTCACCGGCGGTACGGTGATGGAAGTGGCCTACAGCCAGCCCGCCCAGCTCGACAAGATCCGCACCTCGCTGCAAGGCGCCGGGCTCAAGGAAGTTTCGGTGCAGAACTTCGGCACCTCGAAAGACGTGCTGATCCGCCTGCCCGTCAGCAAATCCTCGACCGCCGCACAGACCAGTAACCAGGTCATGGCTGCGCTGACGCAGGAAAGCCCGGATGTGACGCTGAAAAAGGTCGATTTCGTCGGCCCGCAGGTTGGCAAGGAACTGTTCGACACCGGCGCGCTCGCGCTGTTCGTGGTGTCCGTCGGCATCATGATTTACCTGGCAATCCGATTCGAATGGCGCTTCGCGCTGTCGGGCATCATCGCCAACGCGCATGACGTAGTCATCATCCTCGGCATGTTTGCCTTCTTCCAGTGGGAATTCACCCTCACCGTGCTGGCCGGGGTGCTGGCAATCCTGGGTTACTCGGTGAACGAGTCCGTGGTGGTGTTCGACCGCATTCGCGAGAACATCCGCAAGATGCGCAAGGCCAGCATTCCGGACATCATCGACACTTCCATCACCCAGACGTTCAGCCGCACCATCATCACCCACCTGTCCACCCAGATCATGGTGCTGGCGATGTTCTTCTTTGGCGGCGAGGCGCTGCACAACTTCGCGCTGGCGCTCACCATCGGCATCATGTTCGGCATCTACTCGTCGGTGCTGGTGGCCTCGCCGCTGCTGCTTATGCTGGGGGTCAAGCGCGAGCATTTCCTGCGCGAGGACAAGCCCAAGGAGGGCGTGACCGCCGACGGCGCGCAGGTTTGAGGTTCTCGTCCTGAAACAAGCCCCTCCCGCCTGACATGGAAATGCTGCACCAATTCATCGACTGGATACTCGTCACGGTCCACGACTGGGGCTACCTGGGGATTTTCATCCTGATGGGGCTGGAATCGACGGTTCTGCCGGTGCCCAGCGAGGCGGTGCTGATTCCCGCCGGCTACCTGGCGTATGAAGGCAAGATGAGCTTCACCCTCATCGTGCTCGCCTCCACCCTGGGAAGCCTGACAGGCGCCACCCTCAATTACGTGTTCGCGCTGTGGGTGGGCCGTCCGTTCCTGGAACGCTGGGGCAGGTATTTCTTCGTCCGGCCCGAGCTGCTGCACAAGACCGACGCCTTCTTCCTCAGGCATGGCGCCATCTCCACCTTCACCGGCCGCCTCATCCCCGGCATCCGCCACCTGATTTCCCTGCCCGCAGGCCTCGCGCGCATGCATTACGGCAAGTTCGCGTTCTACACCTGCCTCGGCGCCGGCATCTGGTCGCTCATCCTCGCCGCCCTCGGCTGGCACATCGGCGGCAACGAGGATCTGATCCGCCAGTACGTGAAGCAGATCACCGCCGCCCTGGTGCTGGCGATGATGGCGGGCATCGCCCTGTACTGGTGGTGGCAAAGGAAAAGGTAAGTGCCTGCCCCTGCGGCAGCGGCAACGCCTTTGATGGTTGTTGCGGACGCCACCTTGCCGGCGGCGAGCCCGCCGCCACGGCAGAGGCGCTCATGCGCTCCCGCTATGCCGCCTATGTGCTGGGCGATGAAGCCTACCTGCTCTCGACCTGGCACGGCTCCACGCGCCCCGCCGCCCTCGGCCTGGCCGCGCAGCCGGCGCCTAAATGGGTCGGGCTCACGGTACTGAGGCACGAGCAGATGGATGACAGCCACGCCCTCGTGGAATTCATTGCACGCTACAAGGTCAATGGGCGTGCGTACAAAATGCAGGAAGCCAGCCGCTTCGTTAAGGAAAACGGGCGCTGGCTCTATGTGGATGGCGACACCGGAGCCGCCGCGTCCTGATAGAATTCGGCGAATCCAACTTTCAATACAGACACACGATGCATCCCGGACAGTCTCGACTCAAACCCATCTCGGCCCTACTGTTCGGCAGCCGCTGGCTGCAGCTGCCTCTCTACCTCGGGCTGATCATCGCCCAGGCAGTTTATGTCTATCTGTTCTGGGTGGAACTCAGCCACCTGGTGCTGGAAACGCCGCATCTGACGGAAGAGAAAATCATGCTGCTGGTGCTGGGCCTGATTGACGTGGTGATGATCTCGAACCTGCTCATCATGGTCATCGTGGGCGGCTACGAAACCTTCGTCTCACGGCTGGGTCTGGAAGGCCACCCGGACGAACCGGACTGGCTGTCGCACGTCAACGCCAACGTGCTGAAGGTCAAGCTGGCGACCGCCATCATCGGCATTTCGTCCATCCATCTGCTGAAAACCTTCATCAACGCGCACAACCTGGACGAGAAGACCATGCTCTGGCAGGTCACCATCCACATGACTTTCGTGCTGTCGGCCATCGGCATCGCCGTTATCGACAAGCTGATGGGGCATGCCGTCGTCGACGAAAAACACTAGAGCGGGCGGCTAGGCCCTGCGCGCCGCCGCCTCCACCATCAGCCGCTTCATTTCCGCGACCGCCGGCTGCCAGCCGGTGAATAGCGCCTGTGCCACGATGGCGTGGCCGATGTTGAGCTCGTGCACGCCAGAGATGGCCGCAACCGGCTGCACGTTGTGGTAAGTGAGCCCGTGGCCCGCGTTGACGGTGAGGCCCAGCCCCAGACCGTAGGAAACCGCCTTGCGAATGCGGTCAAGCTCATGGTGCCGGGCGACCGGATCTTCCAGATCGGCGTAGTGGCCGGTGTGAATCTCTACCACCGGCGCACCGCACTCGCGCGCTGCCTCCAGCTGTTTGTAATCGGCGTCGATGAATAGCGACACGCGCACGCCAGTTTCTTTCATTTGCGCGCAGGCATCGCGCACCCGGCCCAACTGCGCGGCAACATCGAGGCCGCCCTCGGTGGTGAGCTCCTCGCGCTTTTCCGGCACCAGGCAGACGTCCTGCGGCTTCACGCACGCGGCAATCGCCAGCATTTCGGGCGTCACCGCCATTTCCAGGTTCATCCGGGTCTTCAGCACGCTGCGCAGGATCTCGACGTCCTCGTCCTGGATATGGCGGCGGTCTTCGCGCAAATGCAGGGTAATGCTGTCGGCGCCGGCGGTTTCCGCCTGCAGCGCCGCCTCCACCACGCTCGGATAGCGGGTCTTGCGGGCCTGGCGCAGGGTGGCGATATGGTCGATGTTGACGCCGAGATAGATCATTTTTCGATGAGTTCCTTCAACATCTGGCGAGTATAAAGCGGCTTGCCGCCAAGATGGTGATTGATGAGTGCGCGCATCAGCTGTTTGGCCTCGGCACGGGTCGCCGGGGAGTCGAAACGGTCCTGGTCCATGTCCAGCAGCGTGCGGCCGGACACCGGGATACCGGCGCCCTCGCCCGCATAGGGTCCGCGTTCTGGCACAAAATGATAGGCCTGCTCTTCCCGCACCGGCCGCGCGGTCTCCGCCTCCTCGTGGAAAGTCGCGGCATAGCCTATTTCAGACAGCAGGTGGCGCTCGAAGCGGCGCAGCACGCGCTCCAGGTTGTGCTCGGAAAATTGTGAAAGTTCGGAGAGCGTGGCGAGGTAGTAATCGAACAGGGTTTCGTGCGGGTCGTCGCGTGCCAGCAGCTTGAGCAGCAGCTCGTTGAGGTAGAAACCGCACAGCAGCGGCATGCCGGAAAGCGGCGCCAGCCCGCCCTGCCATTCGGCACCGTGCAGGGTGCGCACCTCGCCTTTGCCGAACCAGGACAGCAAGAGCGGCGTGAAAGGCTGCACCTGGCCGCGCAGGGCGGAGCGGGGCCGGCGCGCGCCGCGCGCCACCAGTGCCATGCGCCCGTGATGGCGCGTGAACACTTCCACTACCAGCGAAGTCTCGCGGAAGGGGTAGCTGTGCAGGACAAAGCCGGGTTCGTTGTCGATGCGGGCCTGTGCCATGGTCAAGTGAACGCCTAGCGATGAACCCCGGGCGGCGACAAACGGCTCACTCGATGCCGAGCGACTTCAGCAGCCGCACATCGTCTGCCCACCCGCCTTTGACCTTGACCCAGACTTCGAGGTAGACCTTGGCATCGAAGGCCTGCTCCATGTCCTGGCGCGCCTGGGTGGAAATGGCTTTCAGTTTCTCGCCACCCTTGCCGATGACTATCGCCTTCTGGCTGTCGCGATCGACCAGGATGGTGGCAAAAATGCGGCGCAGGTTGCCCTCTTCCTCGAACTTGTCGATGACCACCGCAGTCGCATAGGGAATTTCATCGCCGCACAGGCGGAACAGCTTTTCGCGTATCAGTTCCGAGGCCAGCACCCGTTCGGTCTGGTCGGTGACGTCGTCCTCGCCGTAAAGCGCCTCGCCCTCGGGCAGGTGCCTGGCCAGGGTCTTCAAGAGCTCGTCGAGCCCGGTGCCATGCTTGGCCGACACCGGCACGATTTCGGTGAAGGCATGTTCCGCGGAGGCTTTCTGCAAATACTCGAGCATGGCACCGCGGTCCTTGAGTTCGTCCTGCTTGTTCACCACCAGCAGCACCGGGCGGTCGTCTGGCAGCAGTTTCATCACCTGGCGGTCGCCCGCATTCATTCGGCCGGCCTCCACCAGCACCAGCACGGCGTCCACGTCCGCCAGCGTCTGCCGCACGCTGCGGTTGAGTGCGGTGTTCATGCGTCCGCCGTGGCGCGTCTGGAAGCCGGGCGTGTCGACAAAAATAAACTGGGTATCGGGATCGGTGCGAATGCCCAATACCCGGTGGCGCGTGGTCTGCGCTTTCCTCGAGGTAATGCTGACTTTCTGCCCGACCAGCTTGTTGAGCAGGGTGGACTTGCCCACGTTGGGCCGGCCCACGATGGCGATGTAGCCAGCGCGATGCGAATCCGTCACTTGGCCTCACCCACCTGCTTGAGAACCTCGAGTGCGGCTTCCTGTTCAGCGGCACGGCGGCTTCTGCCCTGGCCCTGGGCAGTGATGCCAAGCACCGGGATATGGCAGGCGACCACAAAAACCTGGTCGTGCGCCTCACCGCGCGTGCCGGCCAGCTGGTAGTCCGGCAGGGGATGACGCTTGCCCTGCAACCATTCCTGCAGGCGGGTCTTGGCGTCCTTGCCCGAGGCGTTGGGGTCGATGCTGGAAATGGTGTGTTCAAACAGGCCCAGCACGACCGCCTGCGCGGCCTCGAAGCCCGCGTCCAGAAAAACCGCGCCAAAAATCGATTCCAGCGTGTCGGCCAGAATCGACGGGCGCCGGAAACCGCCGCTCTTGAGCTCGCCCTCGCCCAGCAGCAGGTAGTCCCCCAGCTTCAGGCGCATGGCGATTCCGGCCAGGGTGTCCTGTTTGACAAGATTCGCGCGCATGCGCGACAGGGTGCCTTCCGGCAGGTTGGGAAAGGTGTCGTACAGGGCCTTGGCTATGGTGCAGTTGAGCACCGAATCGCCCAGAAACTCCAGGCGCTCGTTGTGCTGGGCGCTGTAGCTTCGGTGCGTGAGCGCCTGCCTGAGCAGGCCTTCCTGACGGAAGGTGTAGCCCAGGCTGCCAGTCAGTCGGGCAAGCGAGTTACTCAATCCCTTGGGCTACCTTGCTTTCCCTGCCATCGGAATTGGCCGAGAAGTCCGCCAGCAGGCTGACGTTGCCCACCAGAGGGGTCTGGTAGGCGTATTCGACGGACACCACCGTCCTGCCGTTTTCACGGTTGATCTTGAGATCGGAAGCCCTGATCGTGGAGATATTGTCGATCATCGCGCGCCGGGTGAAGCGGTCGCGGATGTCCTCGTTGCTCATGTTCTTGGCCCCGACTTCACTGCCGATGTCATTCAGTATCTTCTTGATGGTCAGGAACTCCGTGTAGGCAGGAATCAGTTTCATGGCGATCAGCGCCACGAACACGATGACAATTCCCCATAGCACCAGCCCCACCATGGTAAGGCCGCGTTGTTGCCGGCGATTGATCATGTTGCCTCCTGTTTTATTTGATGATCGTGCCTATGCGCTTGAAATCGCCAAAATTCATCCAGATGAAGAACGCCTTACCGACGATGTTGCGCTCAGGCACGAAGCCCCAATAGCGGCTGTCGTTGCTGCCATCGCGGTTGTCCCCCATCATGAAGTAGTGTCCCTGCGGCACGCGGCAGGCAAATCCGTCTTCATTGTAGGTGCAGTTTTCCTGGTGTGGGAAGGTTTTCAGCTGTTCCTGCACTACGCCAGGAATGCCCGGAATGGTCATCGCGGCGTGCTCGTGTTCGCCCAGTTTTTCCTGATAGACGATGCCGGTGACGTAATTCAGTCCGCCCGTCTCAAAACTGAAAGTGCCGTTTTCGCGGTACGCGAGGGGCTGGCCGTTGATGGTCAGGCGCTTGTTGCGGTACTCCACCATGTCGCCCGGCGTGCCGACGATGCGCTTGATGTAGTCGACCGAGGGATCCTCGGGGAAGTGGAACACCATGACCTCGCCGCGCTGCGGGTCATTGATGTCGATGATCTTCTTGTCCAGCACAGGCAGGCGGATGCCCCAGGTGTACTTGTTGACGAGGATGAAATCGCCTGACAGCAGCGTTGGCATCATCGAACCGGAGGGAATGCGAAACGGCTCCACCAGGAAGGAGCGCAGCAGGAACACCAGCAGGATCACCGGGAACAGGCTGACCGAATATTCGACGCCGGTCGTGCGCTCTTCGTCCGGAGCACGCTTCTTCGAAAGCACAAACCTGTCCCAAAGCCAGATGGCCCCGGTGATGACGGTCGCAAGCAGCAACAGCAGCGGCAGGCTGGCAATGCCATTGAAGACCAGCCCCACGCCCGCGATCAGCATGACAAGCAGGATGATTGTCAGTGCGTCCATTACTTGTCACCGACCTGTAGGATGGCGAGAAAGGCCTCCTGCGGGATTTCCACGTTGCCGACCTGTTTCATGCGCTTTTTGCCTTCCTTCTGCTTTTCCAGCAGCTTTTTCTTTCGGGTAATGTCGCCGCCATAGCACTTGGCCAGCACGTTTTTCCTCAGCGCCTTCACGTTTTCGCGCGCGATGATCTGGGCGCCGATGGCCGCCTGCACCGCCACGTCAAACATCTGGCGCGGAATCAGTTCGCGCATCTTGGCGGCAAGTTCGCGCCCACGGAACACCGAGTTCGAGCGGTGCACGATGAGGGAGAGCGCATCGACCTTGTCGCCGTTGACCAGGATGTCGAGCTTGACGAGGTCGGCCGGGCGAAATTCCTTGAACTCGTAATCCAGGGAAGCATAGCCGCGCGAGGTGGACTTGAGCTTGTCGAAGAAGTCCATCACCACCTCGTTCATCGGCAGGTCGTACTTGAGCATGACCTGGCGGCCGACGTATTTCATGTCCAGCTGAATGCCGCGCTTCTGGTTGCACAGCGTCATCACGTTGCCCAGGTAGTCCTCGGGCACGAAAATGGTGGCGGTGATGATGGGCTCGAGGATGGTCTCGATCTTGCCCAGGTCGGGCAGCTTGGAGGGGTTCTCCACCTCCACCATGGAGCCGTCCTTCAGCTGTACCTGATACACCACGGTCGGCGCAGTGGTGATGAGATTCTGGTCGAACTCGCGCTCCAGCCGCTCCTGCACGATGTCCATGTGCAGAAGGCCGAGAAAGCCGCAGCGGAATCCGAAGCCCAATGCCTGCGAGACTTCGGGCTCGAACTGCAGCGCGGCATCGTTCAGCTGCAGCTTCTCCAGCGCGTCGCGCAGGGAGTCGTAGTCGTGCGACTCGACCGGATAGAGGCCGGCGAACACCTGCGACTGGATTTTCTTGAAGCCGGGCAGCGGCTCACTGGCGGGGCGGTCGACCAGCGTCACGGTGTCGCCCACCTGCGCGGCCTTGAGTTCCTTGATGCCGGCGATGATGAAGCCCACTTGGCCAGCGGACAGGGATTCCCTCTGCCGCGACTTGGGCGTGAACACCCCGACCTGCTCGCACAGGTAGCTCGCGCCGGTGGCCATGAGCCTGATCTTGTCCTTGGGTTTCAGCGCGCCGTCCACCACGCGCACCAGCATGACCACGCCGACGTAGTTGTCGAACCAGGAGTCGATGACCAGCGCCTTGAGCGGCGCGGCTTCGTCGCCGCGCGGCGCCGGCACTTTGGCCACGACCGCCTCGAGGATGTCGGGCACGCCCACGCCGGTCTTGGCCGAACAGCGCACCGCGTCGGTGGCATCGATGCCGACGATGTCCTCGATTTCCTGCGCCGCGCGGTCGGGGTCGGCCGAGGGCAGGTCGATCTTGTTCAGCACGGGCACCACTTCCACGCCCAGGTCGATGGCGGTGTAGCAATTGGCCACGGTCTGCGCCTCAACGCCCTGCGAGGCGTCCACTACCAGCAGCGCACCTTCGCAGGCCGAAAGGGAGCGCGAGACCTCATACGAGAAATCGACGTGCCCGGGGGTATCGATGAGGTTGAGGAAGTAGGTCTTGCCGTCTTTCGCCTTGTACTCGAGCGCCGCGGTCTGGGCCTTAATGGTGATGCCGCGCTCTTTCTCCAGATCCATGGAATCCAGCACCTGGGCTTCCATTTCGCGGTCGGACAGCCCCCCGCACAGATGGATGATGCGGTCAGCCAGGGTGGACTTGCCGTGGTCGATGTGGGCGATGATGGAGAAGTTGCGGATCAGATTTTGCGACACAAACGAACGGGCACGTTTCCGTGCCCGCCAGGGATTAGATAACTGCTCGGATTTTAACGGATTTCAGCCCTGTCCGGTAATCCACGACTGCAACGCCGCGGGGTCCAGGAAATGCCGGCAAATCTCGGTTTCCCCGGCAAAAAGCACCGGGATATCCCAGCCGTAGCGCGCCTCCAGCTCGGCCTTGCCGGTAATGTCGATTTCCTCGACGGCAAACTGGAAACGGGCGGCCCAGGGCTTCAGCGCCGCCTGCATATCCTCGCACAGGTGGCAACCGGTCCGGCCCAGCAGGGTCAGGGTCCTACTCATTGCCGCCGGATATTTTCAACGGAATGTACAGCGAAGCATCGCCGCGCCGCACCAGAATGGCAGCGCTCTTGCCAGCAGCCACCGCGCCAATCAATTTTCGGAACTGCTCGACCGTGCGTACTTCGGTGTTGTTCACCGCCAGGATGAGATCGCCTTCGCGGATGCCGGCGCGCAAGGCATCCCCCGCAACTTCCTGCACCAGCAGGCCGCTGTCGAGCTTGAGTTCCTTGCGCTGCTCCGGGGTCAGTTCGGACAGTACTAGGCCGCCGCGCGAATAGGATTTCTGGTCGCCGGAGCCAAGGGCAACCTTGTCGTCTGCCGGCATCTCGCCTGCGACGACGGCGAGATCCTTGAACGCGCCCTTGCGCCAGACCTGCACCGTCACCTTGGCGCCCGGCTTGGTGTTGCCGACCACGCGCGGCAGGGCGCCAGAGCTCTCGATGGGGATGCCGTCGAACTTCAGCACCACGTCGGCGGCTTGCAGGCCGCCCTTGGCTGCCGGACTGCCTTCCTGAACCTCGGAAATCAGGGCCCCGCGCGGGCGGTCAAGCCCAAAAGACTCGGCCAGGTCCGAGCTGACCTCCTGGATGGACACGCCCAGCCAGCCGCGCGAAACCTTGCCGGTGGCCTTGATCTGGCTGGCGACATTCATGGCCAGGTTGATCGGTATGGCGAAGGACAATCCCTGGTAGCCGCCGCTGCGGCTGTAGATCTGCGAGTTCACGCCGACCACTTCCCCATGCTGGTTGAACAGCGGCCCGCCCGAGTTGCCGGGGTTGACCGCGACATCGGTCTGAATGAAGGGCACGTAGTTCTCGGAAGGCAGCGAGCGGCCCTTGGCGGAAACGATGCCGGAAGTCACGCTGTTCTCGAACCCGAACGGCGAGCCGATGGCCACCACGGCCTCGCCCACGCGCAGCTTGTCCGGGTCGCCGATGCTGACCGTGGGGAGGTTGCCGGCATTGATCTTGATCACGGCAATATCGGTGCGGGTGTCATAGCCGATCACCTTGGCAGTGAACTTGCGCTTGTCGGTGAGCTTGACCGTCACCTCGTCCGCACCCTGCACCACATGGGCGTTGGTCAGGATGTAGCCGTCGCCGCTGACAATGAAGCCGGAGCCTTCCCCGCGCGCCGGAATCTCGCGCATCGGGCCGCCGCGCGGGCCGGCGCCTGGCGGCATGAAGCGGCGGAAGAAATCGAACATCTCATCGTTTTCAGGAAAGGGGGAAACACCCTGGGAACGCTGCTGGACAATTTTAGTGGTGCTGATGTTGACCACCGCAGGGCCGTACTTCTCGACCAGATCCGCGACGTCCAGCGTGGCTGCCTGCGCCGGCACGGCAAGCAGCAGGACAGCAAACAGGGAAACCGCACCGAATACGCTTCTGAGAATGGAACGCTTCATGGCCAACCCCTTCAACATGATCTAGCAACAAGTGGTATCTCGTTCTCGCGCCGCAGCATGACCGGCTGCCAGGCATGGGATGAAGTGCGGAATCTTTGCGCCAGCGCAGCCAGAATCATCCCGGCCGCCGCGCCGGCAACGGCGCCCGCGTCCCCTTGGTAATGCTGGCCGGCCAAGCCGCCCGCAATCAGCAGCAACAGCGGCAGGCCATAAAGACGGAACGCCGACCTCAAGAGCGCGCCTGGGGGAATGCCGATCACCCCCCGCTCGCCGGCCTCAACCTGCAGCACGTTGTCCACCGGGAAGGCGCGCTCGCGCCGGCCAAACAGGTCGGCGAGCCTGCGGGTGGAACAGCCGCCGGAACCGCAGCTGCCGCAGGTGCCCGACTCGCGCGCTTCCACCCAGGCCTTGCCCGCTTCGGTTTTCAGGACAATCGCGTGCTGTTCCAGCATGTCGATGCACCCTATTTCTTATGAACTGAATTGGCCGTATCCAGCAGTGCCGCGGGCGGCACTTCGCCCAGGGTCGTGACCTTGTGGCCTTCCACGCGCCGGCCATAGACGTTCATGGCGCCTTCAGTGGACAAGCCTTCCAGGCCGACGCTGTCATCGTCGAGGATCGGCTCTATGAATACCGACAGGTTGCTTATGCCGTCGGAATAGACGCTGTGCAGCACGGGGGTCTTGATGCCGGGCAGAGGGCGCATCGATTCGATAATGCGCACATATCCCGGTGGCGGAGTCAGCACCCAGACGTCGTCAAGCGTTCCTGCCGTGCCGGCCACCTGGGTGCGCTTGCCCGCCATGCGCACCTCGAACAGCGACTTGTCCGGCCGGTTGCCGATCTCGATCTCCGAAAAAACGAAAGTCGAGACGGGCACGCCGCGGCTGTTGACGATTTGCGATTTGAGCGGCAGCGAACTGGCACGGTCTATCCAGATCATCTGGGTATAGCGGTACTGGTCGCGCGGTTCCAGGATGACGATCTGGCAGTCCTGGCCGGCCACCTTGCCATTGCCCCCTAGCTTGGGAATGTAGTACTGGTTCAAACGCACCGGGTCATTGGGCACGACCGACGGGAAGAAGCGCTGCGCGGCGCTCTTGTCGATGCGTACGGTCTTGCCGTCTGCAAGGTGGCAATAAACGTTGTCGTTGATGCGGATGAACTCACGGTGCGGACCGTCCAGTACCTCGATTTTCTGGAGGTCCTGCTTGCCCTCGACGCGGTGCGAAACCCTCAGCACCTCCTCGCGCTCGCCGTGGCGATAGACATAAGTGCCGGTGTAATTCAGCTGCTGGGCCGCCTTGTTGGCCCGATTGAGCCAATCGATGGCGTCCGCCGCATGCGCAAACTGGGCAGCCAGCGCAAGAACCAGCAGCAGCGGGCCCAGCGAAAGGGCAGACGACCTCATTTTGCGGGCTCGTCTACTTGCATCACCGCGCGTTGATAGGGCGAGGCCACCGCGACGACCGAATACTCCTGATGCGCCACCAGGTACGGCGCAATTTGCGCATCCATGTCCCGCGGGGGGGGATTCTTGGCCAGATGCTGGCTGGCCGCCTGGCCGCTGCCGCCCAGATCGGGCATCACTGCAATGACGGAGACCACAGCCAGCGAAGCGGCCAGTGCCATGACAGCGGGGGCCGCATAGCGGCGCACGCGCGGCGCCAGCACAGTTGGCTCGGCAGCCAGGCGCGCACTGAATGTCTGCTGAAAATCCTGCGAAAGTAGCGGCGTCCCGCGCATGATGTCGCCAATGCCGTGATAAAGCGCCCAGCGCTCCTTCTCTGCTCCGCTCTGACAAAGTCGCCGGATGGCGGCTTCCCGGGCAGGGACGGCAGCTTCGCCATCGACCAGATCGGACAGCCAGTCAGTTGGCATGTCTTCGGGCACTGCATGCTGTTTCAGGGTTTTCATAGTTACCACCTCTTGTCCTTGCCGGTGCCCAGCAGGGGGCGTATTTTCTCCGCGATCGCCTCGCGCGCGCGAAAAATCCGCGAGCGCACGGTGCCGATCGGACAATCCATCATTTGCGCGATTTCCTCATAAGACATGCCTTCGATCTCGCGCAGCGTGATGGCTGTCCTTAACTCTTCCGGCAATGCTTCGACTGCCTTGTTCACTGCATTCGCGATCTGCTTGGTCTGCAGCTCCGCGTCCGGCGTGGCGATGTCGCGCAACAGTTCGGCATCCTCGAAGCCCTCCGCTTCCTCGCTGCTGAACTCGGTCGTGGTCGGCGCCCGGCGCCCCCGCGCCACCAGGTAATTCTTGGCCGTATTCACCGCGATGCGGTACAGCCAGGTATAAAATGCGCTTTCCCCGCGAAACTGAGGCAGCGCGCGATAGGCCTTGATGAAGGACTCCTGGGTAATGTCCTCGATTTCGGCCGGGTCGCGCACCATGCGCGACAGCAGGCGCGCAAGCTTGCGCTGGTACTTGAGCACCAGCAGTTCAAAAGCCCGCTTGTCGCCTTTTTGCGCCCGTTCGACCAGTTCCTGGTCAACCTCGCGATCCACAATCCCCCCTAACAGCACTTTATATTTTGCTTAGTATATGCGAGCGTACTACGCCTTTTCCGACCCGCGCCCGCAAAAAAAGTTCAGTCCGGCAGGGTTTCCGGGCCTTTCCGCCTTATGATTAGCATCCAATCATGCACAGCAGCGAAGTCCTCATCATCGGCAGCGGCCTGGCCGCACTCACCACCGCGCTCCACCTCGCCGAGCACAAGCACGTCACCATCCTGACCAAGCGCGAGCTGCTGGACAGCGCCAGCGCCTGGGCGCAGGGCGGGATCGCAGCTGTGCTGGACAGTCATGACTCGGTGGAAAACCATATCCGCGACACCCTTGTCGCCGGCGCCGGCCTGTGCGACGAAGCCGTCACCCGCTTCGTGGTCAGCCAGGGCAAGGAAATGATCGACTGGCTGGTAGCGCAAGGCGTCGCCTTCACGCCCGACCGCACGTCTGCCAGCTACCACCTCACGCGCGAGGGCGGCCA
>DAIMZB010000026.1:0-18254 GCA_036734185.1 Thiobacillaceae bacterium | reverse complement strand
CGGCAGCGTCAGATGTGTGTAAGAGCCAGCCGCCAGCAGGATGTCACGGCAGAAAGGCAGCGTCTGCTTGCGCGCCAGGCCATACGCGAGCGCAAGCTCGACGAGGCGGTGGAAGACTGGGTGCGCCAGGTGCGCGATCAGGCCTATGTCGAACTCCGGCCTGTTCAATAAGCCTGCTGCGCCTGTAAACTGAAGGCCGCCTTCTAGGCGGCTTTTTTCTTCGAGCCCTCCATGAGCACACTTCCCACGATTGCCTACACTTGCGGCGAACCTGCCGGCGTCGGGCCCGACCTTGCCATTGCCATGGCGGGCATGCGGCTGCCTTGCCGCCTGCGCATTCTGGGCAACCTTGACGTCCTGTCAGCGCGGGCCGCCCAGCTGGGCAAGGCGGTGCGGCTGATCGAGTTGCGCGAAGCAGACCCCACGCCCGAACACCAGCACGGACAATTGGCGGTGCAGTCCTTCGCGCTGGCGGCTCCCGTCATCGCAGGCACACTGGATGCCCGCAATGGCAAACACGTGCTTGCCTTGCTGGATGCCGCGCTGGAAGGCTGCATGAGCGGCCGCCACGATGCCATGGTCACCGGCCCGGTGCACAAGGGCATCATCAACGATGCCGGCATGCCGTTTACCGGGCACACCGAATACCTGGCGGAGAAATCCGGCACGAAAAAGGTGGTGATGATGCTTACCGGCGGCGGCCTGCGCGTGGCCCTCGCGACCACGCACCTGCCGCTGAAAGATGTCTCCGCCGCCCTGACCCGCAATTCGCTGGAACAGGTACTCGCCATCCTGAACCGCGATCTGGTGGAAAAGTTCGGCATTGCCAGGCCACATATCGCCGTCTGCGGACTCAATCCGC
This sequence comes from Thiobacillaceae bacterium, assembly GCA_036734185.1. Lineage (GTDB taxonomy): Bacteria > Pseudomonadota > Gammaproteobacteria > Burkholderiales > Thiobacillaceae > UBA6918. Next base: position 17,392 of record DAIMZB010000026.1, on the reverse strand, counting down.
ACGCCGGCGAGTCAGGGCACCTTGGGCATGAGGAAATCGAAGTCATCGAGCCCGTGCTCGACAAGCTGCGTGGGCAGGGCATGGCGCTGTCCGGGCCGCTGCCCGCCGACACGCTTTTCGCGCAGCTCCGGAAGCACCCTGCCGACGCCGTGCTGGCCATGTACCACGATCAGGGCCTGCCGGTGCTGAAATACGCGAGCTTTGGCGAAGGCATCAATGTCACCCTGGGCCTGCCCTTCGTCCGCACCTCGGTCGACCACGGCACCGCGCTGGAGCTGGCAGGCAGCGGCAAGGCCGAGACCGGCAGCCTGCTGGCCGCCATTCAGCTGGCGATCGGCCTGGCCGGCAAGCGCGCATGAAGCACATCCCGCGCAAGCGCTTCGGGCAGCATTTCCTGGTCGACGAAGGCATCATCCACGCCATCGTCAGCGCCATCCATCCGCGCGCGGATGAGCCGCTGGTGGAAATCGGCCCCGGCCTCGGCGCGCTGACGCGGCCGCTGCTAGAGCGCATTCCGCACCTGCACGTGGTGGAGCTCGACCGCGACATCATCGCCCGGCTCAAGAAGGAATTCCCGCCGCAGCGTCTGAACATCCACGAGGGCGATGCGCTGAAATTCGATTTCGGCAGCCTGGGACAGGGGATCCACGTTTGCGGCAACCTCCCCTACAACATCTCCAGCCCCCTGCTGTTCCACCTGATGGATTACGCCGGGGCCATCGTCGACATGACGTTCATGCTGCAGAAGGAAGTCGTCGATCGCATGGTCGCAGAACCCTCGACCCACGCTTATGGGCGGCTATCGGTGATGTTGCAGCGGCGCTTCCACATGGAATGGCTGCTGGACGTGCCGCCGGAAGCTTTCGACCCGCCGCCCAAGGTCGACTCCGCGGTGGTCCGACTGATCCCCAAGGCGCCGGGCAGCTACCCCGAGCTCGATGAAGGTCGTTTCGCGGAAATCGTTGCTGCCGCCTTCTCGCAGCGGCGCAAGACCCTGCGCAACACGCTGGGAAAACTGCTCGGCGAGGAAGCCTTCAAACTGACCGGGATCGATCCCGGCCTGCGCGCCGAGAACCTTGGCGTGGCCGAGTTTGAAAAACTCGCGGCCCTGCCGCGCCAGCCCTAGTCGGCAACTTCGCAGTTGATCGTATCCGAGCTGGCGGTGCAGCGGCCGCCGTTGTTGAGGTCAAACTGCCAGCCGTGGCGTGGGCACACCAGGAAACCCTCCTCGGTAATGTGCGCGTTGCCGAGATCCGCGCCCTGGTGCGGACAATAGCGGTCCATCTTGCATTTCCTGCCGTTCCAGGTGCGCTCGATGCGCTCCTTGGGAATGTGCAGCGTTGAAAGCAGGGCGTCGCGTACATTCGAGGGGTCGCTGAACACGAACACGTTGGCGATGGAGTTGAACACGTCGGGCACGCGCTCGACCTCGGCCTGCAGGCTGAGATACACGTCCTGCCAGCGCTCGCCGCTGTGCATCAGCCAGAAATACTTTTCCCCCGCGATCAGCTTGAGGCAGGCGCCGGAGCCGGTCAGCCCGCGCTCGACGCGCCTGTTGACAAGGTCGATGGTGAGGCAATCCTGTTCGCCCTCGCCCCAGCTGAAAACGATGCGCGGCGTGTCTTCAGGAATCTCGAGGTCCCATATCTGGTCCAGACGCTCGTCGACTGCCGCCACCAGGGAATCCGCATCGAAGTCCGGCTCCAGTTCGCCCCAGACATCCGGCTTGCCTGCTCCGAGCTTCAGGAATGCTTCATGCGTGGGGCGCGGGATCGGCTCGGTGGTGGTGGCCGGCGAGACCTCGTCGCCGGGGCGCGGGCACAGCACGTTGCTGACGCCCTGGGCGTTGAGAAAAGCGACCAGCTCGGGCTGATGTGTGAAGATGCTGCCCGGCTCGGTGCTGAGCTTCTCGTCGAGAAACGGAAAAACCGCCGGACCCGCAGCCGGCAGATAAAAATCGGGCTGCAGGTGGCGAATGGCGCCGAGCACGTTGTTGAACTTGATCGCGACCTTCTTCTCGGAGATGCGGCGCTTTTCCGCTTCCGGCATGCGGAAACAGACCGGGTGCCAGGTCGCCCCCGAGAACTGCACGCTGTAGTAGTTGATTTTGGGCAAGTCGACTGTCCGCAGGCGGTCGAAGATCTTGCAGTCGTTCTGGTTGAGCAGAGTGAAGCCGGGGGTTGTGACCAGCACGGCGCTGTCATGGTTGACGCCGATATCGCTGATGAAAACCTGGATGTCGATATCGGGCGTGACAGCCTGCCTGTCGGCATCGGCGACTTCCGTCACTGGTTTTCCGTAAACTTCGAGGTGCTCGCGCAGATACGCATCATGGAATTTCGGGATGAAAAACCCGCGAAACCGCGCCGCCGCAGCCAGCAGCGCCAGGGTCTCGGGATCATAATGGTCGCGGTGCTCATGCGTCAGATACACATAGGTGTCTTTTTCCGACGCTCGCTCAACCAAGGGTTGGCGGAGATGGGTGTTGTCCGGAAACTGGTGCCAGCTGCCGAAGAAAGCGCCTTGCGGACTCAGCCAGGGATCGATGATGAAGAGCGCAGCGGCGGTTTCCACCACGAAGCAGTTGTGTCCGTAGAAATAAAGTCTGTTCATGCCGGGAATTTCTTCAGAGTTGAAACCGGAATTGCCAAAAGCTTAGTCGCCGTCGCGGGTCCAGCCCGCCGTGCCTTTCTGGATAAACTCGATCTTGTAGCCATCGGGATCCTGCACGAACGCGATCACGGAGGAACCGTGCTTCATCGGTCCGGCTTCGCGCGTCACGTTGCCGCCGCTTGCCTTGACCTGCTCGCAGGCCTTGTAGGCGTCATCGACTTCAATCGCGATATGGCCGTAGGCGGTGCCCAGTTCATAGCTTTCCACGCCCCAGTTTTGGGTCAGTTCGATCACCGCGGTTTTGTCCTCGGTGTCGTAGCCGATGAAGGCAAGCGTGAACTTGCCATCGGGGTAATCCTTGCGGCGCAATAGTTTCATGCCGAGGACCTTGGTGTAGAAGTCGATCGACCTGTCCAGGTTGCCGACCCGCAGCATGGTATGAAGAATTCTCATGATCCAACCCTCCGTGACTTCGGGAAACACTTCCTCATGCGGACCGATCCCCCTTCGGGAGCCCCTCGTCCAACGCTTCCGGGCGCCCCCCGCGGCATGGTATGCAAAATGCTCATCTTAACTCCTAAATCATCAGCTTGTGGCCGTGGCGATTCAGCCACTCACGAGCCGTTTCCGAATCCGGACAGAGGTTCTCGACCTGCCGCCAGAACCGCTGTGAATGGTCGGGATGCACCAGATGGGCGACTTCGTGCGCCGCGACATAATCGATGATCGACAGCGGCGCCTGTGCCAGCCGCCAGTTCAGGCGGATGCGGCCATCCGGGTGGCAGATGCCCCACTGGGTACGCGCGTCGGACAGTTCGAACTGCGGGATGCGTCCACCCTGCTTGCGCGCATGGATCATGAGCCGGCGCTTCAGCAGCGGCAGGGCACGGTCACGAAACCAGGTTCGCACCAGTTCGGGCACGGAAGCATCGTCAAGGCTCGACACCCAGAGCATGCGGCCGTTGCGGCGGACATCGGAAAACAGGCAGGGCGCCACACGAATCTGCAGCGGCACTCCCAGGTAGAACACGGTTTCGCCATGACCCAGAACCGGCTGCTCGCGGCGATTCTGCTCGATTTTCTCCAGGTTGCGCAGGAGCCACTGGATGCGCTCCTGCAGGAACTGGTCGATTTCCGCCTGGCTGACCCATTTCGGCACATTGACGCGCACGCCGGACTCGGTGACAGACAGGCCCAGGGTGCGGCGGCGGGAACGGGTGAGCCGGTAGGGGATTTCCTGGCCGTTGATGCGAATGACGTCGTCTTTAACGCTTTCTGGCATGGGGCAGCTGCTTCATCTCGGATTCGATCCAGGCTTTGACTTCTTCATTCAACGCATCGGCCTTCTTGCCCAGTGAGGATATCACCGGACCGATGGAAAGGGTAATGGTGCCGGGGTGCTTGATGAAGGAATGACGCGGCCAGACCTCGCCCGCGTTGTGCGCGATCGGCAGCACCGCCGTGCCGGTATGGCTGGCCAGCCAGGCGCCCCCGATGCCATAGCGCCCGGTCTCGCCCGGTTTTACGCGAGTGCCTTCGGGAAAGATCGTCACCCAGAAACCCTGCTGGATCCTGGCTTTTCCCTGGGCCACGATCTGCTTGAGCGCCGCCTTGCCCGCCTTGCGGTCAATGGCAATGGGCGAGGTCAAGGCCAGCCCCCAGCCAAAAAAAGGAATCCACAACAACTCCTTTTTCAGCACGATGGCCTGCGGCGGCAGCAGGATGGGAAGAGCCAGCGTTTCCCACGCCGACTGGTGCTTGGCCATGACGATGACAGGATGGTCCGGCAGGTTTCCGGCGCCGCGGATTTCGTAGCGAATGCCGCAAACGAGGCGGGCAGCCTGCACGACAATGCGGTTCCAGAGGGTGATGATGCGATAGCGGGCGAAGCGCCCGAGGGGCAAGGTCAGCAGCGCGATAATGGAAAAGAAGACAGTCGCCAGGCTTTGCACCACTGCAAACAAAGTCGAACGAACAAGAATCATGCGCGGCCCAGGATGGCGTCCACGGCCTCCGCCAGATCGGTAAAAATCTGCGTGCCAGCCGGCAGCCCCCCGGCGCTCAGCGTCTTCCTGCCCTTGCCGGTTTCCACCAGCATGGGCTGGCAACCGACTTCCGCCGCGGCCTGCAGGTCACGCAGCGAATCGCCGATCGCGGGCACGCCGGACAGATCGACATGAAAGCGCTCGGCGATCTGCTGAAACAGGCCGGCGCGAGGCTTGCGGCACCCGCACTGGCTGTCGGCTGCATGCGGACAGTAGAACACCGCATCGATACGGCCGCCGAACTGGGCAAGCGACTTGTGCATCTTGGCGTGGATGGCATTGAGCGTGGCCATGTCAAAAAGGCCGCGCCCCACACCGGACTGGTTGCTGGCCACCACCACGCGGTAGCCGTTCTGGTTCAGGCGCGCGACCGCCTCCAGGCTGCCTGGAATCGGCTGCCATTCGTCCGGACTCTTGATGAACTTGTCCGAGTCGAAGTTGATGACCCCGTCACGGTCGAGAATAATCAATTTCATCCCGCTATCTTACGCCGCTAATTTAGCCAAATCAGCAACCTGGTTCATGGTCTGGTGCAGCTGGCGCAACAGTGCCAGCCGGTTCGCTTTCAGCGCCGGATCATCGGCATTGACCATGACGTCGTCGAAGAAAGTGTCCACCGGAGTTTTCAGGGCGGCCAGCGCCTGCAGCGAGGCGGTGTAGTCTCCGGCCTCGAAAGCGGCATCGGCGGCAGGCCTGATCCTGGCCAGCGCCTGCGAGAGCGCAATTTCTGCCGTTTCCCTGAACAGCGCGGCATCGATGGCCGACGGCAGATCCCCTTCGACCTTCTTGAGGATGTTGCCCACGCGCTTGTTGGCGGCCGCAAGGCTTTCCGCCTCCGCCAGCGCAGAGAAAGCGCGCACGGCCAACAAACGCATCGGCACCTTGTCGATGCGTGCCGGGCGCAAGGACAGCACGGCTTCGACCTCATTGGCCGTATAGCCCTGCTCGCGCATCATGCCGCCCAGGCGCTCGAGCATGAAGGTTTCGACCTCCTCGTGCGCGCTACCCAGCGTGCCATCGGCGAACGCGGAAAAGGCGATATTGACGAGGTCGGCCAGGCTCAGCGGCAGGGCCTTCTCGATCAAAATGCGCAGCACGCCGAGCGCATGCCTTCTCAGGGCAAACGGATCCTTGTCCCCAGTGGGGATCTGGCCGATGCCAAACAGTCCCGCCAGGGTTTCCAGCTTGTCGGCCAGCGCCACGCACACGCCCACGTCGTTGCGCGGCAGCTCGTCACCGGCAAAGCGCGGCTTGTAATGGTCTTCAATGGCGAAGGCGATGGCATCGCCCAGGCCGTCGTGCTGGGCGTAATAGCGGCCCATGATGCCCTGCAGCTCGGGGAACTCCCCGACCATGTCGGTGAGCAGGTCGGCCTTGGCCAGGAGCGCGGCGCGGTCGGCCTGCATGGCCAGCTCCGCGCTGCCCAGTTTCCCGCCGATGGCGCGCGCGATCGCCATCACCCGCTCCACCCGCTCGCCCTGGGTACCGAGCTTGTTGTGGTACACGACTTTTGAAAGCCCCGGCACGCGAGATTCCAGCGGCTTCTTGCGGTCCTGGTCGAAGAAGAATTTGGCATCGGCCAGGCGCGGGCGCACCACCCTCTCGTTGCCGCCGGTCACCGCAGAGGCATCGGCCGGATTGATGTTGGAGACGATGAGGAACTTGTTGGTGAGCTTGCCGCTCGCATCCAGCAGCGGGAAATATTTCTGATTGGCCTTCATGGTCAGGATCAGACATTCCTGGGGCACTTCCAGGAAGGTTTGCTCGAACTGGCCGGTCAGCACATTGGGCCGCTCGACCAGCGCGGTCACCTCGTCCAGCAGCGCCTCATCCTCAATGGGCTTCAAGCCATGTTTGGCTGCGGCAGCTTCCAGCTGGCGCACGATCTCATCACGGCGCTCTGCAAAGCTCGCGATCACTGCGCCCTCTTCGCGCAATTGCAGTGCGTAACTGCCGGCGTCCCTGACCGAGACGATCTCGTTTTTTGCCTCGAAGCGATGGCCCCGGGTTTCACGGCCCGCAATCAGGCCCAGCACCGAAACCGGCACCACCTCGCTGCCATGCAACGCGACCAGGCCGTGCGCCGGACGCACGAAGTTGACCGATTCCCATCCATCGGCCAGCTGGTAGGTCATCACCTTGGGGATGGGCAGTCTGGCCAGCGTTTCTTCCAGTGCCTTCTGCAGCGCATCGGCCAGCTTCGCACCGGGCGCGACGACATCGAGAAACAGGGTTTCGTTCTTGCCCTCGCCCTCGCGCTTGAGCCGGCTGACTGCCGAGGCGTCTGCACCCAGCGCAGTCAGCTTCTTGAGCAAGGCTGGCGTGGCCTGGCCATTGGCATCCAGCCCCACGGCGACCGGCATGAGTTTTTGCGATATTGACTTGTCCGCAGCCTGCCTGAGCACACTCCGTACGCTCACGCCCAGGCGTCGTGGCGAAGCATAAGCGACAATTTGAGCATTCGCGGCTGCCAGCCCTTGCGACCTGAGGCTGGACGAAAGCAATTCGGCGAAGCTCTCGCCCAGCTTCTTCAGTGCCTTGGGCGGCAGCTCTTCGACAAACAGTTCCACGAGAAGATTTGGGGTCGTCATGCTCACGCCACCTTCTTCTCGATCTGTGCCAGCACTTCCTCCGCCCAGGCCTTGGGCGCCATCGGAAAGCCAAGCCGTGCGCGCGAATCCAGATAGCTTTTCGCCACGCTGCGCGCGAGGTTGCGGATGCGACCAATATAGGCGGCGCGCTCGGTGACGGAAATGGCACCGCGCGCATCCAGCAGGTTGAAGGTATGCGCCGCCTTCAAGACCTGCTCATAAGCGGGCAGCGCAAGCTGCTGCTGCATCAGGTGCTGCGCCTGCTTCTCGTGCGCACCGAAGGCGCCAAGCAGAAACTCGACATCGCTGTGCTCGAAGTTGTAGGTAGACTGCTCGACTTCGTTCTGGTGGTAGACGTCGCGGTAAGTCAGTCCTTCCGTCCACTTGAGGTCGAACACGTTTTCCACGCCCTGCAAATACATGGCCAAACGTTCCAGACCATAGGTGATTTCGCCGGTGATGGGTTTGCAGTCAATGCCGCCGACCTGCTGGAAATAGGTGAACTGGGTGACTTCCATGCCATTCAGCCACACCTCCCAGCCCAGGCCCCAGGCACCCAGGGTAGGGTTTTCCCAGTCGTCCTCGACGAAGCGCACGTCGTTCTTTTTCAGGTCGAAGCCCAGCACTTCCAGCGAGCCGAGGTACAACTCAAGAATGTTCGCGGGCGCAGGCTTCAATACCACCTGAAACTGGTAGTAATGCTGCAACCGGTTGGGGTTCTCGCCATAGCGGCCGTCCTTGGGACGGCGCGAAGGCTGGACGTAGGCGGCCTTCCACGGCTCGGGGCCGAGGGCGCGCAGGAAAGTGGCGGTATGCGAGGTACCCGCGCCGACTTCCATGTCATAGGGCTGCAGCAGCGCGCAGCCCTGTTTGGCCCAATAGGTCTGCAGGGCCAGGATCAGTTCCTGAAAGGTTTGCATCGACAGTTTCTTCAACGCACAAAACCCCGATTTTACCTTTATTTGGAGCGGTTTCCGGCTGTCCCGGCGCAATCAGGCGGCAAGAATGAGCCTGGCTTCCAGACCTCCCTCAGCCCGGTTGACCAGGCGGATTTGCCAGCCGTTGATCTCGGCCAGCTGTTTGACGATGGCAAGCCCCAGCCCGGTGCCGCCGGTCGCGGCGGCACGCGATGATTCGACGCGGTAAAAGGGACGCAGCACCTTTCCCAGCTCTGCCTCGGGAATGCCGGGGCCGGAGTCAAGCACGGCAATCTCCACATGCTTCACGCTACATTTCAGTCGCAGTGACGGCGCAGCCTTGCCAGCACCGTAGCGATTGGCATTCTGCAGCAGGTTGTCGAGGATGCGCGTGAGTGCACCCGGGCCGGCGCGAAAGCGGCAAGTTCCGCCAGGCAGATAGTCTGCTCCATGTTTTTCGGCCAGTCTTTGCAGCAGTTCATCCAGGTCGATTTCCTGTGCGGCTTCCGGCTGGGTGCTGCGCGCAAGCTCGAGATAGCCGCCGATCATGGCATTCATCTCAGCGAGGTCCTTTTCCATGCTTTGAAGCTTTGCGGGATCGAACTTCGTTTGCAGCAGTTCCAGTTTCAACTGCAGACGGGTCAGCGGCGTGCGCAGATCGTGCGAAATGCCCGCCAGCAGGGTCGTGCGGTTCTCCAGCAGTCCCTGCACTTCACGCGCCATCCGGTTGAAGCGGCGCGCCAAATCGGCCAGCTCCTGCGGCCCGGTTTCGGGCAACGGTTCGGGCATGCCGCCCCTGCCTACCACGCCTGCGGCGCGCGAAGCACGCGCCAACGGGACGATGATGCGGCGCACCAATAGCAAGGCAGTGAACAACACCAGCAATGCGCCGAGCGAAACGAGCGTCGCGGCAGCAAGCGGCGGCCTCATGGCATAGCGGTCCGGGAAAAATCCCGCCTGCAGCTGCCGGCCGCCGATGGCCATGACGACCCATGCCGTATGGGTTTCCTCGCCGCCCTCGAGCAGGATGTGCGTACCCAGGCGCCTGGACAGTGCCTGTTCGATCTCCCGCCTGAACGGGAACGCCGCTGCCGGCGGCCGCATTCCATTGGTTGCCGCCTGCAGCCGCAGGCCATGGCGTTTCGCCAGTTCACGTTCGAATGCCGGCCTCACTTCAGGTGGCAATTCCACCCAAGTCTGCGCCGACAACACGATCAGCCCGGCCAAATCATCCGCTGATCGCTCCGCCACTGGCTTGACCACGGTTTGATACACCACCAGCGTGGCCATTGCCTGGAACAGCACGAACACCACCGCCAGGATCAGTGCCGTGCGAGCGAAGAGCGAACGGATCATTTGCACCAGTCAGGCTTTGCCGGAGGGCGTGAACAGATAACCCTGTCCCCACACCGTCTTGATATAGCGGGGGCTTGCGGGGTCGTCTTCGATTTTCTTGCGCAAGCGGTTCACGCGCACGTCGATGCTTCGATCGAAGGGGTCGCGCTCGAAGCCACGCAGCCGATCCATGAGCCAGTCGCGCGACAGCGCGCGGTTGGGGTGGGCGACAAAGATTTCCAGCAGGCTGAATTCGCCGCTGGTCAGTTCGATTTGCTCACTGCCGCGGCTTAACGAACGCGCATCGAGATTGACCACATACGGGCCGAACTCGACCATGCCAGCTGGTGCCTGCAGGCTCGCCGGCGTCAATGTGCCGCGTCGCATGACCGCTCGAATTCTGGCGAGAAGCTCTCTCGGATTAAAAGGCTTGGGCAAATAGTCATCGGCGCCAACCTCGAGGCCGACAATGCGGTCGATGTCCTCGCCCTTGGCTGAAAGCATGACGATGGGGGCCGCGCCAGCCTGACCTTTGAGGCGGCGGGCGATGGAAAGGCCGTCCTCGCCCGGCATCATGAGGTCGAGCACCAGCAGGTCCGGACGCGCTTTCGCAAGCAGCGCATCCAGCGTCACGCCGCCGTCGGCGCAGGCAACCTCAAAACCCTGGGCCGCCAGATACTCGGCAAGCGAATCGCGAATGCCGGCATCGTCGTCCACCACGTAAATCAGGGGTTTCTTTTCGCTCATGCAGGGAATATAACAGCGCGCCATCGCGACTGTTAAGCGGAGAGCAGGCAAAGATGCCTGCAGTTACAACTTGTTACAAAATCACGCCTGCGGGAAACCGCATGGTTACGACTCACACCCATACTGCGAAGCGTGAAGGGCGGCGACGCCTTTCCGAAGGAGAACCGAATGAACACCCGTTTTTATGCACTGTTGAGCATCAGCATCGCCAGTCTGGCCTTGGCCGGGCCGGCGTGGGCCATGGAGCCGCGGTTCATGAACGGGGATTTCGTGATGCTGGCCGCCAGGAACGACCTTGACGAGCGCAACTTGCGGAAACAGGAACAACGCGAGGCGCGCAAGGAGAATCGCCATCAGGACAAGCGAGACAGGGGCGCCGACGACAATCAGCAAGAACGGGGGTACGGCTATGGCTACGAGCGCCGCTACCAGCAGCAGAAAAATGACAGCGGCGGGCGGCGCTAGCCCGGCCAAATCTTAACCAAGGAGTCCGACCATGAAAATGAATGCAATGAAACCTGATGTGGTGAGCCCGAAAGAGGGCAAAACCGCCGGCCAAAGAATCGCCAGACCGATTATTGCGGGCATTGCCGCCGTGCTGACTTTCGCTTGCGGCACGACGATGGCCGATGACGGCCATGACTTCCGCGATCGGGCAAAGGTGGTTTCGTCAACGCCGATATACGAGCAGGTCAGCGAACCTCGCCGGGAATGCCGGACTGAATACGAAAGCCGCGAAATCTACCGCAACGACAACAACACCGGCGGCGCCATCCTCGGTGCCGTGGTCGGCGGCCTCGTTGGCTCCACAGTCGGCAGAGGCAACGGCAAGGTTGCCGCCGCCGCCGTGGGCGCCGCCACCGGCGCAGTGGTCGGCGACCGCTGGAACGACCGTGGCGGCAGCTACGCCCAGGAGGAATACCCGGTTGCGCGTTGCCGTGTGACCGAAAACTATCGCCAGGAGCTTGTCGGCTATGACGTCACTTATCGCTATAACGGCAGAAATTTCATGACTCGACTGCCCTATGACCCGGGTGAATGGCTGAATCTGAATGTGAGCGTCTCGGTCATGGATCCGGCGCGCGGTCGCTGGAACGAAAGCCGCAGCCACTGGTAAACGATGCAGCGAATCGGAAGGAGAATGCCATGTTCCGCAAAACCCTGATTGCAGCGGCCTTGCTGGCCGCTTCAAGCGCCGCGATGGCGCACGAGGATTACGTTTACGGACGCGTCGTCACGGTTGAGCCGAGCTTTTCCGTTACGTTCAGCAGCGGCCGCCCTTATGACGGTTTCCGGGTGATGTACGAAGTAGGTGGGCACAACTACTGGACCTACAGCGCCTACCGTCCCGGCCCTGTCATCTGGGTACCGCGTCCGCCCATCTATCGCGCCGCTCCGTATCCATACCCGCATTACTACCGGAACGACTGGGATGACTGGCATCGCCATCGCAGAGATTGGGACGACAGGCGGCCCTGGCGCTAAGTCCGGCACCCGGCACTGCCAGGCGGCATACAGGCCTGGAAAAGCAGCTAGTCCTGCTGTTCAAGCGCCCTGATTCGCTCGCCTGTTGCCGGGTGGGACGCCATATAGGCGCCCAGGGCATTATTCCGTGTCTTGCCGCCTCCGCCTGTCCCTGACGTCTGCGCCAGTTCCATTCTCTCGAGTATGTCTGCCAGTCGGCGCGGGGAAATGCCGTTCGTCTTGAGCAGGCTGGCAGCGTAGGCATCCGCCTCGCGCTCATGGTCCCGTGAATAACGCGCCTGCAGCAGCATGGCCGGCAACCCCGCCGCCACGCTGCTCACATCCCCAAGATACCACCCGACTGCAAAGCCGACGATGGAACCCTGGATAAGCGTGCGCAGACTGTGCCGGCGATCGAGATGGCCAAGCTCGTGCGCGAGCACGGCAATGATTTCCTGGTCGTTCCTGGCAAGGAGGACCAGCTGATCCGTCACGACAATGGTGCCGTCAGGCAGCGCAAAGGCATTGGCGCCGAGGGTGCCTCCATTCCTGAAAACGACCTGATGAATAGCCATGGCGCCATTCGGTGTCGCCAGTTTCTCGAAATCGGCGATCAGGCCCTGTTTTTTCGAGTCCGGCAGCTTGCTTGGCGCCAGTGCATTCTTGTCCAGAAATGCCAGTGTGCTCTCACCCATTTGTGACAGCGCCCTGTCCGGCAGTTTGAAAGCGATCCACTCCGAAGCCGCGGGCAAGCCCCAGCGATAGCCCGCTGCAACGCATGCGACCGCAATGATCGCCGCCGCCAGCGCCCAGCGCCAACGGCCTTGCAGACGCACGACCCAACCATCACGATGCCCCCCGGCCACAAGCAGCGCCGCCAGCGCGGCATGGTCGCGCACCTCGCAATGGGCGCCATCCGCAAACTTGATAAGCCGCGGCGCAGCGCCCAGGGGTTCGGACACGCTCAGTGTGTGCAGCGGGTCGCGCCGGCTGATGCCTTCGCCCTCGACGACCAGCATGCCCGCAGACAGCGACAGGCTGACACTCTGCGCGCGCGCCTTTCTGCCGTCGTAGTAATCGGCTAGGACGGCAGGCATCAGAAGGAAATGTCGAAATCGAACAAGTCAGCCGTCTCTTCGCCTGTCGCGCCGACTTCCTGCCGCTGGCTGGAGACAACTTCGTCCAGGCTGCCTTGTGCGTTGAGCGCCATGTGCTCGAGACGGTAGCGAACTACGCGAATATCCGCAAAAGGCTTGAACAAACCAAGCGTGAACACGATGGCGATGAAGTTGGTGACATAGATCGCGAAAAGGTCACGTGCCCGCACCCGGCTGGAAAAACCATGCGGTCCAAGCGCGGTGCCATTCCATACCAGGTTCTGGATGCGCGCGGAAAACCAGGGCCCCAGGATCATGAATGCCGCAAGATAAAAGGCAAATATGGCAAGCACAATCATGCCGGCCATCGCGGCCTGCCTCTCGACGTCTCCGCCAGTCGCGCCCAGTGAAGCGAGCCCGCCCAGCGAGCCGGCGACGACGGCAACCGTGCCGAGGACAATGAGCATGCCCAGCAGTTTGAGATAAATCCCGTAAAACCCGCTTGCGCCCGCCAGGAACTGGAATCGCTCGCTGCCAAAGCGGCTGTTTCCATGCTGATAGCGCTTGATGCGCTGGTGCGCCATCGGCATCAGCAGACCAAGGGTGAAATAGCCAACCAGCGGCCACGCCAGAAAAGCTTTGTAAGCGCCGCCTACCGTGCCATCAAAACCAAAACGCAGACCCCGGTAACTGCTGTTGTAGAGCTTGAAACGCAGCGAACGCTGTATCAGCCAGGGCACGAATAGCATGAGCACAACAAATGCCCCCAGGCCCAGGAAAGGACTGATGCCTCCTGCCACGTTGTAAAGAATCAGCAGCACCACTGCGATGATGCGGCCCTTGAGTATCGCCACAGGGTCGCCGTGGTAATCGAAGCTGCTGCCTGCGAGCGAGGTATTGCGATAGAAATATTTCAGGCGTCTGACCTTGGCCCAGGCCGAATAGATGCCCAGCGTCAGAATGGTCAGCACAAGATTGACGATCCAGATGCGAAAATATTCCCCGCCGCGCCCGCTGAACTTGAACCCCTCGGACTCGGCCGCGCCGAAATTCTGCAACATGCTGCTCCCCTTGGTTATTATCTGAAGGTTGTTGGTGTTGTGCGCGCCGGTTCTTTTCCCGCGTCTGTCACAGGCCACATTCTGCCCTGACCGTCTTGAACATGACAACCAAGTCAGTTGCTTGTCTTGCCCTCGCCTGCTCCGCTTTGCTGCTGGATGGCTGCTATCCCTTGCATGCCTCTTTCGGACATCTGGAACTGATGTCCAGACGCCAGCCGTTTGCGGAAATCACTGCCGATCCGGCCGCGGCGGATGACCTGAAAGCCCGTCTGCTGCGCGTCAACGCCATGCGCGAGTTTGCCGTGCACGAGCTTGCGCTGCCAGACAATGGCTCTTACCGGAACTACGCGCCGCTTGACCGCGATTACCCGCTGTGGAACGTCTGGGTCACGCCCGAATTCGACCTGAAACCGCGCCAGTCGTGCTTCCCGATAGTCGGTTGCGTGCCCTACCGCGGTTATTACTCGCGCGAGCTGGCCAACAGCTACGCCGCCGGCTTCAGCGGGGCCGGAGACGACGTCGCGGTGCTCGGCGCCCTGGCCTACTCCACTCTCGGATTTTTTGATGACCCCGTGACTTCGGCCATGTTGCGCCTGTCGGACGAAAGGCTCGCCGGGCTGATTTTCCATGAGCTCGCGCATCAGGTCTTATACATACGAGACAACGCGACCTTCAACGAATCATTTGCGCGCACGGTCGAAATCGAAGGCACGCTGCGCTGGCTGAAAAGCGAAAACGATGAAACCGGGCTTGCGCGCTATCGCGCCGCCCTGGAACGATCGGAAGTGTTCTACTCGGAAGTGAAAGCCGCACGTGCGGCCCTTGCGCACCTGTATGCCTCGAACATCAGCGCAGCACAAAAACTCGAGAAGAAAAACGACATCCTGAGTTCAATGCTCGACACGCATCGGCAGCGCAAGATGCGCGACCCCGCATGGTCGGCCTACGACCCCTGGTTTGCGGATGGTCTGAACAACGCAAAACTGGCGGCTGTCGCGACTTACTTCGACGACGTCGAGATGTTCCGCAACCTGCTGAAAGAACTCGGCGGCGATTTCGGCGCATTCTACAAGGCGGTCAAATCAAGGGCCGCCCAGACAAAAAACATTGAGCCGGCCGCAGACTAGCGCCAGTCCTGGCGCCAGCTCGAAACGGCTTCGGTGCGCGCCTGAAACACCGCTTCCTTGATTCGTGCCGGCGCGGCCTTTTTCGCGATCGCGCCGGCATCGATGCGCTGGGCAGCCGCCAGCGCCTGCTTGAGAAATTCGACAGCCGGGAACGGGCGTGCCTCATAGCCGGGCCGGCCACGAAAGTCGCATTCGCAGGCCTGCAGGAATTCGACAAAGCGCACCGGCCGGCGAAAGGCGTCAACGCGCTCAAGCAACTCCACCACTGTGCCCGGCCGCAATTCAAGCGCGCGGTGAACGATGCCGTGCTCGCGTGCAACCGCGATCGCGAGATCGCGGCAGTCTGCCGGTACCCGGATGCGCTCGCTCATGGCACGCACCAGGTCGACGCTCTTGGCCTCATGGCCAACATGTCTGGGCCAGAGCGAAGGCGGCGTTGTGCCCTTGCCGAGATCGTGCACGAGCGCGGCAAACCGCACGCACAGGCTCAGGTTCCGCCTGGCCGCCCAGTCGATGACGCGCATGACATGCACGCCGGTATCAATCTCGGGATGGTGTTCCGGCGGCTGTGGCACTCCGAACAGGCAGTCCAGTTCAGGCAACAGCCTGACCAGCGCACCGCACTCGCGCAATAGCTCGAACATCCGCGAAGGCTGGCTTTCCATCAGGCCGCGCGAAAGTTCCTGCCACACCCGCTCGGGCACAAGGGCATCCACTTCTCCAGCATCGACGATCCGCCTCATCAATGCCAGCGTTTCCGGGGCGACGGAAAAATCGGTGAAGCGCGCCGCAAACCGGGCCACCCTCAGAATCCTGACCGGGTCTTCGGCAAAGGCTTCGCTGACATGGCGAAAAACCTTCGCCTTCAAGTCGGCATGGCCGCCGTAGGGATCGATGAGCTCACCGTTTTCATCAATCGCCATCGCATTGATAGTGAGATCACGCCGATGCAGATCTTCTTCGAGCGTGACCTCGGGCGAGGCATGGACGACAAACCCCTTGTAGCCGCGGCCGGACTTGCGCTCGGTGCGCGCCAGCGCGTATTCCTCGTGCGTCTGCGGATGCAGGAACACCGGGAAATCCTGCCCGACCGGAGTGAACCCGTTCGCGGCCATTTCCTCCGGTGTGGCACCGACCACGACGTAGTCGCGGTCCTGGACCGGCAGGCCAAGCAGCTGATCCCTGACCGCGCCGCCGACCACATAGGTTTTCACGATGGGCAGGCCTATCTGTGCGCCTGGTTGCGGTATTCGCCGTAATGGCTGCGCGCTTCAGCGCCGCCCAGCCAGGCCGGCGCAAGCGCCACCAGCGATTGCGGCTGCCAGCCCGGCGGCTGCGAATTGCCGCCAGTGCAGACATTGGGTGTTTGCATGGCGTAATAGTTGTCGCGCGTCATCAGCTTTGCGCCCGGCTTGAACTCCAGCATCCAGGCATTCAGGTAGGACAGTCGATCGGACAACGGGATCAGCCTGCCGCCGCCCTTCAGCACCTGCTGCAGGAACTGCATCAGTTCAAACAGTGTGTATTCGTCGGGGCCGCACAGGTCGTAAGTCCGCCCATAGGTGTCCAGGTCGTCCAGGCTGTCCGCGAAAGCCTTGGCAACATCGCCAAGATAAACAGGTTGGAAACGCGCCTGCGGGCAGGCCAGCGGAATGACCGGCAGTAGCCGGAGCAGGCGTGCAAACAGATTCAGGAAACTGTCGCCGGGGCCGAATATGACCGAGGGCCGGAAAATCGTGACTGCCATGGCACGGCGTGCCGTCAGCTTCGCGCCACCCAGCGTTCCTGGGTTATCGGCCGCTTGCAGACCGGCCTCACGCACCAGCGCCTCGCCGACACCCTTGGAGCGCTGATAGGTCGAACGAGAAGTGGGGTCGGCGCCAAGTGCGCTCATGTGCAGGAAGCGGGAAATGCCAACCTCGGCGCAGGCATTGATCGCCTTGCGCGGCAACTCGACATGGTTCTTCTGAAAATCGCCGCGCCGCGCCTGCGGTTTGTCCACCCGTCCCTTCCTGGTTTCGTGCAGTATGCCGACGAGGTTGATGGCGGCATCGCAGCCGCGCAGCTCGCGCGCCAGAACACGCTGATCGTGAATGTCGGCCTCCACCACCTCGACGGTGTCGGTGACGGTCAACGGAACCAATGACATTGCGACGCTGACTGGCGACAGCGCGGCGATCACCGAGAGCAACGCGGCGCAAACCGTCACGGGCCAGCTGACGCTGACCGATCTGGATGCGGTGGACGCGACGGTGGTGCCGCAGACGACCTCTGGCACGCTGGGCTCGTTCTCTGTGGGCACGGGCGGCGCCTGGACCTACACGATGGGCGGCGCGGCTAACGAGCTCAACGCGGGTGTGTCCGTGGTCGAGACCTTCACGGTCCGGCACAAGTC
>DAIMZB010000025.1:6073-18740 GCA_036734185.1 Thiobacillaceae bacterium | reverse complement strand
TCATCTTGTTGATGGTCTCGATCATGTGCACCGGGATGCGGATGGTGCGCGCCTGATCCGCGATGGAACGCGTGATGGCCTGGCGGATCCACCAGGTGGCGTAGGTCGAGAACTTGTAGCCGCGGCGGTATTCGAACTTGTCCACCGCTTTCATCAGGCCGATGTTGCCTTCCTGGATGAGGTCGAGGAACTGCAGTCCGCGGTTGGTGTATTTCTTGGCGATTGAGATCACGAGGCGCAGGTTGGCCTCGATCATCTCGCGCTTGGCGCGGCGGGCCTTGGCTTCGCCGGTCGACATCTGCTTGTTGATCGCCTTGAGTTCGGCGATGGTGAGGCCGATGCGCTCCTGGGTGCCGAGCAGTTTCTCCTGGTACTCCTTGAGTTCGTACTGCACGCGGGCGAGCGTGGACGAATAGGCCTTCTTGGCGGCCATTTCCCTGTCTACCCAGGCCGGGTTGGTTTCATTGCCGGGGAAGGACTTGATGAAGTGCTGGCGCGGCATGCCGGCGCGGTTGACGCACAAATCCATGATCTTGCGCTCGAAGCCGCGGATTTCCTCGACCGTGTTGCGGATGGTATCGCACAGCGCCTCGACCTGCTTGACCGAGAAGCGGATACCCATGAGCAGGTCGGTTACCGCATCCTGCGCGGCCAGGTGCTGCTTGCTGTTGTCGCCATATTTGGCGCGCTGGGTTTGGATTTTCTTGTAGAGCTTGCGCAGCTGGTTGAAGCGCTCCGTTGCCTCGGCCTTGAGGAGGGCGAGGTTGGCGGCAGCGGCGGCAGCGCCGGCCTCTTCGTCCTCTTCCTCGTCGCCTGCGGCGGAGGCCTCGGCTTCTTCTTCGATCTCGCCGCCGATGGCTTCGTCTTCACCGACAAAGCCGTCGATGAGCTCGTCGACGCGCATGTCGCCTTTTTCGATCTGGTCGGCAAAAGACAGAATCTGCTCGATGGTCATGGGGCAGGCGGAAATCGCCTGCACCATGTGCTTGAGGCCTTCTTCGATGCGCTTGGCGATCTCGATTTCGCCTTCGCGGGTGAGCAGCTCGACCGTGCCCATTTCGCGCATGTACATGCGCACCGGGTCGGTTGTGCGGCCGAATTCGGAATCCACCGTGGTGAGCGCCTGTTCGGCTTCTTCAACGACATCCTCGTCCGCAACCGGCGGCGTGGACTCGGTCATCAGCAGGGTTTCCGCATCCGGCGCCTCGTCATAGACCTGGATGCCCATACTGTTGATGATGCTGATGATGCCTTCGATCTGCTCTGCGTCCGAGAGGTCGTCCGGCAGGTGGTCGTTGATCTCGGCGTAGGTCAGGTAGCCCCGTTCCTTGCCGAGTGAAATCAGGTTCTTGAGCTGGGTGCGGCGTGCTTCTGCCTGTTCCTGGGTCAGCTCAACGTTCTCACGCATGACCTTGTTGAGCGCCGCTTCCGCCTTGCGCGGCATTTTCTTGGCGTTATTTGCTGACTTGGGTCTGCCTGCCATAGTTCTGTCCAGAAAAATTTTGCAAAACAGGGAATTATACCGATTTTCCCCTTTTTGGGGATGGGCAAGTTCCGGGCCAGATTAGGTTTTCCCAGAGGTGAGAAGTTCCGCGCGCTCGGATGGGCTCAGCGTGTTGAAGTCCCTCCTCGAGAGTTCTTCCCTGCGGCGGCGCTCCCAGTTCGAGCTGAGCTGCGCCAGACCGCCTGACAACTCCGCCTCGGGGTTCCAGTTTCCGCTCTGTTCGAGCATCTCCGCCTCACCCTGCAGCTCGCCCAGCTCGGGCAACGACTGGGCACCGGGGTCTTCCAGCATTGCTGCCGGCGAGGGGGCGGCAGCGAAGGTGTTCAACCACCCCACCAGCCGCGTCAGGAGGTCGGCATGCGGGTCGTCGGCCGGCAGTTTGGCCAGGTCGATGCTGTTGGCCATTCCGGGTTTCGCCACCAGCGCCCTTGCCAGCGTGCGGCACAGTGAGGGGCGGGCGCGGGCAACGGCAGGCCCGCGGACAGTTTTGGAACCGAACGGCCGTTTGACGCCGGTCAAGGCCCCGACTTCATCCCCGCCCATGTTCAGGGTTTCCCCAAGCTGGCGGCGGATCAGCGATGCCAGCACGGGGGCGGCGATTTTCTGTAGCAGGGGGGCGGCGTTTTTCAACAGCTTGGCGCGGCCTTCCTGAGTGGAGAGGTCGGCCTCGCGCGACAGTTCGCGGATCAGGAAGCCGGACAACGGCACCGCTTCGCGCTGCATGAACTGCTCGAAGGCCCCCTTGCCGTTCGTGCGTACCCAGGTGTCGGGATCCTCGCCCTCGGGCAGGAACAGGAAGAAGACTTCCTTGCCGTCGGCCAGCGCTTCCAGCGTGTTTTCCAGCGCGCGCCAGGCCGCCTTGCGCCCGGCGTTGTCGCCGTCAAAGCAGTAATAGAGTTTGTCGGTTTGTCTGAGCAGGGTGCGCGCGTGGATGGGGGTAGTGGCGGTGCCTAGGGTGGCAACCGCGTAGTGGATGTCGTACTGGGCCAGCGCCACCACGTCCATGTAGCCCTCCACCACTAGGATTCTGCCGGCCTCGCGGATGGCCAGCCGGCCCTCGAACAAACCGTAGACCTCGGAGCCCTTGTGGAAGATGGGCGTTTCCGGCGAATTCAGGTATTTCGGTTCGCCCTGGTCGAGGATGCGGCCGCCGAAGGCGATGACCTGGCCTTTGGTGTTGCGGATGGGGAACATGATGCGGTCGCGGAAGCGGTCGTAACGGCCGCGCTCGCCGTCGATTACCAGGCCGGCTGCGGATAGCTCGGGAGCGTCGTAGCTCGTGAAGACCTGTTTCAGCGAAGTGGACTGTGCGGGCGCATAGCCCAAGCCGAAACGGGCAGCAATCTGGCCGGTAAGTCCACGTTTCTTGAGGTAAGCGATGGCGCGTTCGCTGCCCTTGAGCTGTTCCTTGTAGAAGGCCGCAGCCTTGGCCATGAATTCGGTGAGGTCGGGACCGGTCCTGGGTTTGGGCTGGAAGCTGGCATCTTCCGGCACCTTCAGGCCGGCTTCGTCAGCCAGGCTTTTCACCGCGTCAACGAAGGACAATCCGCCGTATTCCATCAGGAAGCCGATGGCGGAGCCGTGCGCGCCGCAGCCGAAGCAGTGGTAGAACTGCTTGGTCGGGCTGACCGTGAAGGAGGGGGTTTTTTCGCCGTGGAAGGGGCAGCAAGCCTGGTAGTTCTGCCCGGCTTTCTTCAGCGGCACGCGGCGGTCGATGACGTCGACGATGTCAACGCGCGAAAGCAGCTGGTCGATGAAGTCGCGGGGAATCATCTCCGGATGTTACAGCGGATTAGCAGGGCGTTGAAAAACCTTGCGAGGATGGCCGGATGCAAGCCGCGCGCAGCGCAGGAACCGGAATGCATCCGGCATGCATGGGGATCCCAGGCGCCGCGCAACCCCGCAGATGGCCGCCGCAGTAGTTTTTCGGGGCAGTCAGCCAAGCCGGGCTTTGACCAGCGCGGACACCTTGCCCATGTCCGCCTTGCCGGCCAGTTGCGGTTTCAGGACGCCCATGAGCTTGCCCATGTCCTTTGCGCTGGCTGCGCCCGTCGCGGCGATGGCGGCATCGATGGCGGCGGCGATTTCCGCTTCAGACATCTGGGCCGGGAGATAGGCGGACAGCACCTCGATTTCGGCTTTCTCGGCATCGGCCAGATCCTGGCGCCCGCCTTTTTCGAACTGGGTGATGGAGTCCTTGCGCTGCTTGATGAGCTTGTCGAGGATGGCGAGCACGGCGGCATCGTCCAGCTCCACGCGCTCGTCCACTTCTTTTTGTTTGATCGCGGCGGAAAAGAGGCGCAGGGTAGCGAGCCTGAAGGACTCCTTGGCCTTCATGGCGGTTTTGATGTCTTCCTGAATCTGGGCTTTAAGGCTCATGGCGTGCTCCGTCTTGGAAAGGCCAAATGAAAAAGGCGGCATGGCCGCCGCCGAGATTAAATTAACCGCCGAGATTAAATGAAAAAGACGGCCTTGGCCGTCTTTTTTGCTGCATCCGGTCAGGAATGTTTCATTCAGTACATCTTGGGCGGCAGCATTTGGCTGCGCAGACGCTTGTGGGTGCGCTTGACGGCGGCAGCCAGCTTGCGCTTTCTTTCGGCGGTGGGTTTTTCGTAGAACTCGCGAGCGCGCAGTTCGGTGAGCAGACCGGTTTTCTCGACAGCGCGCTTGAAGCGGCGCAGGGCCACGTCGAACGGCTCGTTTTCCTTAACTTTGATGTGCGGCATGTTTTAAATGCTTCCTTGACCGGGAAAAAACGCAAATAATAGCAGTCTTTTTTGCGGCTTTCCACCCCCATGCTGGTTCTGGGCATCGAATCCTCCTGCGACGAAACCGGGGTCGCCCTGTACGACACCGACAACGGCCTCCTGGCCCACCGCCTGCATTCCCAGGTCGCCATGCACCGTGACTACGGTGGTGTGGTGCCGGAACTGGCTTCACGCGACCATATCCAGCGGGTGTTGCCGCTGGTACGGGAAATTTTAAGTGAGCGTTCGCTTACATTGGCGGCGCTCAATGGGATCGCCTACACCCAGGGACCTGGCCTGGCGGGGGCGCTGCTGGTGGGCGCCGGGTTCGCGCGTTCGCTCGCCTATGCGCTGGGCATTCCGGCCGTGGGCGTGCATCACCTGGAAGGCCATCTGCTGTCTCCGCTCCTGGCCGACCCCCGGCCGGAATTCCCCTTCGTGGCGCTGCTGGTGTCTGGCGGCCATACCCAGCTCATGCATGTGACCCAGGTCGGCGCCTACGAAACCCTGGGCGATACCCTGGACGATGCCGCCGGCGAGGCCTTCGACAAGACCGCCCAGCTTCTGGGGCTGGGCTATCCGGGCGGGCCGGCGGTGTCGAAGCTCGCCGAAAGCGGCGATCCGGCGCGTTTCAAGCTGCCGCGGCCCATGCTCAATTCCGGTGACCTCAATTTCAGTTTCAGCGGCCTGAAAACCGCGGTGCTGACCTTGCGCAACAAGCATCCCGAAGAGGCTGCGCGTGCCGACATCGCGGCAGCTTTCCAGGGCGTGATGGCGGAAGTGCTGGCAGAAAAATCCATGCAGGCGCTTAAGCAGACGGGCAGCCGTCGGCTGGTGGTGGCGGGTGGGGTGGGTGCCAACAAGCAGTTGAGGCAGCGCCTGCTGGAAGAAACCGCCAAGCTGGGGGCGCAGGTGTACTTCCCGCCGCTGGATCTCTGTACCGACAACGGCGCCATGATCGCCTTCGCTGGCGCCATGCGCCTGCAGCAGGCGCAGGCCGGCCCCCAGCCCTTCAACGTGAAGCCGCGCTGGGACTTGCAGGAACTGCCGCGCGCATGACTGACGAAATTCGCCTCTCAAAGCGCATGGCTGAACTCGGCCTGTGTTCGCGCCGCGAGGCGGATGAGTTCATCGCCAAAGGCTGGGTGAAGGTCGACGGCATGGTAGTGGACGTGCTCGGCAGCAAGGTTGGCCCCAATGCGAAGATCAGCCTCGACAAACAGGCGCAAGCCAGTCAGCGCGGGCTTGCCACCATTCTGCTCAACAAGCCCGTTGGCTATGTCTCCGGCCAGGCGGAGGACGGCTATCAACCTGCGGTCACCCTGATCCTTGCGCAAAGCCAGTGGAGCGGTGATGCCAGCGGCCGTCGTTTTTCACCGGCCATGCTGCGCGGGCTGGCCCCCGCTGGCCGCCTCGACATCGATTCCACCGGTCTGCTGGTATTGACGCAGGATGGCCGCATCGCGCGTCAGCTGATCGGCGAGGATTCGGACATCGAGAAGGAATATCTCGTCAGGGTGAGTTACGGCAGGGTCGTGGCCAATGTGCGCGAGAACTTTCCCGCAGAGCAGCTGGACAGGTTGCGGCACGGACTGAGCCTGGACGGCAAGCCGCTCAAGCCGGCCAGGGTCGAGTGGCAGAATCCGGAGCAGTTGCGCTTCGTCCTGAAGGAGGGCAAGAAGCGCCAGATCCGCCGCATGTGCGAACTCGTCGGGCTGAAAGTCACCGCCCTCAAACGGGTGCGCATGGGTGGTGTCAGGCTGGGCGACCTCCCGGTCGGGAAGTGGCGTTTCCTGGGTGCTGGGGAAAAGTTCTAGAGCTTGGGGAGTGCGCCGCGCACCAAATCGAGCAGCGCCTTGCCGCCCGGCAGGGCGGTCAATACATCTGGAAACAGCAACAGCCCCAGCAGCAGGGCGAGCACGCAGATCAGCACCAGGTTGAAGAACACGCTCTCGGGCCGCAGTACCCCCCAGTAACGCATGGTGAGATACATGGCGTCCTTCCTGTGTTCGCTCATGGTGAGCCAGCGGCGCACGAGGGAGATCGACAGGTATACGAGATAGCCGCCGGTCAGCGAGGCGAACAGGATGCGGAAGACGCCGAAAATGTCGAGCACGCCGCCCATCCAGCGATGGTATACCCACGACACGCCGCCCAGTAGCAGCGAAGCGCCGACGGCGATCAGCACGTTGATGAACAGTCGCCGGCGCTCGCGCGCGAGGTCATGCTGGCGGCGAATGAAGAAGTCGTCGATCTCGACCTTGAAGTACTCGACCTTTTCCTGCACCAGGCTGGAGATTTCCCGCTTCGCCACGGCCACGCGCTCGTCGAGAACACCCGATAACTTGTCGGCGGCGTAGTCCACCATTTCCTTGACGTCGTCCTTGGTGAACTGGCGCTGGTTGTGGAGCTCGTGCGAAATCTTGTCGAGTTTGGCGTCGATTTCCTCGCTGGCGTGCAGGATCACGTCGCGCAGTTCGCGCCCGGCCTCGGAGACGCCTTCCTTGACCACGCCAGAGAGTCGTTCACCGGCGCGGTCGATGGCCTGTTCGGAAACCTGCGCCAGGCTGTCCTTGGCGTAATTCATTTCCTTTTCGAACCAGGCCATGTCTTTTCCTATTGCTTGGGCTTGGCGAAGCGGCCTTCTTCGCCAGCGAGAAGCCGCTGGATATTGGCACGATGACGCCACAGCAGGAGAAGGGTGAGCGCGCAAAGCGTGATGACGGTGGCCCGGCTGGAAGTGAAGTATGCCCCGTAAGCCGGCGCGAGCAGCGCGGCAATCAGCGCGGAAAGCGAAGAAATGCGTGAAACGGCAAACACGATCAGCCAGGTTGCAAACACCGCGAGGCCCATCCAGAGATCAAGCGCCAGCATGATGCCAAGCGCAGTGGCCACGCCCTTGCCGCCCTTGAAGCCGAAAAACACCGGGAATAGGTGGCCGAGAAATACGGCAATCGCCGCCAGATGCACGGCCAGTATCTGTACGCCGAGCTGCGCACCAGCAATGCCGGCCAACCAGACCGCCAGCCAGCCCTTGGCGGCGTCGCCCAGAAGCGTCAACGCCGCTGCGGTTTTTTTGCCGGTGCGTAGGATGTTGGTGGCGCCCGGATTGCCCGAGCCGAAGGTGCGCGGGTCGGGCAAGCCCATGATGCGCGCCACGATGACGGCGAAAGACAGCGAGCCGATGAGGTAGGCGCCGAGTGCAATCATGAGGGCAGGGATGAGGCTTTGCATTAAAATCGTTTCCTTTTACTTTTTAGCTGCCTGGATTCTGGAGCAGGCGTGCCCATGGATATCTTGTTTTTGCGGGACTTTCGCCTCGAACTCATTATCGGCATATACGAGTGGGAACGCAAAATCCCCCAGTCGGTAAGGCTTGACCTGGAAATCGGCCTGCCCGAGCACAAGGCCGGCGCGACCGACGATGTGGCCGACACCATCGATTACGGCGCCGTCGCGCTCAGGGTCAAGGACAGCCTCATCAATCGCCCGCAGCCCATCGCGCTGGTGGAAGCTGTCGCCGAACATGTGGCGCAGCTCATTCTCGGCGAGTTCCGTGCGCCTTGGGTCAAGGTCAGCGTGACCAAGTTCGCCATCGTGCGCGGCGTGAAGGAGCTTGGCATCACCATCGAGCGCGGCAGCAGGACGTGACGGCGCCTGAAGTCGCCTACGCCGTTTGCGTGCTGGGATTGGCATATTTCATTCGCGGCATCAGCGGCTTCGGTTCCGGCCTAATGGCGGTGCCGCTGCTGGCGCTGGTGTTTCCGCTCTCGTTGGTCGTGCCGACTGTTCTGTTACTGGATTTCACGGCTTCGCTGGTGCTGGGCGGTGTCACCTTCAAACAGGTGCGCTGGGACGAGGTGAAACCACTGGTGCCTTTGGGCATGCTCGGCGTGGTGCTTGGCACGACGCTCCTGGTCAGCCTGCCCAAGGAACCTTTGCTGATTGGCTTGGGCGTTTTCATTATGGCATTTGCCGTGCGCAGCTTGTTCAACCTGAACGGAGAAGACCTGGTTTCACGCAAGTGGGCTGGGCCGGCCAGCTTTACTGGAGGGACAGTGGGTGGCATGTTTGGCACCAGCGGGCCGCCATATGTGATCTATCTGCAGCATCGCCTGAAGGACAAGGGAGAATTGCGCGCAACCTTGTCGGGCGTATTTTTTCTGGAAGGCGTGTTCCGCGTCGGCAGCTTTGTTGCCGCTGGCCTTCTGATGCAGGCGTCAGTCTGGATGGGCTATGCGCTGGGGGTGCCTCTTGTTCTTGTCGGACTCTATGCCGGCAGCCATTTTCATACTGGCCTGAGCCAGGCGCAAATGACGCGTGTCATTGGCGCACTGCTGTTGCTGAGCAGCCTGTCGGTTTTTGTCAAAGCCTTTACCTAGCCCCTTGGATGGTGGCGGCTGTGCAGCTGTTTCAGGCGCTCGCGCGCAACATGGGTGTAGATCTGCGTGGTGGAAATGTCGGCGTGCCCCAACAGCATCTGCACCGCGCGCAGGTCGGCACCGTGGGCGAGCAGGTGCGTGGCGAAGGCATGGCGCAGGGTGTGCGGTGAGAGCGGCTTGTTTATGCCGGCCTTCAGTGCACCGCGCTTGAGCAGATACCAAAAGGCCTGCCGCGTCATGCCGGCGGCGCGCGGCGTGACGAAGACTTCCGCGCATTTCCTGCCGTTCAGCATCAGCGGGCGAGACTCTTTCAGGTAGCGCGACAGCCAGTGCAGCGATTCTTCTCCCATCGGCACCAGGCGGTCCTTGCCGCCCTTGCCGGTGACGCGCAGCACGGCGGCGTTCAAGTCCAGGTTCAGCAGTTTCAGTCCCACCAGTTCGGAAACGCGCAAGCCCGTGGCGTACAGCGTTTCGATCATGGCGCGGTCGCGCAGGCCGGCAGGCGTCTCGATGTCCGGCGCGGCGAGCAGGGCTTCCACGTCGGCCTCTGACAGCACCTTGGGCAGCGGCCGCGGCAGCTTGGGGGTGTCGAGGTAAAGAGTCGGATCCGCGGCAACCAGATTCTCGCGCGCGAGGAAGCGGTAGAAGCGGCGCAGGCTCGCCGTGTAGCGCGCGGCCGTGCGCGGCTTGGCGCGGGTGGCGAAGCGGTGGGCGAGATAGGCGTCGATGTCGGCCGACTCGGCCTGAGACAACTCGCGGCTGCGCATTTTCTTGAGCCAGACGGCGAAACTGGCGAGGTCGCGGCGGTAAGCGGCCAGCGTGTTCTGCGAGAGCCCGTCCTCCAGCCACAGCCGGTCGCAGAAGCGATCGATCAGGCCGACAGTTTCACTATTCGATTCGCTCATGCGCGAGCAGCCAGGACTTGATGTTGAGCGGACCCTTGTCCTGCGTGTGCATGAAGCCGCCGACGCCATATGCCGCAACCACACGGTGGCAGGGCACGAGCACGGGGAGAGGATTGGAGCCGCAAGCGCCGCCGACCGCGCGCGGCGCGGTGCCGAGTTTTTTCGCCAGTTGCCCGTAGGTGAGCGGCGCGCCGGGTGGGATGTCGCACAGGGCCTGCCAGACCTTCAGCTGAAAAGGCGTGCCTTCCAGGCGCATGGGCAGGTCGAAGCGGAAATGCGGATCCTTGAAGTAGGCGGCGAGCTGGGCAGCGGTTTCCCTGAGCACAGGCGTGCCCGGTTTTTTTGCCGGCGTGTGATCGAGCAGGAAATCGATTCCGTTGAGCATGTCGCGTTCGGCGACCAGCCTGAGCTGGCCAAAGGGGGCGTCGATGACGGCGGTGTCCATGCCGGCATTCTAACGCCGCAACGCGGGCAACAAAAAAGCCCGATCGCGACCGGGCTTTTTTGCTTGACCAAGGGGTTGCTTATTCGGCAGCAGCCTTGGCGCGGTTGGGCAGCTTTTCCTTGATGCGGGCGGACTTGCCGGAACGCTCGCGCAGGTAGTACAGCTTGGCGCGGCGCACGTCACCGCGGCGCTTGACCTCGATCGCCGCCACCAGCGGGGAGTAGGTCTGGAAGGTACGCTCGACGCCTTCGCCGGCGGAAATCTTGCGCACGGTGAACGCGGAGTTGAGGCCGCGGTTGCGCTTGCCGATCACCACGCCTTCGTAGGCCTGCAGACGTTCCTTGTCGCCTTCCTTGACCTTGACCTGCACCACCACGGTGTCGCCGGGGGCGAACTCGGGGATGGTCTTGTTGAGGCGGGCGATTTCTTCCTGTTCCAGTTGTTCGATGATGTTCATTTCATCTTCCTTGCAAATTCGCGAATTGGTTCGTTTAAACGAACATTGCGCGGTTAAAAACAGCCTTTTCAGGCTTCCTGTTTCACCCCGACGGTCATTTTTCGTCGAGCAGATTCTTTTCCTCGCGGCTCAGGCCACGCTTTTCCAGCAAATCCGGCCGCCTTTCAGCGGTCAGCTTCAAGCGCTGCTGCAGCCGCCAGCGCTCGATCGCCTTGTGGTTGCCGGACATCAGCACCTCCGGCACCGACTCGCCCCGGTAAACCTCAGGCCGGGTATAGCAGGGCGCATCCAGCAGACCGTCGACAAACGATTCCTGTAGCGCCGACTCTGCATTGTTCAGGCTGCCCGGCAGTTGCCGGATCACCGCATCCATCACCGCCAGCGCCGGGATTTCCCCGCCGGAGAGGACAAAATCGCCCAGCGAGATTTCCTCGTGCACCCGGCGGTGCAAAAACCGCTCGTCCACGCCTTCGTAGCGCCCCGCGATCAGGGTGAGCTGCGGGCGTCCGGCCAGCTCGACGACTTTCGCGTGATCGAGCGGCTTGCCGCGCGGCGTGAAATAAATCGCGTGTGGCTCGATGCCGTCCCGCTGCGATTCGGTATGGATGGCGTCCAGCGCAGCATCCAGGGGTTCGGCCAGCATTACCATGCCGGGGCCGCCGCCGTAGGGCCGGTCGTCCACGGTGCGGTAGTTGTCCGTGGCGAAGTCCCTCGGGTTCCAGGCCCTGAATCGGAACAGTCCGCGATCCAGCGCACGCCCGGAAATGCCGAAATCCAGCAGTGCATCGAACAGGCCCGGAAACAGGGTGACGACGTCGAAGCGCATTCGTGCCGCCTTCAGTAATCCAGGCCCCAATCCACTTCGATGCGGCCCTGCGCCAAATCCACGTTCAGCACATAGACCTCAACGAAGGGAATCAGAATCTCTTTCTCGCCCTTCACCACCAGCACGTCGTGCGCGCCGGTTTCCATCAGGGAAGCCACCTTGCCCAGTTCCACCCCTTCGCGGTTGACGACGGCGAGGCCGATAAGGTCTTCCCAGTAATACTCGCCCTCTTCGGTGCCGGGCAATTCCTCGCGGTCTACCGCGATTTCCTGGCCGCGCAGGGCAAAAGCCGCGTCCCTGTCATTGCAGCCGGCAAATTTGGCGACGATGAAATCGCCATGCAGGGTGGCGTCCTCGACGTCCACCTTGCGCCACTGGTTGGCCTTGCCGAGCTGCCATTCGGGGTAATCCAGCAATGCATCCAGGGCTTCGGTAAAGGGCTTGATCTTGATCCAGCCCTTTACGCCGAACGGGGCGTTGATGCGCCCCATGACAACCCGATGAGCGCCTTGGCGCTCAATTTCCATCTCGTCAGGCAGCGGCTTTGCCCTGCTTGACCAGGCGCGCCACGGTGTCGGACAGCTTGGCGCCGTTTTTCACCCAGTGGTCCACGCGGGCCATGTCGATGCGCGTGGCTTCGACGCCTTCGGGGGCGACGGGGTTATGGAAGCCCAGGCGCTCGATGAAACGGCCGTCGCGGCGGCTGCGGGAATCGGCCACCACCACGTTGTAATAGGGGCGGTTCTTGGCGCCGCCACGGGAAAGACGAATGACTACCATGGTCTCAATCCAGTTTGGAAATCGGAAAACCGCGAATTGTATGCCGAAAAGGGGTTTCTTGCCAAGGGGTTACTTCATTCCCGGCAGCATGCCCTTCATACCCCGCATCATCTTGCCGAGGCCGCCCTTGCCCATCATTTTCATCATTTTCTGGGCCTGCTCGAACT
Organism: Thiobacillaceae bacterium; assembly: GCA_036734185.1. GTDB lineage: Bacteria > Pseudomonadota > Gammaproteobacteria > Burkholderiales > Thiobacillaceae > UBA6918. The sequence goes on along the minus strand of DAIMZB010000025.1, from coordinate 6,527 downwards.
GGCTGAGCATGCGGTTGACCTCCTGGACCTGGACGCCCGCGCCCGCAGCGATACGCCGCTTCCTGGAAGCCTTGATGATATCGGGGTTGCGGCGCTCCTGGGGGGTCATGGAATTGATGATGCCTTCCACGCGGTTGATGGCCTTGTCCTCGTTGCCAGTCATCTGCGGCATCTGGCCCATGCCGGGCAGCTTGTCCATGAGGGCGGTCAGGCCGCCCATCTTGCGCATTTGCGTGATTTGCGACTTGAAGTCCTCGAGGTCGAAATTCTTGCCCTTCTTGACCTTTTCCGCCAGTTTCTTGGCTTCGGCCATGTCGACGGAGGTCTGCGCCTGTTCGATCAGCGACAGCACGTCGCCCATCCCCAGGATGCGCGAGGCCATGCGCTCGGGGTGGAAGGGCTCGAGCCCGTCGGGCTTCTCGCCCACGCCCACGAACTTGATCGGCTTGCCGGT
>DAIMZB010000025.1:435-6063 GCA_036734185.1 Thiobacillaceae bacterium | reverse complement strand
GCGCCGCCGCGGGCGTCGCCATCGAGCTTGGTGAGGATGACGCCGGTGAGCGGCAGGGCCTCGCTGAAGGCCTTGGCGGTGTTGACCGCGTCCTGGCCCTGCATGGCGTCGACCACGAACAGGGTTTCGACAGGCTTGGTCGCCGCGTGCAAGGCCTGGATTTCCGCCATCATGGTGTCGTCGATGGCCAGCCGGCCGGCAGTGTCGACGATCAGCACGTCATAAAACTGCCTGCGGGCATGCTCTTGCGCGGACCGGGCGATGGCGACCGGATCGCTGTCGTCGGTCTCGAAGAAGTCCACTTCCAGCTGCTTGCCCAGCTGGCGCAGCTGATCGATGGCGGCGGGCCGGTAGACGTCGCAGGAGGCGAGCAGGACCTTTTTCTTGCGCAACTTCAGCAGGCGCGCGAGTTTCCCGCTGCTGGTGGTCTTGCCAGAACCCTGCAGGCCGGCCATGAGGATCACGGCAGGCGGCTGCGCGGCGAGGTTGATGTCCGCCGCAGCGCCGCCCATGAGTTTGGCGAGCTCGTCATGCACGATGCCGATCAGCGCCTGGCCCGGGGTCAGGCTTTGCATGACCTCCGCGCCCATGGCCTTGGTCTTGACGTCCTCGGTGAACTGCTTGACCACGGGCAGGGCGACGTCGGCCTCCAGCAGCGCCATGCGCACCTGGCGCAGCGTGTCCCGGATGTTGGCCTCGGTGATGCGGGCCTGGCCGCGCAGGGTTTTGACGATGCCGCCGAGACGGCCGGAAAGGTTCTCAAACATGGCGTTCCTTGTTGCCACGCCGTCAGGCATGGATAATCCGAATCTCAAGGAGACTATTCTACCAATGCCGGTTTTCGCCCTTTCATCCTTTTTGGTTGCCGGTTTGTATGCGGTTTCCGCCTGGCAGTTCTTGCGGCGGCCCCCCCGGACAGGCAGTCGATTTTGGGTTTCGGCCATGCTGCTGGCAGGCATCGTGATTCATGCGGCCCTGCTGGGGGCGAGCGTGTTCCAGGAGGACGCCGTGCACCTGGGGTTTGCCAATGCGGTTTCCCTGATCGCGTGGCTTTCCGTTTCGATTTATGCGCTGACGGCGCTCAAGGTGCCCTTGCCGTGTATTCAGGGCTGGGTGGCCGTAGTCGCGGCCCTGGGGGTTCTGCTGCCGCTAGCCTTGCCGGATGCCCGCGCCGTGCCTTTCTCCCACACTTTCGGCTTTCGCGCGCATCTGGTGCTGTCCCTGCTGGCGTATTGCCTGCTGTTCATTGCGGCCTTGCAGGCCATACTGATGTCGGCCTTCGAGAGGCGACTGCACCATGGCGCGGCTGCCGCCAGCATGCCGGGCATGCCGCCCCTGCTGACGCTGGAGTCGGTTCTGTTCAAGCTGATCTGGGCCGGATTCATCCTGTTGAGCCTGGCCCTGGGCAGCGGCATCCTGTTTTCCGAGGAGGTTTTCGGCCAGGCCATAAGCTTCAGTCACAAGACGTTCTTCGCAGTCTTGTCCTGGATGGTTTTCGGCGCCCTGCTTGCCGGACGGGTGATTTGGGGCTGGCGCGGGCGTCTTGCCGTGCGCTGGACCATTACCGGTTTCGTGATGCTGCTTCTGGCCTATGTGGGCAGCAAGTTCGTGCTTGAAATCCTGCTGCATCGCTGACCTGTTCCGTCACTGAAAACAGGGCTTATTCCTTTTGGATACGATCTCAACCAGCACGCTGTTTGGCATTCTCGCGGTCCTGTTGCTGGTCTCGGGGTTTTTCTCCGCCAGCGAAACCGCCATGATGGCGATCAACCGCTACCGGCTCAAGCACCAGGCCGAGCACGGCCACAAGGGCGCCCGGCGCGCACTGGCCTTGCTGAACCAGACCGACAAGTTGCTGGGGGTCGTCCTGCTGGGCAACAACCTCGTCAATACGGGCGCCGCCACGCTGTCGACCATTATCGCGATCCGGCTGTTCGGTCAGGGCGAGATCACGCTGTTCATCGCAACTTCGCTTCTGACCTTTTTCATCCTCGTTTTCAGCGAAGTCACGCCCAAGGTCGTCGGGGCATCCTATCCCGAACGCATTGCCTATCCGGCGAGCTGGGTTCTGGCGCCGTTGCTCAAGTTCGCCTACCCCGTGGTCTGGTTCGTGAATCTGTTTGTACAGGGCTTGTTGAGGCTCATGCGCATCCGCCCCGGGCGCGCGGAGGGCGGCAACATGCTTGGGCTGGAAGAACTGCGCACGGTCGTGCTGGAGTCGGCGAAGCTGCTGCCCAAGGTGCACAGGCGCATACTGCTCAATATCCTGGGGCTGGAAAGCATTACCGTCGATGACGTGATGACCCCGCGCAGCCAGATCGAGGCGATCGATCTCGCGGACGAGCCGGAAAGGATCAGCCAGCAGATTGCCACCAGCCACCACACGCGCCTGCTTGTGCACGAAGGCTCGGTGGATCGCATTGTCGGCATCCTGCACGTGCGCCGCGTATTGCATGCGCTGGCAAGCGGTGAATTCACGCCCGAGGCCCTGCGCGAGGTTTTGCAGGAGCCCTATTTCGTTCCGGCCGGCACGCCCCTGTTCAAGCAGCTGCGTCAATTTCAGGAAAACCAGAAACGTCTGGCGCTGGTGGTGGATGAATATGGCGAATTGCAGGGCCTGGTTACCATGGAGGACCTGCTGGAGGAAATGGTGGGCGAGTTCACCACCCAGGCGCCCGCCCAGACCGGCTGGTTGCGGCAGATGGAGGATGGCAGCTGGCTGGTCGAAGGTTCGGCCCTGGTCAGGCACATCAACCGCAAGCTGGGGCTGGATTTTCCCCTGGACGGGCCGAAAACGCTCAACGGGCTGCTGCTGGAGTGCCTTGAAGACATCCCGGAGGCCGGTGTCAGCGTTAAAATTGGTGAAGTGCCTATCGAAATCGTGCAAACGCAGGATCGTGCGGTCAAGGTTGCCCGCATCGAGGCGATCTCGGCAGAAGCGAAAGGCGCAAACGGGCGGCAGGCTTAATTTTTCATGGGCCCAAGCCGATAACTAGCTGTCTAGACAATCAAAGACCATGGCCGCAGTTACCAGTACTTCTCATTCGCCGCTTGCAGGGCTTGCCAGGACGCTGGTGGCCCAGGGCTTGCTGAGCGAGCCCGATGCCGAGAGCATCTGGAGCAGGGCGGCCGCCAGCGGCGACAGCTTTGTGACCGAGCTTCTCAAGGGCCGGCATTTCAAGCCGATCCAGATCGCGGAATTCGCGGCCAGCGCATTCGGCTACCCGTTTTTTGACCTGAGCGCGGTTGACCCTGATTTGCTCCCGCAGGGCGTGCTGGATCCGAAGCTTGCCCAGAAGCGCCGCATGGTGGCGCTATACAAGCGCGGCAACAAGCTGTTTGTCGGCACTTCCGACCCGACCAATCTGCAGGCGCTCGATGAGGTCAAGTTCCAGACCGGGCTGACGGTCGAGCCGGTGGTGGTCGAGGACGACAAGCTCGGCAAGCTGGTCGACAAGGTGTCTGAGGCGACCGACAACACCATGGCGGTGCTGAACGCCGAGGATCTCAACCTGGAGTTTGCGGACGAGGAAGCCGCAGCCGAGCAGGCCGAAGGGGTTGGCGGCATCGAGATCGACGATGCGCCTGTGGTTCGATATCTGCAAAAAATCATGCTGGATGCGATCAACACCGGCGCGTCCGACATTCACCTTGAACCGTACGAGAAGTTTTATCGCATTCGCTATCGCCGTGACGGCGTGCTCTACGAGGTGGCCCAGCCGCCGCTGGCGATCAAGGAAAAGATCGCCTCGCGCATCAAGGTCATTTCCCGGCTCGACATTTCCGAGAAGCGCATCCCGCAGGATGGCCGGGTGAAGATGGTGCTGACCAAGAACCGCGCCATCGATTTCCGGGTCAGCACGCTGCCCACCCTGTACGGCGAGAAAATCGTCATGCGTATTCTCGATCCGACCAGCGCGCAACTGGGGATCGAGGCGCTGGGTTATGAACCCTGGCAAAAGGAAATTCTGCTGAACGCGGTGCAGCGCCCCTACGGCATGGTGCTGGTGACTGGGCCAACCGGTTCCGGCAAGACGGTGTCGCTGTATACCTGCCTCAACATCCTCAACCAGCCCGGCGTCAATATCTCCACGGCAGAGGATCCGGCTGAAATCCAGCTGCCGGGTGTTAACCAGGTCAACGTCAATGACAAGGCGGGACTGACATTTGCCGCCGCGCTGAAATCCTTCCTGCGCCAGGATCCGGACGTAATCATGGTGGGTGAGATTCGCGACCTGGAAACGGCCGATATCGCCATCAAGGCGGCGCAGACAGGCCACATGGTGCTGTCCACCCTGCACACCAACGACGCGCCCGGCACACTGACACGCTTGCTGAACATGGGGGTGGCGCCGTTCAACGTGGCGTCCTCGGTGATTTGCATCACCGCCCAGCGCCTGGCGAGGAAACTCTGCTCCTGCAAAAAACCCGCAGACATTCCCAGGGAGGCGCTACTGAGCGCGGGCTTCAAGGAAAAAGACCTGGATGGCAGCTGGCAGCCCTACCATCCGGTCGGATGCGAGATTTGCCAGGGATCCGGCTACAAGGGCCGGACCGGTATTTATCAAGTCATGCCGATCACGGAAGAAATGCAGCGGATCATCCTCAAGAATGGGTCTGCAATGGACATTGCCGAGCAGGCGAGGCGCGAAGGGGTGCTGGACTTGCGGCAGGCAGGCCTGCTCAAGGTCAAGTCCGGAGCCACTTCGCTGGAGGAAGTGGAAGCGGTAACGAACATTTGATGTAGACAAAAACCGGGAGACGCAGATGGCAGTCGCAGCGACCAAGGATGCCACTTATATTTGGGAAGGCAAGGACAGGAAAGGCAAGAAGCTCAGCGGCCAGATGCTGGCGCCGGGCGAGGCGCTGGTGTCCGCCCAGCTGCGCCGTCAGGGCATTACCGTCACCAAGGTAAAAAAGCAGAGCACACTGTTCGCCAGGACCGGCAAGATCAAGGAAAAGGACATCACCCTGTTTACCCGCCAGTTGGCCGTGATGATGAAGGCGGGCGTTCCCCTGTTGCAGTCGTTCGACATCGTCGGCCGCGGCGCAGCCAATCCTGCGGTGCAGCGACTGCTCGCCGAAGTGAAGGCGGACATCGAAAAAGGCAACAGCATGAACCAGGCCTTTTCCAAGCACCCGAAGCATTTCGACAAGCTATTCGTCAACCTGGTTGAGGCGGGGGAGGCGGCCGGCATTCTGGAGGATGTGCTCGACAGGCTTGCCACCTACAAAGAAAAGATTCTTGCCATCAAGGGCAAGATCAAGTCGGCGCTCTTTTATCCTGCGGCGGTGATCGTAGTGGCTTTCATCGTTACGGCGGCGATCATGATTTTCGTGATTCCCGCGTTCAAGGAGCTGTTTTCCGGTTTTGGCGCGGACTTGCCTGGCCCGACCCTGCTGGTCATGAAAATGTCCGATTTCTTCGTGGCGAACTGGTACCTGATTTTTGCCGCAATTGGCGCGGGCATCTACGGCTTCGTGCAGTTCTGGAAGCGCTCCAGAGCCATGCAGCGCGTCATGGACAAGCTCATGCTGAGGCTGCCGATATTCGGGCCGGTGATCGAGAAGGCCACCATCGCGCGCTGGACTCGCACGCTGTCCACCATGTTTGCGGCGGGCGTGCCG
>DAIMZB010000025.1:0-425 GCA_036734185.1 Thiobacillaceae bacterium | reverse complement strand
CTGGACTCGGTCGGCGGCGCAGCTGGCAATCAGCTGTATGTCGAGGCCACCGAAAAGATCCGCTCGGAGGTGGCCACGGGCAGTTCGCTGACCCTTTCCATGCAAAACACCAATCGCTTTCCCAACATGGTCCTGCAAATGACAGCAATCGGCGAGGAATCGGGTGCGCTTGACTCGATGCTCGGCAAGGTGGCGGATTTTTACGAACGCGAAGTCGATGACGCGGTGGATGCCATTTCCAGCCTGATCGAACCCATGATCATGGTGGTTTTGGGATCGCTGATCGGCGGCCTCGTGATCGCCATGTATCTGCCCATCTTCAAGATGGGCGCGGTTGTCGGCGGATGATGTTGCTTGCCAGGGACCCAGCCCTGTTTGCGGGGCTGGTTTTCTTGCTGGGGCTGGCGGTCGGCAGCTTCCTGAAC
>DAIMZB010000024.1:8004-18937 GCA_036734185.1 Thiobacillaceae bacterium | reverse complement strand
CCGCCGAGAGCATCACGCTCGCAAAACAGCGGCGCATCATCGCGGCAGCCCGGCATTACCTTGCCACGCTGCCGCGCATGCCCGCCTGCCGATTTGACGCGGTCACCCTGGACGAGGGGCGCGAACCGGTCTGGATCAAATCCGCTTTCGAGGATGTGGGATAATCGGGCGCAAGTCAGCCTGCCCGGGATACATACATGATCGAACGCATCATCGGCCACTTCAATGAATCTGCGCGTCTCAAGCTGGACGTGGCAGAGCTGCTGGCGCCCGCCATCGCCAGCGCGGCCGATCACATCCTTCAATGCATATTGCGCGACGGCAAGGTGCTGTCGTGCGGCAACGGTGGGTCGGCAGCCGACGCGCAGCATTTCTCGTCGGAAATGGTGAACCGTTTCGAGCTGGACCGGCCGGGGCTGCCCGCAATCGCACTGAGCACCGACACTTCCACGCTGACTTCGATCGCCAACGATTTTTCGTACGAGCAGGTATTTTCGCGCCAGGTGACCACCCTGGGCCAGCCGGGCGATGTCTTGCTGGCGATCTCGACCAGCGGCACCTCGCCCAACATTGTTGCCGCGGCCGAGGCAGCACGCGGTCGCGACATGACCGTAATCGCACTGACAGGGCGCGACGGCGGAAAGCTTGCGGAACAATTAAGCGACCGCGATGTTCTTATATGTGTGCCGGCCGATTCCACAGCCCGCATACAGGAGATCCATTTATTGACCATCCACTGTCTGTGCGATGCCGTGGACAGTGCACTGTTGGGAGTCGAAACATGATGAAAAAACTGGCCTGGGCTGCGCTGCTGGCAGCCTCCCTCCCCCTTGTTCACGGCTGCGCCGCCCTGGTTGTTGGCGGGGCCGCAACCGCCGTGGTGGTCGCCGACGACCGCCGCACGCCCAGCATGGTCGTGCAGGACCAGGAAATCGAACTGCGCGCCATGAACCGCCTGCGCGAGGCCTTCCCGGGGAACAACGTCAGCGTCTCCACCGTCAGCTACAACCGCCAGGTATTGCTGGTCGGCCAGGTGCCCGACGAAGCAACGCGCGCCAAGGTGACTGAGGTCATCCGGGCGATTCCTGCGGTGGGCAAGGTGCAAAACGAGACCGCCATTTCCGGGGTTTTGTCCTACACGTCGGGCGCGAATGACGCCGCCCTCACCACCAAGGTCAAGGCGCGTATCCTCGAAAACGGCAAGGTTTCCAGCAATCACGTCAAAGTAGTGACCGAGTCTTCCGTGGTCTATCTGATGGGGCTGGTCAGGAAAGACGAAGCCGAGACGGCCGCCAAGATCGCAGCTAGCACCTCCGGCGTGGCGCGCGTGGTCACGCTGTTCGAATACATCGACTGAAGCCCCGGCAGCGTGCCCAGCAAGACCGCCTACCCGACGCCCGCATTCGAGCGCAAGGTCGCGCTCGCGCGGATGCCGGAAGCCGCAGCGGATCTGCCGCGGCCGCTGGTATTCACCAACGGCTGTTTCGACATCCTGCATCGCGGCCACGCCACCTACCTCGCTCAGGCGCGCGCGCTCGGCGCATCGCTGGTGGTGGGGGTGAATTCGGACGACTCGGTGCGGCGCCAGAACAAGGCGCCCGACCGCCCGGTGAACCCCCTGGCCGACCGCATGGCGGTACTCGCCGCGCTGGAATCAGTATCGCTGGTGGTGCCGTTCGACGAGGACACGCCGCTCAACCTCATTCTCGCTCTGCGCCCAGACGTGCTGGTGAAGGGCGGCGACTGGCCGGTTGACAGTATCATCGGCGCACAGGAAGTGCACGGCTGGGGCGGCCAGGTGCATTCCATTCCATTTGAATTCGAGCGCTCGACCACTTCGCTCATTGAAAAAATCCGTTCATGAAATACAGGGACCTTCGTGACTTCATCGCCCAGCTGGAAGGCATGGGCGAACTGAAGCGCGTGCCGCTCGAAGTCGATCCGCAGCTGGAAATGACCGAGTTCTGCGACCGCGTGCTGAAAAGCGAGGGCCCCGCCATCCTGTTCGAGAAACCCAAGGGCCATTCAATCCCGGTGCTCGCCAATCTGTTCGGCACCGTGCGCCGCGTGGCGTTGGGCATGGGCGAGGAAGATCCGCAGCGCCTGCGCGAAATCGGCAAGCTGCTTGCCTACCTGAAGGAGCCCGAGCCGCCCAAGGGCCTTCGCGACGCCTGGGAAAAGTGGCCGGTGCTGAAACAGGTGCTGAACATGGCGCCGAAGGAAGTTGGCAGCGCGCCCTGCCAGGACGTGGTGTGGGAAGGCAAGGACGTTGATCTGTCCAGGCTGCCGATCCAGACCTGCTGGCCGGGCGACGCCGGCCCGCTCGTCACCTGGGGACTGACCGTCACCAAGGGCCCGCACAAGAAGCGCCAGAATCTTGGCATCTACCGCCAGCAGGTGATCGGCCCGAACAAGGTGATCATGCGCTGGCTCGCGCACCGCGGCGGGGCGCTCGATTTCCGCGAGTTTCAGCTGGCCAATCCCGGCAAGCCCTTTCCTGTAGCCGTCGCGCTCGGCGCCGATCCCGCCACCATCCTCGGCGCAGTCACGCCGGTGCCGGACTCGCTGTCGGAATACCAGTTCGCGGGCTTGTTGCGCGGCGCCAAGACAGAGGTGGTGAAATGCATCGGCTCGGACTTGCAGGTGCCCGCCAGCGCCGAGATCGTGCTCGAAGGCCACATCCATCCGAATGAAATGGCGCCGGAAGGCCCGTTCGGGGATCACACCGGCTACTACAACGAAGTCGAGCAGTTTCCGGTGTTCACCATCGAACGCATCACCATGCGGCGCGACCCCATCTATCACAGCACCTACACGGGCAAGCCGCCGGACGAGCCGGCCATTCTCGGCGTGGCGCTGAATGAAGTGTTCGTGCCGCTGCTGCAAAAACAGTTTCCCGAAATCACCGACTTCTACCTGCCGCCGGAAGGCTGCAGCTACCGCATGGCGGTAGTCAGCATGAAAAAGCAGTATCCCGGCCACGCCAAGCGCGTGATGTTCGGGGTGTGGAGTTTCCTGCGCCAGTTCATGTACACCAAGTTCATCCTTGTCACCGACGAGGATGTCAACGTGCGCGACTGGAAGGAAGTGATCTGGGCGATGACAACACGCGTCGACCCCGCACGCGACACACTCATCGTCGAAAACACGCCGATCGATTACCTGGATTTCGCCAGCCCGGTGTCGGGGCTTGGCTCAAAGATGGGCATCGACGCCACCAACAAATGGCCCGGCGAAACCAGCCGCGAATGGGGCACCCCGATCAGCATGGATGCCGAAGTCAAGGCGCGAATCGACGCGCTGCAACGCGAACTCGGCTGGTAGCCGCCGCATCTGCCCACTGCGCGCCGTCCTCTCCGCAAGCGGCCCCCCGACTCACCTGCGTTTTCTGCGGAACCCGAACGCCGAATCGTTGCCCAACTAGGGTAATTCATGTCGCCAAGCTCCACGCTTCGAGGAGGGATGAGCCATGGACAAGCCGATGTTGATAGGCGTGATCGCGGGTGCCGTTGCCGTCACCGCAATTGGCGGCATGGCCGGCTACAAGGCCCTCAATTCCGGACCGAAATTCGCCGAGGTCCTGGCCGTGAGGCCGGTCATCGAAACGACCAGAACCCCGAAGGAAATATGCAATGACGTGGTCGTCAACGAGAGGGCGCAGACCAGCGATCCAAATCGCATTGCCGGCACCGCGATCGGCGCCGTGGCGGGCGGATTGATCGGCAGCCCGGTCGGCAAGGGTGACGGCAGCACGGTCGCAGCCATCGCGGGCGCCGCCGCCGGCGGCTATGCGGGCAACCAGGTGCAAAAAGGCATGCAGGAAAAGGACACGGTCAGCCGCACAGAAACGCGCTGCAAGACCGTCTATCAATCACATACTCAAACCGTTGGGTACGACGTGCGCTATCGCCTCGGCACCAGGGAAGGCCAGGTGCGAATGAGTCACGACCCAGGCGCACGCATTCCTGTGGAGGACGGGCAGTTGCAGCTTGACGCCGCGGGCAGCGCCCGTCCGTAAACCCAGTTCAGCAGTTCGGCCTGCGCATCGGTGGATTGCTTTGCATTGAGGTGGTTGACGAACATCACCACCGCCAGGCGCCGGCCGTTGCGATCCAGGAGATAGCCCGCGAGCGCGCGCACATCCTTGAGGCTGCCGGTCTTGAGATGGGCATGGCCGGCAAAGGCACTCCCGTTGAAACGCTTTTTCAGCGTGCCGTCAGTTGCGGCGATGGGCAGCGCGGACTCCAGTTCGGAAAAATGCGGGCTCGCATAGGCCGCCATCAGGAGACGCCCCATGCTCTGCGCGCTGATGCGCTCATTGCGCGACAGGCCGGCGCCGTTTTCCAAAAACAGTTCAGGGAAACTCAGGTTGTGCGCGCCCAGGATTTCGCGCACGGCCATGACCGATTTTCCCGGCGTCGCCGGGGTGCCGAATTTTTCCTGGCCCAGCGTCAGGAACAGCATGCGCGTCATGACATTGCTGGAATACTTGTTGAGCGGGCGAACGATATCGCCCAGCGGCAGTGACTCGAACTCCAGCAGCGGCGGCGTATCTGGCGGCGCGATGCCAGGCACGGCGACCCCCCCCCACTTCCCGCCGGATTCCTCCCACAGGTTGCGGAAGACATGGGCGAAATTCTGTGCCGGCGGCAGCAGATTCAGCGGCAGGCGTTTTTCGCCGCAGGCACGCGGGTAACGGCCTTCGAAGACAATGATTTCCTTCATCTCCGGATCAGGCCTGCTTGCCAGGATGTCGTCGCGCCAGCTGTTGCAGGCTCCTTCGGTAAGCTGCAGCCGGGAAATGAACTCCGTCCCGGCAATCGGCAATTCGGGACGGATGGCAACGCCGCCCGCGTCCGGAACGAGACGGACATACTGGGTATTGAAATCGGCGACCAGCGAGGACGGCGACGCATTGTAGGCGGCCAGGGCGTCGCCATCGAAGGCGCCCGGATCCATGGGCGGCAGGTCATACAGGGTCAGGTCCAGCACCAGGTTGCCGCGAATTTCGCGAACACCCCTGTCGCGCAGCGCGCGCTGCATGAGCCAGACGCGCTCGAGCGTCAGGAAGGGATCGCCGCCACCGCGCACGATGAGGTCACCCTGCAGTTTGCCATCGGCGATGTCACCCCTCGCCCAGAATCCGGTTTTCCAGGTGTAACCGGGGCCAAGGCTTTCCAGCGCGGCATAGGTCGTCACCAGCTTCATGGTCGAAGCCGGATTCATCGGCTGCGCGGCATTCACGCTCAACACTGGCGCGCCGCCGTCGAGCGGCTGCACGTAAACAGAAACGGCCGACAGCGGAATGTCCGCCTTCCGCAAGGCATCGGCGACACTTTGCGGAAGGCTGCCGGCCCAGGCCGAAAAACACGCCGCCAGGGCAAGCGTAAAACAGGCCAGTCGATGAAAATATCGCCGTGTGTGCATGGCTTCAGTTTAACCGCTCAGGCCAGGGCATAGGGCTTTCCGGCTTGCGGCGTCAGCGTGTCCCAGCCCAGGTCGGCCTGTATCTTTTCGGCAAAGAGCTGCGCCGTCTCCGCCTCGCCGTGCACGACGAAGCACTGGCGCGGAGGTTTGCCGAAGCGGGCCAGCCACCCCAGCAATGCGGCCTGGTCTGCATGCGCCGACAAGCCGCCGATGGTATAGCGCCGCGCCCGCACCGGAACATCCTCGCCGAAGAGGCGCACTTCTGTGGCGCCGTCCACCAGCCTGCGCCCCAGCGTGCCGGCGGCCTGGAAGCCGACGAAAATGATGCTGTTCTCGCTGCGCCCCAGATTGTTGCGCAAATGGTGCTTGATGCGCCCCGCATCGCACATGCCCGAGGCGGCAATGATGATGGCGCCCCCGCTCACGCGGTTGATGGCCTTGGAGTCTTCCACGGTTTCGGTGAAGGTAATGGGCAGCGGCATGCGGTGATTGGTGCGCAGATCGTGCATGAAGTGCCGCGCTTCCTCGTCGAGAAGGCGCTCGTGCTTGAGCGTGACCTCGGTAGCCGCCTTGGCCATGGGCGAGTCTACGAAGATGCGCGGCTTGGCAACAAGCCGGCCCGCTTCGGCCAGGTCGCTGAGGATGTAAAGCAGGTCCTGCGTGCGCCCCACGGCAAAAGCCGGAATCAGGATGTTGCCGCGGCGGCGCTGTAGCGTGTCATTGATCGCCTCGACCAATTCCTCGGTGGTCTCGTTCAACGGCTTGTGCAGTCGATTGCCGTAGGTGGACTCGACAACCACATAGTCGGCCTGCTCGATCGGGGTCGGGTCATTCATCAGCGGATGGCCCGGCTGGCCGAGATCGCCGGAAAACACGATCTTGCGCGTGGCGCCCTCGGTCTCCAGCCAGACTTCGAGAATCGCCGAGCCGAGGATGTGGCCCGCATCGCGGAAACGCGCCCTGACCGAGGAATGCGGGCGCACTTCCATGTCGTAGCCCACGCCATGCAGTTGCCGCAGGCTGTTGCGTGCCTCTGCAACGGTATAGATGGGATCCACGCTCTCCGGGTCGCGCAGGGTTTCGCCACGCTTCTTGCGCTCGCGCGCCCACTCCGCTTCCTTCTCCTGGATGTGGGCGGAATCCAGCAGCATCACCTCCAGCAAGTCGCAGGTGGCGCGGGTGGTGTAGATAGGCCCTTCGAAGCCCTTCGCGACCAGCAGCGGCAACAGTCCTGAGTGATCGATATGCGCATGGGTGAGCAGCACGAAATCCAGCTTGCTCATGTCAAACCGGAGCGCGCGACGATTCTTTTCGTTCGACCCCAACCCCTGAAACAGACCGCAGTCCACCAGGAATCGCACCGACTCGGTTTCCACCAGGAAGCAGGATCCGGTGACTTCGCCTGCCGCGCCAAAAAATGTGATGTTCATGACCAAGCCCTAGACAAAAGCGTTTCCGTTGCCTGCGCGATTTGCGCCATGTGCGGCGCTTCGATCACATAAGGCGGCATGTAATAAACCGTGCTGCCGATCGGCCGCAACAGCACGCCCTGGCCCAGCGCACCTTCAGCCAAGACGCGCGCGAAGCCAGGCGGCGCATCGGCGACATCGAATGCCCAGATCATTCCGCACTGGCGAAAATGCCTGGCCCGGGGATGGCTCTTCACGGGCACAAGCAGTTCCGTAAACTTCTCCGCCTTCTCGCGATTGCGGGCAATCACGTCATCCTGCTCGAAAATGTCGAGCGCGGCCAGCGCTGCCCGGCAGGCAAGGGGATTGCCGGTATAGGAATGCGAGTGCAGGAACCCCTTGGCGGTTTCGTCGGCGTAGAACGCCGAGTAGATTTCATCCGTGGTCAGCACACAGGACAGCGGCAGATAGCCGCCGCTGATACCCTTGGACAGGCACATGAAGTCAGGCCGGATGTTCGCCTGTTCACATGCGAACATCGTTCCCGTTCGCCCGAATCCGACCGCAATCTCATCGGCAATCAAATGCACCTCGTATTGGCTGCACAACTCGCGCGCACGTGAAAGATAAATCGGATGGTACATGGCCATGCCGGCCGCGCCCTGCACCAGTGGCTCGATGATGAAAGCGGCCGTGGTGCCTGCATGCCGCTGCAAATATTCTTCAAGCGACTCGGCACAGCGCAAAGCGTAGGCCTCGGGAGACTCGCCCGGCTCGGCCTGGCGAAAATCTGGCGACGGCATCTGCGCCGACTGGCGCAGAAGCGGCGCGTACTGATCCCTGAACAGCGCCACGTCGGTCACGGACAGTGCGCCCACGGTTTCGCCGTGATAGCCGTTCTGCAGACTGATGAAGCCGGTCTTGCCGGATTTGCCGCTGTTGCGCCAGAAATGGAAGCTCATCTTCAGCGCGATCTCGGTCGCTGATGCGCCATCCGAGCCGTAGAACGCATGGCCCAGGCCGGTCAGATTCGCCAGCCGTTCCGACAGCTGCACCACCGGCTCGGGCGTGCAACCCGCCAGCATCACATGCTCGATTTTAGACAGCTGGTCGACGATGGCGGCATTGATGCGCGGATTGGCATGGCCGAACAGGTTCACCCACCAGGAGGAAATCGCATCGAGATAGCGCTTGCCGGATTCGTCGATCAGCCACGGACCCTCGCCGCGCACGATGGCAAGCGGCAGGGCAGTCTCCAGATGCTTCATCTGGGTGCAGGGATGCCAGAGGAACTGGCGCGAACGGTCTTGCAGCGCGGACATGGAAAACACGAGGCGTGGAACGTGAAGTGATATTACACGCCCGCCCGCTGGTTCTCGCACTCAGGTGTATTCACCGCCGGCCGGACTGATCTCGATATAAAAGGGCGACATGCCGGCATTCGGCTTGTCCTTGCTTTCCGGCTGTTTCTGGCGCAGCACCATTTCCACCAGTGCGGCCCGGATTTGCGCAGGGTCGACTACGGCAGGGTAAAGGCGGTGATGCTTCACCATCTCTGCCGCACGTGCACGCGCCTGCATCTCCATTTCCCGTCGCGCCTGTTCGGTCAGCGTGTCCAGAAGCAGCAACCATGGCGCCTGCCAATTCAGGTAGTCGGCCGCCAGTTCGCGGTAGGGCGATTCATAGTGATGCGGCTGCAGGAACCAGGACGGGAAGCTGTCTGCCGGATAGATCTGCCCGGCTTCGCCGCCCTTGCCGCCGGCGAGCCCCTTGCCGCCCCCCGCCGCATCGCGCTCGATCCACTGCCAGCCCCTGGCCTGGCCGTTGATGAAATTGCCAAGACTGATCGCGCTGTTGTCCTGCCCGGCCGCGGCACTGCGGAACTGTTCTTCGGCGGCAAAGCCGGCCCGCCACTGGGTGGACACCTCGGTACGGGTATCATCCAGACTGAGCACGCTGTGCACCAGGGCCAGCGGGCGACGTTGCGCATCCAGCAACCAAAGCTCGAACCGGTCCAGGAAGGCGAAAGGCACATCGCGATGATGCTGGCGCAGGTAGTCGTAGACAACCTGCCCCTGCATTTCCATGCGCTTGAAATCTTCCGAAGGGTAGAGCGGCCCGCGCTTGAGGCCGGCCTCCTCTGACCAGCTGCCGTAACGAATGTCACTGATCTGCGATTTGCCCTTTAGGCCCTCGCGCAAGGCATCGTTGGCAACATAGATGTCCCAGTGCACGCCGTCCATGGTGACGGCTTCGGCCGACTGGTAACGGATGACGTTGATCACGCCACGAAACGGGTTCAGCAAACGCTGGGCATAGCAAACAATGTCCATGCCTCAATCAAGCCATGAAGCCTTGAAAACCGCAAGCCGGCCAAAAAACCTCCATCTGAACAGGGTCGGGGTTGAAATTGTCACAACCGGCCCCTATCATTAGCAGCCTCCGGCCGAGAGTGCTAACAGACACCCGGCCACGTTATCTGGCTCCGCTCAAGCTTTCTGTCGCTTCGCTCGGGCGGAATTATTCCAACTCATTGATTTTCAATGGAGATCAGTAATGAAAATCCGTCCCTTGCATGACCGCATCATCGTCAAGCGCATGGAAGAAGAGCGCAAGACCGCCTCCGGCATCGTGATTCCCGACAGCGCCACCGAAAAACCCGATCAGGGCGAAGTCATCGCCGTCGGCCCTGGCAGGAAGGACGACAGCGGCAAGACCATCGCCATGGAACTCAAGGTCGGCGACCGCGTGCTGTTCGGCAAGTATGCCGGCCAGGGCGTGAAGATCGAGGGCGAGGAAGTCCTGGTCATGCGCGAAGAAGATGTCATGGGCGTGATCGAAAAGTAATTCGGTCCCAAAAAATCCAATAGAATTCAAGGAGTTAAAGAATGCCTGCAAAAATGGTCAAGTTCGGCGACGAAGCTCGCCACAAGATGGTTGCCGGGGTGAACACCCTGGCCAACGCCGTTAAAGTCACCCTCGGTCCCAAGGGCCGCAACGTGGTCCTCGACCGTTCCTACGGTTCCCCCACGGTGACCAAGGACGGCGTGTCCGTCGCCAAGGAAATCGAGCTCAAGGACAAGCTCGAGAACATGGGCGCGCAGATGGTGAAGGAAGTCGCCTCCAAGACCTCCGACGTCGCCGGCGACGGCACCACCACCGCCACCGTGCTGGCCCAGGCCATCCTGACCGAAGGCATGAAGTTCGTGGCCGCCGGCATGAACCCGATGGACCTCAAGCGCGGCATCGACAAGGCCGTGGCCGCCATCACCGAAGAACTGAAGAAAATCTCCGTGCCCTGCGCCAGCAGCAAGGAAATCGCCCAGGTCGGCTCCATCTCCGCCAACTCCGACACCTCCATCGGCCAGATCATCGCTGACGCCATGGACAAGGTCGGCAAGGAAGGCGTGATCACCGTGGAAGACAGCTCCGGCCTCGAGAACGAACTCGACGTCGTCGAGGGCATGCAGTTCGACCGCGGCTACCTGTCGCCCTACTTCATCAACAACGCCGACCGCCAGATGGCGCTGCTGGAAGATCCCTTCATCCTGCTGCACGACAAGAAGATATCCAACATCCGCGACCTGCTGCCCGTGCTGGAACAAGTTGCCAAGGCCGGCAAGCCCCTGCTGATCATCGCCGAAGACGTCGACGGCGAAGCGCTCGCCACCCTGGTGGTAAACAACATCCGCGGCATCCTCAAGACCGTGGCGGTCAAGGCCCCCGGCTTCGGCGAGCGCCGCAAGGCCATGCTGGAAGACATCGCCGTGCTGACCGGCGGCACCGTGATCGCCGAGGAAGTCGGCCTGACCCTGGAAAAAGCCACCCTGAACGACCTCGGCCGTGCCAAGCGCGTCGAGGTGGGCAAGGAAAACACGACCATCATCGATGGCGCCGGCGCTGCCGATGCGATCAAGGCCCGCATCACCCAGATCAACAAGCAGATCGACGAAGTCACCTCTGACTACGACAAGGAAAAGCTGCAGGAGCGCAAGGCCAAGCTGGCCGGCGGTGTGGCAGTGATCAAGGTCGGCGCCGCGACTGAAGTCGAAATGAAGGAGAAGAAGGCCCGCGTGGAAGACGCCCTGCACGCCACC
>DAIMZB010000024.1:4235-7994 GCA_036734185.1 Thiobacillaceae bacterium | reverse complement strand
GCGGTGGAAGAAGGCATCGTCCCCGGCGGCGGCGTGGCCCTGCTGCGCGCCAAGGCCAACATCTCCGGCCTCAAGGGCGACAACCACGACCAGGATGCCGGCATCAAGATCATCCTGCGCGCCGTGGAAGAGCCCCTGCGCCAGATCGTCGCCAACTGCGGAGAAGAGCCCTCCGTCGTGGTCAACAAGGTTGCAGAAGGCAAGGGTAACTTCGGCTACAACGCCGGCGCCAGCATCTATGGCGACATGATGGAAATGGGTGTGCTCGACCCCACCAAGGTCACCCGCACCGCGCTGCAGAACGCCGCCTCCATCTCCGGCCTCATGCTCACCACCGATTGCATGGTCGCCGAGATGCCGGAAGACAAAGCCGCGCCGCCGATGGGCGACATGGGTGGCATGGGCGGAATGGGTGGCATGGGCGGCATGATGTAAGCTCGCGCCACAGCTGACGCACCAAAAAAAGCCCCGCATCTGCGGGGCTTTTTCTTTCCGGGCTTTTGGTTTGAAACCCTGCCCGCAACCGGGAAGCTTCCTAATTGATGCTGCCGGTGTCGGGGTTCTCGGCCATGTCTTCGAATATTTTCTTCAGCCCCGAGGAGTTGACACTGCCGTGCATCTCGATGCCCAGATATTCGTTCTTGTTGGCTTCGGATTCAAAATAGATCTTCAAGGCATTATGGCCTTCGCCCTCGATCAGAAAAGGGGCCGAGGCCAGGTCACGAACATCATTGAGGCTAATGGGATCGCGGGTCACAGTAATCATTCAGACTCTCCTTTTATTGCCTTTAAACAAAGTAACCACTCACACACGTAAGTAAATTCGGACAGTTCACCAGTTCTATAAGCATACCGCTTATTGGCGATTTGTCTAGGACAAACACAGGTTTCATCTTAGAATTGTCTACGCGTTCATGCAAGCACTGGCGTCGCCAAAATGGATCCGGCGCCATTGACCGGAGATATTCTGTTTCGAGTCCAACCATGCCTCCCATCCCGCCCATGCCCCTTTGGCTAGGCACGACCGGTGTCCTGCCATTTCTCTTCCTGTCCGTCATGTCATGGATACCGGGTCCCTGGCAACCCCAGGTGCCATTCGCCTTGCAGGCCTATGGCGCAGTCATACTGACCTTCGTTGGGGCATTGCACTGGGGTATAGCCATGGCAGCGGCCGACCTGCAGAGTCCTCAGCGCGACCGGCTGTACGCCTGGAGCGTGGTGCCCTCCCTCGTGGCCTGGCTCTCGTTGCTGTTGCCCGCGATGTCGGCGGTGGTCCTGCTGTTGATCGGCTTCGGGGCTCAATACCTTCAGGATCGCCGTCTCGCGGCACATGCCACCCTTCCCCCCTGGTACCTGCCCCTGCGCCTGAAATTGACGTCAGCTGTCGGCATTGCACTGATCTTCGCCTGGCCCGCCATGCCGTCTTGAATTTCCGCGCTGGCCCGGGCGCATATTCAATAAAGCCCTTCATACAGTACGGGCTTCTTTTTTCGCCAAGTTGGAACTAGTCTTCCTTAAGGCCCTCCTAAAAGAATCAGGCTTCATTCGCTTGAGTCGCATATTGCTCTATCCCGTCCATTTCCAATAGAAAGGACATGTCATGAAAAAACCTCTTGTTGCCGCGATCCTGGGTATTTTTGCCGCAGGCGCACAGGCGGATGCCGGCGTAATGCTGGGTGTCTCCTACGATTTCAGTGGTACGACCTCGCTCAACAACCTGGGGGTCACCGCCAAGGTTCTCTCTTCCGACAGGGAAGACAAGTGGGTAGGCGCCCTGGGCGCAAGTTTCTATCCCTGGTCCGACAAAAAACTCGGTCTGGACGTAAGCGGCGGCTATAACTTCCAGGACAGCGCCGCCCTCGTGGGCTACGATTTGCTGCGAGGCGCCCCGCAAATCAGCGCCGGCTGGTCAGACACTGAAGAAAGGAACCACAAGCCCGCCTTGCCTTCCGACCGCCGCCTGAAGCGGGATATCCATCTGCTTGCCGTGATGCCAGACGGCATGAAAATCTATGCCTTCAAGTATTTGTGGTCGGAGACCACCCAAGTCGGAGTCATGGCGCAGGATCTGCTTGAGAATCCTGCCTGGCGCGGCGCGGTTGTCACCAAGGCAAACGGTTTTTACGCCGTCGATTACGCCAGGCTTGGCTTGAGAATGGCGGCGCTGGAGGAATGGAATCAGCAAGGCATGGACTCGATCCTGTCGCGGATTCCCCTCCCGGCATAAATCCAGGCACCTCCCCGGACACACGACATTCCTGACTGACAACCTCCCGGCCGGCAAAACCCGAAAGCGGGTCTTTATTGCCGGCCAGTGTTGAACACGGGCGGCAGCACCGGCAACAGAAGTTTGGCCGGCGCTGCCGCCAGGCTTTTGCCTGCGTTCCCGAATATCCACCCGACACCCAATATTTCCAACAAATTGCTGCCTGGATGATTTCTGGTTCTTACTATCCCCGCTCATTCACCATCCTGGTTATCGTTGCCATGGGCGTGTTGATCGTGCCGCTTGCCAGCGGCCTGATCAATGCCGTGCATGTACTGCAGGGCGTGGCCGACACACAGCGCCAGTTCACCCGCAACAGCCTCGCCATCACGCGCGACGTGCGCCAGGTTGGCGAATCGATGAGCCAGCTGCAGCGCGCTGCCGGCCAGTACCATCTGCTTCAGGACAACGAGTTCGGCCCCGCGCTGTACGACCGCCATGCCGAACTGGAAGCGCTGTTGAAGCGGCTCGATGCGCGGCTGGTCGACGCCGCTTCGCGCGCCACGCTTGCAACCCTGCAAGAACGCAGCGAAGCGCTGTACCAGGAGTTGAAGCCGGAGCCCGGCACGTACCTGGGCAGTGCGCGCTTCCATGCCCTGGATGGGACGTTCGGGGAACTGCATGCCGCGGCGCGCGTTTTGCTGATCGAGGCTGATGCTTCGGTGCAGCGCGAGCTCCAGGCGCTGGAAGAAACCGTGCAGACCACGCGCCAACGCCTGATCGTGCTGGCGCTGGCGCTGATTCCGCTGACCCTGCTGCTGGCCGGCGTGTTTTCCTGGATGATCAACCGCCCAATCAAGCAGATCAAGGCTGCGATTCAGCAGCTCGGCCAGGCCGATCTCTCGCCGCTGCCCGCCATCAACGGACCGCAGGACATTGTCGAACTGGGGCGGGAAATCGACTGGCTGCGCCAGCGCCTGAAAGCGCTGGAAGAGCAGAAGCTGCGTTTCCTGCGCCACGTTTCACACGAGCTGAAGACTCCGCTCGCCTCGCTGCGTGAAGGCGTCGCATTGCTCAATGACGAGCTCGCCGGCAGCCTGAACACCCGCCAGCGCAGCATCGTCAGCATCATGAGCAGCGGCAGTCGTGAACTGCAAAAACGCATCGAGGACCTGATCCGCTATGGTGGAATGCTGCAGGGCGGCGCCAAGCCGCAAGCCGCCCCGCAGGCGCTGGAAGCCGCCCTTGACAAGGTGCTGGCGCGACAGCGGCTGACCTTGGCCTCTCGCGGCATCCGAGTGGAAAAACAGCTGGTTGCGGAACAAATACTGGCAGAACGCAATCAACTGGAAACCGTGCTCGATAACCTGTTGTCCAACGCAGTCAAATTCAGTCCGGAGGGAGGAAATATTTTGGTAAAGAGCGAACCTGCCAACGGCACTATTGCCCTTTGGGTGTGCGACGAAGGTGCAGGCATCCCGGAATCGGAACGCAGCCGCGTGTTCGAACCTTTTTTTCAGGGTGCGCGTCAGCCTGCAAGCACCGTCACGGGC
>DAIMZB010000024.1:0-4225 GCA_036734185.1 Thiobacillaceae bacterium | reverse complement strand
CTGCTTGCCGCCGGCGGCAGCATTGAAGTCACCGACTGCCCGCCCTGGGCAACCTGTTTCAAACTGACATGGCCCAATTAACCCGGCCCAAATTGCCTTGGCCCATGCCGCAATGACACCGAAAACCTTATCGCTCGCCGGGCTGGTGCTGATGCTGGCCGCCTGCGCCAACACAGGCGACTACCCGGCTTTTCGCAACCTACAGATCGGATCGGACACGGCCATGATGCTCAACGAACTTGAGCGTGCGGCGGATTTGCCACCCGAACAGCGGCGGCGCGAACTGGCGGCGCTGGAAAACTCGCGCCTCGACGACGTCCGGCGCTTTCAGGCAGCCGCGCTTCTGGACCGCGAAGACAGCATCGAGGCACTGGAGCGCGGCCTCAAGAACCTGAATGCGCTTGTAAATATCGACAATCGCGCCCAGCCCATCGTTGAACAGATGAAAAAATCCTTCAAGGCACGCATCGAGTTGAAGCAGCAGACTGCCCGCGCGCAGGAACTGCAGGACAAGCTCGATCAGATCAAGACGCTCGAAAAAACCCTTCAGCAGCGCACTGCGCCGCCCGCCAAGCCATGAAAAAACCCTGCATACTGGTGGTGGACGACGATGCCGCGCTGCGCGAGCTGATTACGCTGCGGCTCGAAGCCAATGGCTTCCGGGTCGACACTGCCGACAGCGGCGAGAACGCGCTGGCCAGGCTCGCGGTTTCGCGCCCCGATGCCGTTCTTACAGATGTCCAGATGTCCGGCATGGACGGCATGGCCCTGTTCAACGCAATCCGCGCGCGCGACCCCGCATTGCCGGTGATCGTGCTGACCGCACACGGCACCATTCCCGATGCCGTGGCCGCCATGCAGCAGGGACTGTTCGGCTACCTGACCAAACCCTACGACGCCACCACCCTGATCGACCTGCTCAAGCGCGCCACCCGGCTATCGGGCTGCGGCACGGAAAACGGCGACGACAGCAACTGGCGCAGCGAAATCATCACCGCAAGCCCGGCCATGGATGCGCTGCTGGCCGAGGCAAGGCTGGCCGCGCAAAGCGAGGCTGCGCTACTGATCCAGGGTGAATCCGGCACCGGCAAGGAACTGCTGGCGCGCGCCATCCATCAAGCCAGTCCGCGCAGCAAAAAGCCTTTCGTCGCCATCAATTGCGGCGCGATTCCTGCCGAACTGCTGGAGTCGGAGCTGTTCGGCCACGTCAAGGGCTCCTTCACCGGCGCAACGCGCGACCATCCCGGCCTGTTCCAGAGCGCGCAGGGCGGCACGGTCTTTCTGGACGAGATTGGCGACATGCCGCTGCCGCTTCAGGTAAAACTCCTGCGCGTCTTGCAGGAGGGTGAAGTACGCCCGGTGGGCTCAACCGAGACGCGCGCAGTCGATGTGCGCATCCTCTCGGCCACGCACCGCAATCTCGAGGAAGCAATCACACGCGGCGAATTCCGTGAAGACCTGTATTACCGGCTCAACGTGGTTGGCCTCACCCTGCCGCCGTTGCGCGAGCGGCGCGAGGACATTCCGCTGCTGGCGCAGCACTTCCTCGGAATGCTGACTGAAAAATACAATCGCCGCATCCGTGGTTTTGCCCCGGACGCGCTGGACATGCTGACAGCGTCCGACTGGCCCGGCAACATCCGCCAGTTGAACAACGTGCTCGAACAGTGCGTGGCGCTGTGCACCACTTCCACCATTCCGGCAAGCCTGGTGGCGCGCGCTTTGCGCGACAAGCCAGCCGAGATCCAGCCTCTGGCCGAAGCGCGCGCGACCTTCGAGCGCGATTA
This sequence comes from Thiobacillaceae bacterium, assembly GCA_036734185.1. Lineage (GTDB taxonomy): Bacteria > Pseudomonadota > Gammaproteobacteria > Burkholderiales > Thiobacillaceae > UBA6918. The sequence continues at coordinate 2,438 of DAIMZB010000024.1, read as the reverse complement.
TCTGATCAGCCTGCTGAAGCTCACGCGCGGCCAGGTCAGCGAAGTTGCGCGCCTGGCCGGGCGCAACCGCACGGAGGTCTACCGTCTCCTGCAGCGCCACGGCCTCACGCCTTCCCTGTTCAAGGAGCGGGAAGAAAACAACTGACGCCGGCGCCGGCCCCGGCCTCTGCCACTCTCCCCGCATCGCCTCGGGAAAATTCCGAACGCTGTTGCCAAAACTGGCACAGTCCGTGCATCAGACCTGATGTCTGCGCCTTGGGCGCGTATCCGGCTTGAGGAGCACACATGTTTGGATGGGCCATCACCTTCCTGGTCATCGCAATCATCGCCGGCGTATTCGGGTTTGCGGGCATCGTCGGCGCCGCCACATGGATAGCCAAGTCACTGTTCGTGCTGGGTGTTGTGGTGTTCCTGGGCCTGCTGATCGCGGCACACAGACCGCCAAATGCCTGAGCGGCAAACGCTCGCGTCTTGGTGTTCGCAACTTGCAGGCGGGGCCGGACTTTTCTCGCGCCGAGACCGGCGTGTCGCCAGCACAAGACAATATATCCCCTACAAAACAGAGAGTTGCAAACATCCATTGGCTGATGTCGCCGACAGGTAACACAAGCAGTGCCCATCGCACTGGCCATTTTGCGACGTCACCCGCCAGAGCAATTTATCCGGCTGATTTCATTGACTAAAAAAATCGCTGGCACGGTCATCGCATAAGCCCCGGATGAGTGCGCTTGTATTCGCTCCGACTCATGACCCAAAACCAAAAGGAGAAACACATGAAATCCATCAACCATCGCATTTTGAATGCGGCCCTTGCCGGCACGTTCGGCGCTTTCAGCGTTGCCTCGGTCGCGGCGACACCGGGCATGCCCCCGTTCGATGCTGCCGACAGCAACGGAGACGGCATGGTCAGCCTGATCGAGTTTTCCGCCCAGGGTGGCAGCGAGCAGGCTTTCCGTGAGGGCGACGCCAACAACGACAGCCGCCTGTCCGGCGAAGAATACTCCGTTGCCGTTGCCAATCAGGATCGCATCAAGGCTGGAAAATTCATCGATGACGCCTGGATCACCACCAAGGTAAAAACCAAGCTGCTCAAGGACGAGGGCCTGAAGGGCCTGTCCGTCAAGGTAAACACCGACAGGGGCAAGGTGCAGCTTTCAGGCTGGGTCAAAACCCCCGAGCAGATTACCCGGGCTGAAAAAATTGCACTGGGCGTAGAGGGTGTCAAGGGGGTGCAAAACGACCTGCTCGTGAAGAACTGATTGCCTGTTGTTCTAACACTGGCCGGCGGGGACGCGCAGTTCCAGCCGGCCAGCCATATCCGCGGAGATCCCATGTACACACCAACACGAAACTTGAAAAAAGACGATGCACCCAAGCTGCCGGCAAAATGGAATGACATTCGGCAGGGAATCGACTATCGGCCAGCCACACGACGGCAGGCACAACCGTGGCATGCGCACCTGCCAGAAATCGTCGATGCGACGACCGACTTCGTTGCCATCATGGACGACAAGGGGCTGCTGCATTACCTCAACCGGGCAGGCCGCAGCATGCTCGGCTTCTCTGACGGCGAAGACATCACGGGCATCGACATGGCAGCCTACTGCCCGGAACAAACTTCTCGCCGCCTGTTGACAGAGGCGTTCCCGACAGCGCAGCGCTACGGCGTCTGGCACGGCAAATCTGTCGTGCGGGCGGCGGGCGGCCGCGAAATCCAGCTCTCCCAGACCATCCTCGCCCATGGCGGGCCAGGCGGACAGGCGATGATGTTTTCCACGATTGCCCGCGACATTGGCGAGCGCAAGCAATTCGAACAGGCGCCGAAGCGCCACGACACCCACGATTTTCTGACTGCCATGGAAACCGACCTGCAGCATGCGCTGAATCGCGGCGAATTCATCCTGCACTACCAGCCGCAGTTCAATTTTTGCACCGGCGGCCTGGCCGGTTTCGAGGCGTTGCTGCGCTGGCAGCATCCCGTGCGGGGCCTGGTGATGCCCTCGGATTTTTTGCCGCTGCTTGAAGAAAGCGGCCAGATCGAGGCAGTCGGAGAATGGGTGCTGCGCCGCGCCTGCGAAGAGTCACGCCAGCTGCGCGACATCGGCGGCGCACCCGTGCCAATGTCGGTGAATATTTCGGCGCGCCAGTTCAACCACCGCCACCTTGTCGATAAGCTGCGCCGCATCCTGCGCGACGAGAACATGCCGCCCGGCGACCTCGAACTCGAGATCACCGAAGGCACCCTGATGCGGGACCCCCAGATGGCCGGCGAAACCCTCGCCGCCCTGGATGGATTAGGCGTACGCCTCGCGATAGACGACTTTGGCACCGGCTATTCATCGCTCGCCCATCTCAAGCGCTTTCCCGTCAGCACGCTGAAAATTGACCGCATGTTCATCCGGGACCTGCCCTGGGAAGGCAACTGCTCGATCCTTACC
>DAIMZB010000023.1:18707-19017 GCA_036734185.1 Thiobacillaceae bacterium | reverse complement strand
GACCATGGCCACGAGGCTGACTTTTCCGTCCGCGGCAGAGCCCAGCACCAGGGCGCAGGGCTGCAGTTTGTCCCGCAGCTTGTCGGCGGTTTCGCGCAGCGTCTGGGCGTCCGCGTCCAGTTGGGCCGCCAGCACCTTGATGCCGCCCACGGCGATAGCCTGGCTTGCCAGGTCGTCGCCCTGACTGGCCGCCATTTTTGCCTTCAGGCGCGCCACTTCCTTTTCCAGGGACTTCATCTGGTCCTGGACCTGGGCAATCTTTTGCGGCAGCTCGGCGGGCTGGGTTTTCAGCACGGCCGCCGCTTCATGC
>DAIMZB010000023.1:17676-18697 GCA_036734185.1 Thiobacillaceae bacterium | reverse complement strand
ATTTCTCGCCGAACAGCATCATGGCGCCGAGCTTGCGGGCTTCGTCCATCGGCAGCACCCGAGCCTGAGTGGCTGCGTTTTGCAGGATTTCGGCGTTGACCAGGGTTTCCACCTCACGGACCTGCTCCGCGCTCATCGGGCCGGTGTGGGAGAAGTCGAAGCGAGTCTTGTCTGCATCCACCAGCGAGCCTTTCTGCTGCACGTGTTCGCCCAGCACTTGCCTGAGCGCCTTGTGCATGAGGTGGGTGGCGGAATGGTTGCGCATGGTGCGCGCGCGGGTGAGGCCGTCGACGCGCGCGGCAACGGTGTCGCCGACCCTGAGCCTGCCTTCCGCGAGGCGGCCGTGGTGGCCGAACACGTCGGCGCGAATTTTTTGCGTGTCGCCAACCTCGAAGCGCGCGCCGCCGGCGACCAACAGACCGGTGTCGCCGACCTGGCCGCCGGACTCGGCGTAGAAGGGTGTGCTGTCGAGAACGATGACGCCGGCTTGGCCTGCGCTGATTTCCTTTGCCTCGCTGCCATCGACATAGATCGCCGTGATGGCGGCCTTGTCCACGTTGAGGCTGTCGTAGCCGTGGAAGTTCGTGGGCTGGCCGCTGTATTCCAGCGTGCCGTGCGCCTTGAACTTGCCGGCGGCGCGTGCCTGCTCACGCTGACGTTCCATGGCGGCGTTGAAACCGGCCTCGTCGACGCCGACATCGCGTTCGCGGCAGACATCGGCAGTGAGGTCGAGCGGGAATCCATACGTGTCATACAAACGGAACGCTGTTTCACCGTCGAGAGTTTTCGCGCCGCCGGCCAGCGCCTGTTCCAGAAGGGTCATGCCGTGGGTGAGGGTTTCGCCAAAGCGGATTTCCTCCTGCAGCAGGGTCTCGGTGACGCGCGCCTGCGCCTGCCTCAGCTCCGGGTAGGCCTCGCCCATCACGGCGGCGAGATCGGCCACCAGCTTGTGGAAGAAAGGCTGGTTTTGTCCCAGCTTGTGGCCGTGCCGGAGCGCGCGCCGGATGATGCGGCGCAGCAC
>DAIMZB010000023.1:0-17666 GCA_036734185.1 Thiobacillaceae bacterium | reverse complement strand
CACATAGCCGCGGCCTTCATTGCCCGGAATCACGCCGTCGACGATGAGGAAGGAACAGGCGCGGATGTGGTCGGCAATGACCTTGAGCGACGGACTGGAGAGGTCCTTGCAGCCGGTCTCGCGGGCGGCGGCCTTGATCAGCGCCTGGAACAGGTCGATTTCATAGTTCGAGTGCACGTGCTGCATGACCGCGGAGATGCGCTCGAGGCCCATGCCGGTGTCGACCGAAGGCTTGGGCAGCGGGTGCAGCACGCCGGCCTCGTCACGGTTGAACTGCATGAACACGTTGTTCCATATCTCGATGTAGCGATCGCCGTCTTCGTCGGGCGAGCCGGGCGGGCCGCCGGCGATTTCGGGGCCGTGGTCGTAGAAGATTTCGGTACAGGGGCCGCAGGGGCCGGTGTCGCCCATCTGCCAGAAATTGTCGGAGGCGTATTTGGCGCCCTTGTTGTCTCCGATGCGGATGATTCGTTCCTTGGGGACGCCGATTTCGTTGGCCCAGATGTCATGGGCTTCGTTGTCGTCCTGATAGACCGTGACCCAGAGCTTCTCGGCCGGCAGCTTCAACTCGCCGGTGAGGAATTCCCAGGCGTACTCGATGGCGTTGCGCTTGAAGTAATCGCCGAAGCTGAAATTGCCCAGCATTTCGAAGAAAGTGTGGTGGCGCGCAGTGTAGCCAACGTTTTCCAGGTCGTTATGCTTGCCGCCGGCGCGCACGCAGCGCTGGGAGGAGGCGGCGCGCACGTAGGGTCGCGATTCCAGGCCGAGGAACACGTCCTTGAACTGCACCATGCCGGCATTGGTGAACAGCAGGGTGGGGTCGTTGCCCGGCACCAGGGAGCTCGACGGGACGATGGTATGGCCCTTGGACGCGAAGTAGTCCAGGAAGCGTTTGCGGATTTCGTTGCTGGTCATGGATGGGAAGCGGGCTAGCGTAATCCCGTCATTTTATCAGCCGGCCCGCAGCATGGTATTGAGGCCCCAAAAAAACGGGGCCAATTGGCCCCGTTTGCCGGAATGGCCGATGCCGGATCAGGCCATTCCCGGGTTCTTGCCCAGGCCGACGACGGTGGGCAGGTTGAGCTTGACTGGTTTGAGGGTCTTGATGTCGCGCAGGTATTCGGCGACCACTTCCCAGATCGGCGTGCCGGTGACGCCCTCACCCACCGAGGCCCAGCCCGCAACCTTGTAGGTCTTGGAAGGGGAGATCGGCTTGCCGTTCAGCATCATGTTGGAAATGCGGTTGCCGATCTTGGCGTTGGGGTTTACGGTGTACTGGATGCCGCCCACGCGCACCATGTCGCCGCCCTGCTGGTAGTAGGGGTCGACGTTGAACAGGTTGTCGCAGACATCCTCCAGGATGGTCTTGATGGTCTCGCCCGTCATGTTGTTCAGCGTGGTGGCCGGGTAGGTGATGGCAGTCTGGTCCATCACGCGGTCCATGGTGATGACGTCGCCCGGCAGCAGCGAGGTGCCCCAGCGGAAGCCCGGCGAGAAGGCGGCGTCGGCGCCCTTCACTTTCATCAGCGCGTCGAGGATGACCTGGTCGAAGGTGCCGTTGAAGTTGCCGCGGCGATACAGGAAATCCTCGGTGACAGCGAGCTTTTCGTTGAGCTTGCTCTCGTAGGGCGCGCGGACTTTCTTGATGAGCGCCGCCATCTTGGCGTCTTCGGGCAGCAGGTTGGAGAAGACGGGCAGCAGTTTGTATTTCCAGCCCGCGATCTTGCCGTTCCTGACGTCGAAGTCCATCACGCCAAGGAACTTGCCGTTGGAACCGGCGTTGGTGACCAGCGTCGTGCCCTTGGCGTTCTTGACCTGCACCGGCTGCGGCACGCCGTCGTGGGTGTGGCCGCCGAAGATGGCGTCGATGCCGGTCACGCGGCTGGCCATCTTGATGTCCACGTCCATGCCGTTGTGCGAGAGCACCACGACGACCTGGGCGCCCTTGGCGCGGGCGTCGTTGACCCATTTCTGCATGTTCTCGTCCTGGATGCCGAAGCTCCAGTCCGGCACCAGGTGGCGCGGGTTGGCGATGGGCGTGTAGGGGAAGGCCTGGCCGATGATGGCGACATTCACGCCGTTGATGTTCTTGACGACGTAGGGTTTGAACACCTGGTCGCCAAAGTCGGCCGTGACCACGTTCTGCGCAACGAAGTCGATGCCGGCCTTCTTGAAGTCGTTGTTGACGATTTCCATTACCCGCTGGGCGCCATAGGTCATTTCCCAGTGCGGGGTCATGACGTTGACGCCGAGCGCGATGCAGGCGTCGACCATGTCCTGCGCGTTACTCCACAAGGCGGTGGCGGAGCCTTGCCAGGTGTCGCCGCCATCGAGCAGGAGCGAACCGGGGCGCGACGTGCGCACGCGATCCACCAGGGTTTTCAGATGCGCGAAGCCGCCGACCTTGCCGTAGGTGCGGGCGGCCTGCACGAAGTCGAGGTATGTGAAGGCATGCGCCTCGCGCGTGCCGGGCTTGATGCCGTAATACTTGAGGAGCTGCTCGCCGACCAGGTGCGGGGGCTTGCCATTGGCGGCGCCCACGCCGATGTTGACGTTGGGCTCGCGGAAATAAATAGGCAGCAATTGGGCGTGGCAGTCGGTCATGTGCATCAGCGACACATTGCCAAAGCGCGGCAGGTTGTACATGTCCAGGTCGCCTGCCAGTGCTTTCTTGCTGTCAATCGCCATGCCGGAAGCGGCAGCGACGGCAAGAATTTGCAGGAATTCGCGACGGTTCATCATTGGAGTATCTCCTGGGGGTTCGAGTCAGCCATGGTCCGCATTGTCGGCCGGTCGAAGTGCCGCGTAAATAGTAGCTATGGGCCATGAAGCCGCAAACAAAAAAGGCCTGGACGGGCCAGGCCTTTTCCTGCACGGCAGCGCGCTTACTTGCGGAATACCGATGCTTTAAGCGGCAGGCCGTTGGACATGTAGGAGTGGTAATACTCCAGGTTGTTCAGTTTCTCGCTGCCGGCGGGCGCGGAAACATGGCGGACGCTCTTGAAGCAGCCGACATAGCGGGTTTGCAGTTCCGTCAGGCTGTCGCCGCCGCGGAACACCGGCCAATGCACGGTATGGCCAATCGCGGGCGAGATCAGTTCGGAACGCAGCTTCACGCCGGCGTTCTGCACGTGGCAGGTGGCGCATGAGAAATTGAGCTGCCCGGCACGGCTGAAGAAGGTTTTCTTGCCGTCTTCATATGCGGCCATGGCTTTCGGGCCTTCGACCTTGACGTTTGACAGCATGCCGTCGGACAGAGTGCGCATGTAGGCGGTCAGCGTGCCCATGGTGGCGACGTCACCCAGCTTGTAGGCAGTTTCGCCGTTGGCAACGCGGCAGGCGTTGATGGCGTCATCCAGCGTCACGACCTTGCCGGCCTTGTCGTCGAAATAGGGATAATTTCCGGCGATGTTCTTGCCGCCGTTTGGCAGGCAGTCGGAATAGGTCTTGCCGCTCTTGAGCGGGGTTTCCCACATTTTCTTGCCCTTTTCGAGGACGGCCTCATAGGGCGGGAATTCCATGATCGCATCGTACTGGGCCTTGGAGTCGGCATCGAATGCCAGGGCGCCGTACGTATAGTCTTCGACCTTGATATTGGGGTACTTGGTGGTGAAATACTTAATCATTTCCTGGCGGTCCGCCTCCGGCGAAGCCATCACATTGGCGGCGCCTCCCAACAGACCCAGGCCGATCAGCCCCAGTATTGCTTTTTTCATATCATCCTCCGGAGATTTTGGCGGTTTGCTTCAAACCCGGCCAGGACGCCCGCCCCGGCCGGCTACCACATCCAATCAAGCCTTAAGCAATCTTGGTAGAGTCGGTGCGCTTGTCACCCTTGTTGTCTTCCCAGGACACTTCGACGGTGTCACCCACCTTGGCGCCCTTGACCTTGAAGCCCAGGTAGGGGTTCTTGGAGACGCCGCCGGCCATGCTGCCTTCCAGCACCGTGGTGCCGTTGACCTTGGCAGTCACGATGTTGATGTGGTGCGCGGGCACCAGCTCGCCGGTCTTTGCATCCTTGCGCAGGCCAGTTTCCATGGGGTGGTTCATCAGCACTTTCACATCGGCCACGTCGCCCTGCATGGTGGCGCGGATTTTCATTGGTTCAGCCATTTCGCTTCCTTTCTGAATTGGGTATCAATCGATTGCGCCTTGGGCGATCAGCCGCCGCAGCCGCCGATGGTCACTTTCACTTCCTTGGCGGCGGTATAGGTCTTGCCGCCTGCGGTCACGATCGCACGCACCAGAGAAGTGTTGGCCATCTTGATACGGGTGGAAATGAAGCCCTGGGCGCCGCCCGTGAAATCGAAGTCGGCAACCAGGGGGGTGGCATTTTTCTCGGCCAGGATCGCAATCCCGGAAGTGCCGGCGATGTTGCTGGTGACTTCCACCGGCACCACGGCGCCGTTTTCGGCGATGTCAGGGGCCTTGATGGTGATGTCCTTGGAATCGGCGGGGGCGGCGACACCCAGGTTTTTCATAGCGTCGGCCATGCCCTTGGCCTCAAAAGCGGCACGCGGGGTTGCGGCCAGCACGCGGGCGGGCGCAATCAGGCCGGCGGCAACCGCGACGGCAACCGCGCCGGCGCCGCTGGCGCCCTTGAGGATGTTTCTGCGCAAAGCGTTCATGCGATATCTCCTTGAAAATTTAGAGGCTGTAAATAAAGTCGGTGACCTTGTCGATTTCCTGTTCCGTCAGCACCTTGTGCTTGCCGAAGGGAGGCATCGAAGTGTTGGGGTTGGAGGCGGTGGCGTCCCAGATCTTGGCGCGCAGCTTGGCCTTGTCGGGGTAGCGGGCGCTCATGGCGATAAGCGGCGGGCCGTAAAGGCCGGTCGACTCGGCATCGGGCTGGGTGGGCATGCCGTGACACGCAAGGCAGTTGCCCTTGGAGCGGTTGTAGGCGATGTCCTTGCCCGTCTCCTCCTTTTGGGGGGCGTCGGCCGCCTGGACGCACGACGCCGCTACCATGAGGCCAGCGATACCTGCCGCCACTGCCAGTTTGATTGTCCGCATAGTCATCCTCCGTTAAATGTTGGCTATTAAACTGATCTGTCAAACGCATCGCCAGAAATATGCGGAAATCCTTATCTGGCAACAGGTCATCCTTATGGACACATCAAGCATAGAGCAGGAGGTTTTCCCCATGCAATAGTCAAGAGCGCTTATTGTGGGATTTTGCGCAAGTAGATTATTACTAGGCGAAGCCCGCCACTCGGCAGCGGACATGTGAAAGGCATTACCTCTTGGCAGTCTCCGCCGTGAGCTGCTCTTGCCAGGTGCGGCGACGCGCCTCGGCCGCCGAAAGCTCATAGAAGTTTCCGTCACCAGCCTTCAGGCCGAGGTTGATCTGTTCTATGGCACCGCCGAGGTTGCCTTGCGCTGCGAGAGATTCCGCTTCTGCGCGGTGGCTGGCAAGCACGTGCCCGAGCGCGGCCTGCGCTTGCGCAAGAAGTTTCCACAGGCGCACATCGTCCGGCCGCTTGGCGGATTGCGCCGAGGCAAGGTCGACTGCCTGCTGGGCTAGTCCCGCAGTGATCAAGGCGTTGCCGTAGCCGTAGATGAGCGGCATGTATTGCGGAAACCGGGCGATGGCCGCCTGGTAGAGACTCACGGCCTGCTTGAGATCGCCCGACCTGGCCGCCAGGTCGGCGCGCAGGTTGAGCAGCATGGGCGAGTCCACTGCCTTGATTGCAGGCGCCAGTTCCTTTTCGGCTTCGGCGTATTTGGACTGGCGCGCCAGCGCCAGCGCCAGGCCATAGCGGCTGGCGGCCTCGAGCGGGGTTTTCTTGTTGCGCAGCTGATCACGCATGCGGCTGACTGCCTCGTCGGCGGTGCCGTCCATGGCGGCAAGTCGCGCGCGCACGAAATGGAACTCATTGGAGTCCCGCACCTGCTTGTAGGGCAGGTGCTCGATCCGGTTGTCGATGTCGGCGACGCGCTGGCTGTTGAGCGGGTGCGTGCGCAGGTAGTCGGGGGCGTTGTTGTCGTACAGGCGGTTGTTTCGCTGCAGCCGGTTGAAGAAACTGGACATGCCGCGCGGATCGAAATTGGCCTCGGTCAGAATGTCCAGGCCGATGCGGTCTGCTTCCCGCTCGTATTCGCGGGTGAAATTGAGCTGGTTTTGCATATTTAGTGCCTGGGTCGTGGCGAGGGTGGCGGAACCGATGTTCGCGTTTGACCGGGCCGCCAATATTGCAACGGCAATGGCGGCAAGCGAGGGCAGAAAATTGCGGTCCTGCTGCGCGATCATGCGTGACAGGTGCTCTTGCGAAACGTGAGCGATTTCATGCGCCAGCACGCCTGCCAGTTCGGATTCGTTTTCCGCGGACTGGATCAGGCCCGTGTGCACGCCGATATAGCCGCCGGGGAGCGCGAAAGCGTTGATCGACGGATCGCGGATGGCGAAAAAAATGAGGGTGCGGCTGCCCGCTGCGCTTTCCGAAGCCAGGCGCCCGCCCAGGTTGTTCAGGTAGGCTTCTATTTCGGTATCCGCCAGATAAGCCGGGCTGGCGTAAATGTTGCGCATGATGGAGCGCGCAATGTCCTTTTCCTGCTTGTCCGACAGGTACTGGCGGGAAGCTTCGCCGAGATCGGGCAATTCAGTGGCCATGCCGGGCGGAATGGCGATTAGTAAGGCCAGCAGCAGGCTTGGTATTTTGCTCACGATGCTAATAAGATGGCTTGACCAATCAAGAGTTCAGCACGGAGTTTAACAATGAGCGGCGGCTTTACCCATTTTGATGAACAGGGGCGCGCGATCATGGTCGATATCGGCAGCAAGCAGGATACGGCCAGGCGGGCGATTGCAACTGGCGCCATTCGAATGAACCGGTCCACCCTGGACATGATTGCGGCAGGCAGCGCAAAAAAGGGGGACGTGCTCGGTGTTGCGCGGGTGGCGGCGATCCAGGCTGCCAAGCGCACCTCGGACCTGATCCCGCTGTGCCACCCCATCGCCCTGACGCGCCTTGCCGTCGATTTCGAGCTGGATGCCGAAGCGTGCCGTGTGCTTTGCACGGTAACAGCCGAAACCACCGGCAAGACGGGCGTCGAAATGGAGGCGCTGACCGGGGCGAGCGTGGGCTTGCTCACCATATATGACATGTGCAAGGCGGTGGACAGGGGCATGGTCATAGAAAATGTCCGCCTGCTGCGCAAAGAAGGGGGCAAGTCGGGCGTCTGGGAAGCCTAGAGCCTGTCCGCGGTGCGCCTGCAAGTACGAATGTGCTCTTATGCCCCATGCGAGTTGGCGCAAGAATGAACGGCATGAAACGTTTTTTGGCCTGTCTTCTTGCCTGCGTGGCTGCGCTCGCCTGCCATGCCGAGGAGGCGAAGCTCGCGCTGCCTTCCGGCGAAACCCTGGTTTATTCGCGGTTCCCGTCCGGAGGCAAGGAGTTGCTCTTGTGGTTCGCTTCCGAGCGGGGCGTGGCCCCCGCGGAAGTCAGGGCCGCGCAGAAGCTTGCCGGGCGCGGCACCGAAGTCTGGCAGTTCGACCTTGCTGCGGCGTTTTTTCTGCCCCAGACCAACAGCAGCATGGATGGGATTTCCCCCGCGGACGTGCGCGCCATTCTGGGCGAAGCAGACAGGACCGGCGCCAATGTCACGATATATGCCGTTAACCGCGCGGCCGTTCCAGTGTTAAGGGCTCTGGCGGGCACGCGCGGGAAGCGCGCGCAAGTGCTGCTCATGCACCCGCACTTCTATTCCAGCGTGGACGCGCTTGTGGGCGCCGAATACCTCGATTTCGGAAACCTCAAAGGGGTCGAGGCGCTTGTTCTGCAGCCGCGCCGTTCGGCCGCCACCCCGTGGGTGGGAGAACAACTGGCCGCCCTGGGTCGCGACGGTGCAACGGTGCGGCTGCGGATGCTGGAAAATGTGCGCGAGAGTTTCTGGGTGCGCGAGAGTGCGACCGCGTTCGAGATTGGCGAAGGCGAGCGGCTGGCCGAACTGATGACTGAATGGAGAAAAGAACTCAAATGAAGCTGCTGCGCCTGTTTTGGCTGCCGCTGATTTTCCTCGCGTCGTCGGGGCAGGCGGCGGAGTTCATCAAGCTGGACAAGGTCGCACCGCCGCCGTTGGTCCTGAAAGACCGGAACGGCAACATGCACCTACTTGCCGATTATCGCGGCAAGGTGGTGCTGGTGAACTTCTGGGCGACCTGGTGCCCGCCTTGCCGAGAAGAAATGCCGTCGTTGCAGCGCCTCAAGGAAAAAATGGCCGGCAGGCCTTTTGTCATGCTGGGAGTCAATTCCGGCGAGCCGCCGGCCGATCTTGAGGAGTTCCTCAAGCTGGTGAGGGTCGATTTCGACATCCTGCTCGACAGCGACAGCGCAGTGACCCGGCGCTGGAAGGTGTTCGGGCTGCCCACCAGCTTTCTGGTCGACCGGCAGGGCCAGGTACGTTACAGCCTGACCGGGACGACGGAGTGGGACGGCGGGGATGCGGTGATGCGGATAGAGGAGCTGCTCAACTAAAGACCTTGCTGACGGGCACGATTTAATTTCTTCCGGCGGCGATTAAATACGATGATTGCTTAAACCGGTTTGTTGAAGCAAAATAACAATATTCGAAACGTTAATATTTACATGTTGGCGTTTTTTTTATTGCCTAGCGCATCCCCGGTGTGGCTAACTGGGACATCCTGGCTGTTGACTGCACAGCTTTTTCGGGCGGTGATCCACTATGCTGGACTTTTCCCGCGGAATCTTCCGGGGGATGCGCTTAATTTGTCTTGTAAACCATGAACGCACGCATACCGGTCGAAGACCATTCCAAACAGGAAATCAAGTACTCCACCTGCTACATGTGCGCCTGCCGTTGCGGCATCAAGGTGACGCTGCAGGAAGGCAAGGTTCGCTACATCCAGGGCAACAAGAACCACCCCACCAACCAGGGGGTGCTGTGCGCCAAGGGCTCGGCCGGCATCATGAAGCAGTATTCGAAGGCCCGCCTGTCGCAACCCCTGATCCGCAAGCCGGGCACCGAGCGTGGTGCCGGCGAATTCGAGGCAATCGAGTGGGAGCAGGCGCTCGACATCCTGACCAATCGCCTGCAGGAAATTCGCGCGACCGACCCGTCCAAGCTGGCGTTTTTTACTGGCCGCGACCAGATGCAGGCCCTGACCGGCCTGTGGGCGCAGCAGTTTGGCACGCCGAACTGGGCGGCGCACGGCGGCTTTTGCTCCGTCAACATGGCGGCCGCCGGCCTTTACACCATTGGCTTCTCGTTCTGGGAATTCGGCGCGCCCGACTGGGATTACGCCAAGTATTTCATTCTGTGGGGCGTGGCCGAAGACCATTCCTCCAACCCGATCAAGATCGGTCTGGAAAAGCTGAAGCGCGGCGGCGGCAAGTTCGTTTCGGTGAATCCGGTGCGCACCGGCTATTCAGCCATTGCCGACGAGTGGGTGCCGATCAAGCCGGGCATGGATGGCCTCTTCGCCATGTCCATCGTTCACGTACTGCTGCAGCGCGAGCTGTTCGACTATGAGTTCCTGATCAACTACACCAACGCCAGCTGGCTGGTGATCCAGAACCCCGGCCAGAAGGACGATGGCCTGTTCCTGCGCGACGAGCAGGGCAACCCGCAGGTATGGGACCTGGAAAAGGAAACCTTCGTCAACGGCGCTGACGTGGGCATTACCCCGGCGCTGTTCGGCGATTTCGTGGCCCAGGACGGCAGAAGGCTGAAGACTGCGTTCACCCTGATGGCCGAGCGTTATCTGGACGAGCGCTACGCCCCCGCCAACGTGGCTGCGGAGTGCGGCGTGCCGGCGGAGAACATCGAGCGCATCGCGCTGGAAATGGCGCATGTCGCCTTCAAGGAAGCCATCGAGCTGCCGATCGAATGGACCGACGTATGGGGCCGCAAGCACGACAAGGTCATCGGCCGCCCTGTGGCGATGTATGCCATGCGCGGCATTTCCGCGCACTCCAACGGCTTCCACGCCTGCCGCGCCATCCATTTCATCCAGATGCTGCTAGGCGCCCTAGACGGCCCCGGCAACTTCCGCGCCCGCGCGCCATATCCGAAACCGATTCCGCCGCACCAGCTGCCGGAAAACAACCTCGACATCATCAATGCGCCCAACACGCCGCTGTCGCGTCCGCCGCTCGGCTTCCCGACACGGCCAGAAGACCTGGTGATCGATGAGCATGGCCATCCCTTGCGCATCGACAAGGCCTATTCGTGGGAAGCGCCGCTGTCCTCGCATGGCCTCATGCACATGGTGATCACCAACGCCACCAATCATGACCCCTATGCGCTCGACACCCTGATCCTGTTCATGGCCAACATGGCGTGGAACTCGTCCATGAACACCAAGAACGTGCAGGACATGCTGCGCGAAAAGGATCCGGAAGAGCCCGACCAGTACAAGATCCCCTTCCTGGTCGTGGTCGACGCCTTCCATTCGGAAATGGTCAACTTCGCCGACCTCGTGCTGCCGGACACCACCTACCTCGAGCGCCACGACTGCATCTCGCTGCTCGACCGCCCGATTTCCGAGCCGGACGCAGCGGCCGACGCCATCCGCTATCCGCTGGTGACGCCCGACCGCAACGTGCGTCCGTGGCAGGAAGTCATGGTGGAACTGGCCGGGCGCCTGAAGTTCCCGGCCTTCACCAGGCCCGATGGCACGCGCAAGTTCAAGGACTATCCGGACTTCATCGTCAACTACGAGCGTTCCCCCGGCGTGGGTTTCCTCTCCGGCTGGCGCGGCAAGGATGGCGACAAGTTCCTGAAGGGCGAGCCCAACCCGAACCAGTGGCAGAAGTACATCGAGAACCAGAGCTTTTTCGCCCATCACTGGCCGGACAACCAGAAGTACATGCGCTATGTGAACCGCGACTACCTGGAAATAGCAGCGGAAGCCGGTTTCGTCGGCAAGGTCGAACCCATCATCATGCAGTTCTATTCCGAGCCGCTGCAGAAATTTCGGCTCGCCGGCCAGGGCCTTTATGACGGGCCGCAGCCCACGGATCCGGCTGACAAGGAGCGCCTGACCAAGTATTTCGACCCGCTGCCCATGTGGTACGAGCCGCTCGAACAGCAGCGCGTGGATGCCGAGGCGTATCCCTTCTTCGCGCTGACCCAACGTCCCATGTTCATGTATCACTCCTGGGATTCCCAGAACGTGTGGCTCAGGCAGATCATGGCCCAGAACTTCCTGTACATGAATGCGAAGAAAGCCGCCGACATGGGGCTCAAGGACTATGACTGGGTTTGGGTGGAGTCGCACAACGGCAAGATCCGCTGCCAGCTGAAAACCATGGAAGGTACCCAGGAAGACACAGTGTGGACCTGGAATGCCATCGGCAAACAGAAGGGCACCTGGGGTCTGAAGGAAGACGCGTCCGAGGCGACCAAGGGCTTCCTGCTCAACCACCTGATTTCCGAACTGCTGCCAGAAAAGCAGGGTGAGCGCCGCATCACCAACTCCGACCCGGTTTCCGGCCAGGCCGCGTGGTTCGATCTGCGTGTGAAGATCACCAAGGCAGAAGCGGGCGAGACCGGCAGCTGGCCGCAGTTCAACCGCGTGAAAAAACTGCCCAGCGACCACTACAGCCGCCCCGACGTGCTGCGCTATGACGCGCGCCGTGAGCACGAAAAGAGCTGAATTTAAAAGAATCGAGCGAGCAACAACATGAGACTAGGACTGGTTATCGACCTGGACGTGTGCGTAGGCTGCCATGCCTGCGCGGTGTCCTGCAAGCAGTGGAATGCGTCCGGTACCACCGGCCCCCTGACGGACTATCAGCCCTTCGGCGCTGAGCCGTCGGGCGTGTGGTTCAACCGCATCCGCCATTTCGAGGTGGGCACCTATCCCAACAACAAGACCGTCAACTTCCCGATGTCCTGCATGCATTGCGAGGATGCCGACTGCGTGACTGTGTGCCCGACAGGAGCAAGCTACAAGCGCGCGGAAGACGGCATCGTGCTGGTGGACCAGGACAAGTGCATGGGCTGCAACTACTGCTCCTGGGCCTGTCCCTACGGCGCGCGCGAACTGGATCGCGAATCTGGCACCATGAAGAAGTGCACCCTGTGCGTGGATCGCATCTATGACCAGAACATTCCCGAGACCGAGCGTCAGCCATCCTGCGTGCTGACCTGCCCGGCGCATGCGCGCATGTTCGGCGATTTCGATGACCCCAATTCCGAGGTCAGCAAGGTGGTGCGCGAGCGCGAAGGCTACGTGCTGATGCCAGAGCTGGGCTACAACCCCACCAACCACTACCTGCCGCCGCGCAAGCACAAGCCCATTCCCACCGACATGGGTAGCGACAAGGCTGGCATCGCCGGCAAGTTCAAGCAGTTCGTCAACCGCATGGTCAAGCGTTAAGGAGTCCTCCATGCATCCAGCCTTTTCCGTCATTTTCTTTACCGTGTTGTCCGGCGCCGGTTTCGGGCTCTTCGCGCTGATCTATCTGGCCGACCTGTTCAAGTTGGGCGGCGGCCTGCCGGGCGCCTATGTTTTCTGGAGTGGGGCGTTGTCCCTCGCCATGGTGGGCGTGGGGCTTTTGTCTTCGACCTTCCACCTGGCCAACCCCAAGAACGCTTGGCGAGCGTTTTCCCGCTGGCGCACGTCCTGGCTGTCGCGCGAAGGCGTATTGTCGGTCGCCTTCTATCCGTTCGCGCTGGCCTATCTCGGCATGTACTGGCTGGACCTGTGGCCGATTGCGCGCCATTTCGCGGGCGCTGTCGCCACTGTCCTGGCCTGGCTGACGATTTTCTCCACTGCCATGATCTATGCGAGCCTCAAGACCATCCGCCACTGGAACACTCCCCTGGTGCCGGCGGCTTATCTTTCACTCGGGCATTTTTCTGGCGGCATGGTGCTGCTGCTGGTTGCCATGATGGCCGGGGTTGAAACCCAGCCTTTTGTCATGCTGTCGTTGTTCCAGTTGTTTGTCGCGGCATTTCTGAAAGCGATTTACTACTACTGGATCGGGCGCCTGGGCGTTGGCTCCACCATCAATACCGCCACTGGGTTTACCCGGGCCCAGGTCAAGCTGCTGGATGCAGGTCATACCCATGGCACTTTTCTTACCCAGGAATTTGGCTACGTCGTGCCGCGCCTGACTGTCGCCACTTTGCGCCTGTTGTCGATGTTCCTGGCCTTCGCCGTACCTTTGGTGTTGCTTTATGCTGCCTTGGAGTACCATGGGTCAGTGCTGGGCATTGCGGCGCTGGTGTCGGTTTTCGCCGGACTGGTGGCGGAGCGCTGGCTGTTTTTTGCGGAAGCACGGCATGTCGTGAACCTGTACCACGGCGCACAGCGGTGCTGAAACCGGCCTAAAGCCATACGTCCTGTGTGGCTTAGGACTTGTTTTTGCTGGGAATTTTGGTATATTAGCATTTCCTTATTATAAATTTCGGGGGCAATATACATGTATGGCATTCGCGAGATTGATTCCCACCAGCTTGAACAGGCGCTGAAGTCAGGCGTGCAGCTTATTGATGTCCGTACCGACGCAGAGTACGCACAGGCCAAGATTGAAGGTTCGACGCATATCCCTCTGCATTTGCTGCCCCTCAAGTTGCAGGACCTGAAGGGCAGTCAGCCCATCGTATTCTATTGCCGCTCGGGTGCCCGTTCTGCGCAGGCCTGTGCCTGGCTGATGTCGCAGGGGATTGAAAATGTCTATAACCTGGCGGGCGGCATCATGGGCTGGGCACGTGACGGTAAGGCGCTGACCGCAAGAGCAGCGTAGTCATATTGCAATAATTGAGCGTGTGGGTTAACGTTAGCATTTCCTGATTTATTAACCCGTTTCTCGGAGAGACACAATGGAATTCAACAAAGAACTTGACGCCCGCGGCCTGAACTGCCCCCTGCCCATCCTGCGCACCAAGAAGGCACTCGCAGAAATGGCCAGCGGCGAGATCCTGAAAGTGCTCGCAACCGATCCGGGTTCCGTCAAGGACATGCAGGCTTTCGCGAAGCAGACCGGCAACGATCTGGTCAACTCCGCAGAAGCGGGTGGCGAATACACCTTCTTCATGAAAAAGAAATAATAAAAATTAGATGTGGGCGCCAGCCAACAGGCTTGGCGCCTTTTTTGTTTGTAAATTTGTAAATAGCGGAGGCATTTGCAATGGAAACCAAGAAACTCGCAATTATCGCTACAAAAGGGACACTGGACTGGGCTTATCCCCCGTTCATTCTGGCCTCGACGGCCGCAGCGCTGGGCTATGACGTCCAGATTTTCTTCACTTTCTATGGCCTGCAACTCGTCCGCAAGGATGTTTCCGGCCTCAAGGTCAGCCCGCTCGGCAACCCCGGCATGCCGATGAAAATGCCTTTTGGACCGAAATGGTTCAAGGGGATCAACTGGAATATTCCCAATGCCGTGCAGTCGCTGGTGCCTGGCTATGAAAATGTCGCCACCAGCCTGATGAAAATGACCATCGCCAACAACGGTGTAGCGACCATCCCCGAACTGCGTGGCCTGTGCCAGGAAGCGGACGTCAAGTTCCTGGCCTGCCAGATGACAGTCGAGCTGTTCGGTTTCGACCATACGGATTTCATCGAGGGCATCGATTTTGTTGGCGCCGCCAGCTTTTTCGAATTCGCCGGCGAATCCGACATCTGCCTGTTTATCTGAAATAACAAGCAATAATCAGTTGGGCGCGCTTCCGAAAAGGGAGCGTGTCCATTAGCGATTTCTTCTATGTAGTTTCCCCGCAACAGGCGCTATGGAGAGAATTGAGAATTCTTGATTTCCATGTGTAGCCTATGGGATTGGCTTGTAATATTTCCCATAGCTTGTTGCATGCAACAAAGCTGAAATTTAAATAAATATCTTATGCCCGGAGGCAATATGAAACTTACCCGCATCGCACTTGGCCTGGCTATCGCAGGCCTTTCCTTTGGCGCTCATGCTACCAACGGCTATTTCTCGCACGGCTACGGCATGAAGTCCAAAGGTATGGCAGGCGCCGGCGCATCAACCAGCACGGATGACGCCTTCTTCGGCGCCAACAACCCGGCTGCAGCTGCTTATGCGGGTAACCGCCTGGACCTGGGCATTGATTTGTTCATGCCGAAGCGTGAAGCCACGAATGAGGGCGGTGCGCTCGCCTTTGCCAGCAGCGAGAGTGACAACAATGCCTTCCCGATTCCCGAGTTTGGTTACAACTATATGTTGAACAACGACACGGCATTGGGCGTCACGGTCTACGGCAACGGTGGCATGAACACGGATTATCCGAGTGTTTTGGGTACCAACATTCTGGGCGGCAATGACGGACTCGGCGTCGATTTGATGCAGGTGATCGTTGCGCCGACACTGGCTTTCAAGATTGCCCCCAATCATTCCATCGGCATCGCGCCGCTGTTGGGCTACCAGATGTTCGAGGCCAATGGACTGCAGGCCTTCGCCCCCTATTCCTCGGATTCCTCCAAGTTGACCGACAACGGCCACGACAGTGCGTTTGGCTATGGTGTGCGCGTTGGCTATCTCGGCAAAATCACGCCGACGGTGACGGTTGGCGCTGCTTATGCCACCAAGATGAATTTCAGCGAATTCGACAGCTATGCAGGCTTGTTTGCCGAAAAAGGCGACTTCGACATTCCTGAAAACTACAATATCGGCATTTCCTGGCAGGCTACCCCCGAGGTGAAGCTCGCCCTGGACTACCAGCGTATCAATTACAGCGATGTGCGGGCGGTGGGTAACCCGGTCACCAACTTGCTGGTGGGTGGCGTGCCCCTCGGCGAACCTGGGAGTGCGGGCTTTGGCTGGGATGACGTCGAAGTCTGGAAACTCGGTGTGGAATACAAGTACAGCAAGCAGCTGACCCTGCGCGGCGGCGTGAGCCATAACAACAACCCCATTAGCAAGTCTGACATGGGCGAAGTGATGTTCAATATCCTGGCGCCCGCGGTGATCGAGGGCCATGCCTCGGCAGGCTTCACCTATACGTTCGCTTCCGGTAACGAGCTGACCATGCAATATACCCACGCGTTTGAGAATGACTTGAGCGCGGGTCGCCCTGGCTTTGGTGGCGGCACGGACAAAATTAAGATGTATCAGGACTCCGTCGGCGTGCAGTACAGCTGGAAGATGTAATTACCAAATTAAATCGAGAAAGTCTGAACCGGGCCTGTGGCCCGGTTTTTTTATGCGGGGAGCGCGTGGCGCCTCATATCCTGGCGCGACGAGAATGATTTGAGAAAGGCCGCAATCGCGGCCCTCTTCACTTCTGCAGGCGGTTCAGCTGCCCGTTGAGTTTTTCCAGCATGGCCGAAAAATCAGCCAGGCGCTTCTTCTCCTGGTCGACCACGGCGGGCGGGGCCTTGTCGGCAAAGTTGGGGTTGCCGAGCTTGCCCTGACACTTTCCGATTTCGCCTTCGACGCGTGCGATTTCCTTGTTGAGACGCGCAATCTCGGCAGCCTTGTCGATTTCAATCTGCAGCATCAGGCGGCATTCGCCAATGATGGCAACGGGGGCGTCACCAGGTGGCAGCTCAGCCTGGACATCGACCTTGGCTAGCTTGGCCAGGGCTGCCAGATAGGGTGTGTAAGCCAGATAGCGGGAGGCATCACCCGCAATCGCGAGCGGCACCTTCTCGGCGGGGGAAAGTTTCATTTCGCCGCGCAGGCCGCGCACGGCATCAACCAGTGCCTTGAGTTCCTGCACCTTGGCCGCGGCATCGGCATCCTGTGCCTTTTCATCCGCTGCGGGATAGCGCTGCAACATGATGCTGGCACCGCCATCGCCGGCAAGCGGCGCGACTTTTTGCCAGAGTTCTTCGGTGATGAAAGGGATGACAGGGTGCGCCAGGCGCAGCGCGGTTTCGAGGACGGAAATCAGCGTATGGCGTGTGGCGCGCTGCTGGGCCTCGTTTCCGCCTTGCAGTTGAACCTTGGCGAGTTCCACGTACCAGTCGCAGTACTCGTCCCAGACGAATTCGTAGATGGCGCGGCTGGCCAGGTCGAAGCGGTAATCCGAGAAGGCGGTTTGCACGCTGCTGATGGCATCGTTGAGACGGCTCAGGATCCAGCAGTCAGCGAAGGAATGCTCGCGCGGCAGGTTGCTGTCGAGGCCGCAGTCCTTGCCCTCGGTGTTCATCAGCACGAAGCGGGTGGCGTTCCACAGTTTGTTGCAGAAGTTTCGATAGCCTTCGCAGCGCTGCAAATCAAACTTGATGTCGCGCCCGTGGGTGGCGAGCGATGCAAAGGTGAAGCGCACGGCATCGGTGCCAAAGGCATTGAAGCCGGCTGGATAGTCGGCACGCGTCTGTTTGGCAATGGATTCGGCCTGTTTGGGGTTCATCAGGCCGGTGGTGCGCTTGGCGATGAGCTCGTCCAGGCGGATGCCGTCGATCAGATCGATCGGGTCGATGATGTTGCCCTTGGACTTGCTCATCTTGTTGCCGTGCGCATCGCGTACCAGGCCTGTCACGTAGACCTCGCGGAATGGCACCTTGTCGGTGAAGTGCAGCGACATCATCACCATGCGCGCGACCCAGAAGAAAATGATGTCAAAGCCGGTGACCAGCACTGAACCGGGCAGAAAGGATTTCAGTTCCGGCGTTTCGTCGGGCCAGCCCAGGGTCGAGAAGGGCCACAGCGCGGAGGAGAACCAGGTGTCGAGCACGTCCTCGTCACGCTTCAGTTCGACCTTGCGACCAAAATGTTTTTCCGCCTGCGCATGGG
>DAIMZB010000022.1:19535-20257 GCA_036734185.1 Thiobacillaceae bacterium | reverse complement strand
GGGCAGGTCGCGGCGCAGCCGCTGCGCGGCCTCCCTGTCCGGTCTGCCGACGACGGTCGGCATCAGCACCGCGAGTGTGCTCACGGCGGTGAGTCCGATGAATCCCAGCGTGTTGAGGTGCAGGTGGAAGCGGCGCAGCGCCAGAAAATGCTGCGGCCACAGGCTGCCGGCAAGGATTGCCAAGAGTGCTACGAACAGGCACGCGAGTGCCGCCTCATACCAGCCCAGGCAGGAGTGCGGGCTACCCAGCATGCTCGTTCGCCGTCTCCGGCTCCAGACAAAAAGCGCGAACACAGAAGAGGCGGCCAGCACTGCGCCGGCTTCCCGGCTCCCGGTGAAATTTGCCAGGCTAAATGACACGACCACCAGCGCGCCGCCGGCCAGTGCAACGGCTGGCAGAATGCCGATATTGCGGCGGGCCTCGCGCGTGCGCGTCAGCACCGGAATGAAGTGGCTCATGGCGCCGAAGATCAGCGGCATGGCTCCCGCCGCCAGCATCAGGTGCAGCCACGCGGCGTGGCCGGCGTGCGGCGACCAGAACAGCGCCCCGGCGAAAATCGCCAGGGTGAGGATTACCAGCGCCGGCAGCATGGCCGGCCGTTTAGTTGCGGATGAAATCGATCACGATCGCGCCGGGGTCGCGCTGCAGGTATTCGATTGCCACGGCGTCACCGTAGCGGTTGCGCAGCTGGTCCAGCAGCGGCAGCGGGTCATGGTCGTTG
>DAIMZB010000022.1:16435-19525 GCA_036734185.1 Thiobacillaceae bacterium | reverse complement strand
CGCATGCGCTCGCCGGAATTGAGCGCATCCAGCGCGCCGAAAATGGCGGCGTGGCGGAAGCGCTTGGCGATGCCGCGTGCGTCGAAGGGGTAGATCATGTCCTGGCGCAGATGCAGGTGGGGGTGCGAATTCATGGCGTTTCCTTTTAAATATGTAAATATGAAACATATTATAATCAAAGTAAAATCAGGCTTGGCAAGATAATATTTTTCCAATTTACATAATTAGCCATGCAGCTGACCCGCTTCACCGATTACTCGCTGAGAGTGCTGATCTACCTGGGCTCGCATCCCGACGAGCTCGCCACCGTCGGCGCCATTGCCGAGGAATACGCCATCTCGCGCCACCACCTCACGCGCGTGGTGCACCAGCTCGGGCTCAAGGGCTACATCGAAACCACGCGCGGTAAGGGCGGCGGCTTTCGCCTTGCGCGCCAGCCGGAGCGCGTCCGCATCGGCGACGTGGTGCGCGACATGGAAAGCGGCTTCGAGCTGGCCGAATGTTTCCGCCCCGGCGAGAGCAACTGCCGCTTGATGCCGGCCTGCGCCCTGAAGCCGGTGCTGGCCGAAGCCGGCCGCGCCTTCTTGTCCACGCTCGACCGCCACACCCTGGCCGACCTGCTGCCGTCGGAGCAAAAACCGCGGGCCAGGCGGGCCTGATCAACCCTTGCAGGAGAACAGCATGCGTAAACGATTATTCCTGGCAGCAGCGAGCCTCGTGCTGGCCCTCGGTTCGGCCGCGCATGCGCAGCAGCCCGCAGGCGCCGACGTGCGCCTGTCGCCGCCGTTGCGAAGCCTGCTGCAGCAGGAGATGCGGGAAGTGGCGAACGGTACCCAGGCCTTGGCCATTGCCCTGGCGAGCGCAGACTGGAAAGTCCTGCACGACACCAGCGCCAGAATCCGCGCGAGCTACATTCTGGAAAAGAAACTAACGCCCGTGCAAAAGGGAGAACTCGAACGCGCCTTGCCTGCTGGCTTAAGCAAATGGATGCGGAGTTTCATGCACGTGCGCAAAAGCTGGCGCTCGCTGCCGAAGCCCGCGACCGGGAGCTGGCTGCGTTTCATTTTTCGCGCATGATTGAAAGCTGTACCGCCTGCCACGCGGCCTATGCCAAAACGCGCTTCCCTGGCTTTGCCGCACCGGCTGCTGCTGCGCATGGGCACTGAGACGGCCAGCCAGATTTTATTGATTGCCTTTCTTGTCAATTAGTCATTTATGGAATTCCTACTCTATTGGGTTGGCCTGGCGGCAGTAGCGGTCAACGCCCTGACCGGCGTGCTCGATGCCGGGCGCAAGCAGATGGACCTCGTCGGCGTGGTGATGGTGGGGACGGCCACGGCGCTGGGCGGCGGGACGGCGCGCGACATTCTGCTGCAGCGGCCGGTGTTTTGGCTGAGCGACCAGATCTATCTCATTGTCGCGGTGGCGACGACGCTGATCGTGTTCTTCGCGGTGCGCGGCCTGCGCCTGCCGCAGCGGCTGTTTCTCATCCCCGATGCGATCGGCCTCGCGCTCTTCACCGTCGTCGGCACGCAGATCTCGCTGCAGGCCGGTGCGCCGTGGCTGGCGGCGAGCCTGTTGGGAGTGATCACCGGCGTGGTCGGCGGGGTGGTGCGTGATGTGCTGTGCAATGAGGTGCCGCTTATTTTCGTGCGCGGTGAGCTCTATGCCACCGCTGCCTGGATCGGCTCCATCGCGCTGATCGGGCTGCAGTCGCTTGGCGTGTCGGCCATCATTGCGGCCTGGGCGGGCATGGCGATAGTGCTGGCGGTGCGCCTGGCGGCGATGGCGTTCAAGATCACGCTGCCGACTTATTCTTCGCGCGAGTAGCGTTTTTGTCCGCAAGCCTCAGGGCTTGATGGTTCAGGACAGCTGTCCGCCATGCTGCAAATAACGCCGCAGCGCGGACGACAAATTGCCCAGCAGCAACAGCGCGGACAGCGCGAGCACGATGCCGGCCGGCATGTGCAAGGTCTTTGGCCAGGCCACGGCGGCGACGAGCAGGGCGAGGGCGGCCAGGTGCAGGCGGAACTGCAGGCGCATTCTCTTATCGTCGATCATCTGCTTCATGTTGGGGATGGTGCCGGCCGTGGCCTGCAATTGCGCCTGCAGGTGGAACCAGGCGAGGAAGGGCACGATCTTGTAGAGCATGCCGGCGACCACGCTCACCGCAAATCCGAATAGAAACAGCACGCCCAGCAGCAGGGGGTAGGCGTTGCTGTCGGCCCACGCCGGCCACAACTGTGCTGCCAGCCAGGCCAGCACGCAGGCGATGAGACTGGCCATGCCTGCGCGCCAGTAATCGAGGGTGATGTCGGGCAGTTTCCTGCGCCGGCGCGATTGCAGGTTAAGAGTGGTCAAGGCGAACAGCAGCACGCCGGCGGCAAGGCCGGCATCGAGCAGGATCACCACGGGGTGCGGCAGCAGCGGCGCAAAGGCGCGCAGCACCAGCAGCGCGAATATCGCGCCGGCCAGCCAGCGGCTGAGAAGCGGCGGGTAGGGCGGGGTGATCTGGAACATGGGCACGACCTGCCAGGCCACGCCTGCCACCAGCAGTAATATCCAGCCGAGCAGGCCGAAGCCGGCGTGTGCGGCGCTGGCACCTTGCATCGAGACATTCCACCAGCCCGCGCGCAAGAGCGCGAGCGCTGCGCCGAGCGCCACGGTGAAGATAAGGCTTATTACCGCGTAGCGCATGCCGTTGACGGTGGTGCCGGCCACGGCGCGCGCCAGGCTGATCGCGGCGGCGGTGATGAACACGGTGAACGCGGCAAGCAGCAGCAGGGCGCCGGCCCCGTAGGCCCTGGGCGCGGAAAGCAGGAAGCCCGCCATCAGCGCCGCTGTGCCAAGGGTGAGGACAACGTGGCTCGCGCGTGCGACGAAGCGCGGCGCGGGCAGGGGTGAGCCTGCCACCACTGGCAGCATCTGCAGCATCGCACCGAGCATGATCATGGCGAGGAAGCCGAGGGTGAAGGCATGGGTGAGGGCGAGCGCATGCGGTGTCCAGCGCGAGGCCAGGGCCTCGGGATAGAGCGTGACGAGGAGGCCAGCCGCGATCAGGAACAGCGGTGCGGTGAGAAAGAAGCGCAG
>DAIMZB010000022.1:0-16425 GCA_036734185.1 Thiobacillaceae bacterium | reverse complement strand
CCGCCGGCCCGCCGGATCAGGATGACGTAGCTGCCGTCGTCCTGCGGGGCGGTGTCGTGTCCGTAGCCGCGTTCGGCGAGCAACGGATACAGCGGGAAGGGCTCGCGGTGCAGCAGCAGGCGGATGGACTGGCCGGGGCGCAGCACGGACAGCGTGGCCATGACCTTTTCCAGCGGCTCGGGTGGCTCCAGCCCGCGCGCGTCGATGAGGATTTCTTCGGCCATATCTCTAGCGGCCCACGGCTTCCATGGAATGGATGACGGCATCGCGCTCTTCGCCCAGCGCCCGGTCGGACATGGGGTAGAGCATGTTCTCTTCCTTGATGTTGTGCTGCTGCATCAGCATGTTGAGGGTTTCCGACGCGCCCAGGTAGGCGGAGGTATTGCCGGAGGCCGCCGCCGCTGCCATGTCCGCGATCAGGGCGCGCATCTGTTCATGCTCCATGCGCATGACCTGAGTGGGGCCGCCGCTCATGCCGGTGCGTGCCTCAAAGGCCGGGAATAGCACATCCTCTTCCATTGCGAGGTGGTGCGCCATCGCGGCCTCGAAGCGGCCGAAGTGTTCGCGTGCGCTGTCCCAGTTTTTGCTGGCGGCGGCTTCCTCGGCGGAAGCGAACAAATCGTCGCACGCGCGGTGGTCGGTACCCAGGAATTCCAGAATCGTGCTCATGGCGTTGTCTCCATAACATGAGGAAAATACTCATGTTTAAGTATATCAGGACATCCTAACCTGAAAATCACCTTGACACGGACACAATATGTCGTATCTTGCGTAGTCACCAGACACAAAATGTTGATTTAAAGGTGACAGGCATGAATTCCGTGATAGCAGTTCCGCCCCGTGAAGTCATCAAGCGCGACGGCCGCCGCGTGGCCTTCGACCCCGGCAAGATCCGATCGGCCATCCTGCGTGCGGGGCAGGCGGCAGCCGAATTCGGCGAACCTGAAGCCGACCTGCTCACCGGGCAGGTGACCAAAGTCCTGATCCACAAATTCAAGAATAGCCCGCCCGATATCGAGCGCATCCAGGACGTGGTCGAGCAGACGCTGATCGCCTCCAACCACTTCCAGACCGCGCGCGCCTACATCGCCTATCGCGAATCGCACAAGAAACTGCGCGAGGACCGCAAGACCGTGGTCGACGTGGAGGCCTCGATCAACGAATACCTGTCGCGACAGGACTGGCGCGTGAACGCCAACGCCAACCAGGGTTACTCGCTCGGCGGCCTCATCCTCAACGTCTCCGGCAAGGTGGTGGCCAACTACTGGCTGAACCACGTCTACCCGCCAGAGCTGGGCGAAGCGCACCGCGACGGCTCCCTCCACATCCACGACCTCGACATGCTCGCCGGCTACTGCGCCGGCTGGTCGCTGAGGACCCTCCTGCACGAGGGCTTGAACGGCGTGCCGGGCAAGGTAGAAGCGGGGCCGCCGAAGCACATGTTCTCCGCCGTCGGCCAGATCGTCAACTTCTTGGGCACGCTGCAGAACGAATGGGCCGGCGCACAGGCCTTCAGTTCGTTTGATACCTACATGGCGCCCTTCATCCGCAAGGACGGCATGACGTATGAAACGGTGAAGCAGTGCATCCAGGAACTGATCTACAACCTCAACGTGCCTTCGCGCTGGGGCACGCAGACGCCGTTCACCAACCTCACCTTCGACTGGACCTGTCCGGAAGACCTGCGCGAGCAGATCCCGGTCATCGCCGGCGAGGAGATGCCCTTCAGCTACGGCGAGCTGCAGGAAGAGATGGACATGATCAACCGCGCCTACATCGAGGTCATGACCACGGGCGATGCGAAGGGCCGTGTGTTCACCTTCCCCATTCCCACCTACAACATGACGCCGGACTTCCCCTGGGAGTCGGAAAACGCCGAGCGCCTGTTCGCCATGACCGCGCGCTACGGCCTGCCGTACTTCCAGAACTTCATCAATTCCGAGATGAAGCCGAACCATATTCGCTCGATGTGCTGCCGCCTGCAGCTCGACCTCAGGGAATTATTGAAGCGCGGCAACGGCCTGTTCGGATCGGCCGAACAAACTGGATCCGTTGGTGTGGTCACGGTCAACTGCGCGCGCCTCGGTTTCGAATACAAGGGCGACGAGGCCGCGCTTCTTGCCCGGCTCGACGCCCTGCTCGACATGGCGAGGAACGGTCTGGAAATCAAGCGCAAGGTCATCCAGCGCCTGATGGACGATGGCCTCTTCCCCTACACCAAGCGCTACCTCGGCACGTTGCGCAATCACTTTTCGACCATCGGCGTGAATGGCATCAACGAGATGATCCGCAACTTCAGTGGCGATACGCACGACATCACCACGGTGTGGGGGAACGCCTTCGCGCTGCGTCTCCTTGACCACATCCGTGCCCGCATCGCCGGCTTTCAGGAAGAGACCGGCCACCTCTACAACCTGGAGGCCACACCCGCCGAAGGCACCACCTACCGCTTCGCCAAGGAGGACGCCAGGCGCTACCCGGGTATCCTGCAGGCGGGCAGCGAGGATGCGCCTTACTACACCAACTCGTCGCAGCTACCGGTGGGCTTCACGGATGATGCTTTTGAAGCGCTGGAGCAGCAGGACGAATTGCAACGCAAATACACCGGCGGTACCGTGCTGCATCTCTACATGTCCGAGCACATCTCGTCGGCGGAGGCGTGCAAGAAGCTGGTGCGCCGTGCGCTCGAGCGTTTCCACCTGCCCTACATCACCATCACGCCGACCTTTTCCATTTGCCACAAGCATGGCTACCTCGCCGGCGAGCACGAGTTCTGTCCCAAGTGCGACGAGGAAGCCCTGTCGCGCAAACGTGCTGTTGCTGCCTAACCAAGGAGGTTGATATGTCTGATCTGTCCGTCATCACCCAGGCCCTCGATGCCACTGCCCTGAAAGAGGAGGAGCGCACCCGCTGCGAAGTGTGGACCCGCGTGATGGGCTACCACCGCCCGGTGGCGAGCTTCAACAAGGGCAAGAAGAGCGAGCACCGCGAGCGCCGCTTCTTCGTGGAGGGCGCCTGCCGCGTGGGTTGAATCATGCTGCGGCTCGGGGGAATTACGCCGTTGTCCGCCAGCGACTGGCCGGGGCAATTGTCCGCGGTGGTGTTCTGCCAGGGCTGCCCCTGGCGCTGCGGCTATTGCCATAACCCCGGCCTGATCCCCGCCCGTTCCGAGCGCGAAATCGCATGGGCGGAGGTGCTGGTGTTTCTGGAACGCCGCCGTGGCCTGCTCGATGCCGTGGTGTTCTCCGGCGGCGAGCCGACCCTGCAGATCAGCCTGCCGGAAGCCATGCGCGAAGTGCGCGCGCTCGGGTTCAAGATCGGCCTGCACACTGGCGGCATGTATCCCAAACGGCTGGCTGCCGTGCTGCCACTCATCGACTGGGTGGGCATGGACGTGAAAGCGCCGTTCGCCGATTACGCGCGCATCACCGGCGTGCAGGACAGCGGCAAGCCGGTCGAAGAAAGCCTGGCGCTGCTGCTGGCATCAAACGTGGAACATGAAATCCGCACCACCGTGCATCCGGCCTTGCTGGCGGATGAAGAGATCGTCGATCTGGCGCGCGACCTGGCCGGACGCGGCGTCAGGCATTACGCCATGCAGGCTTTTCGCAGCCAGGGCTGCCGCGACGAACACTTGTGCCAGCATGCAACGCGCAGCCAGCCCTTGCAGCAGACGGGTGGAAAGATCGAGGGCCTGTTCGAGCGCTTTACGCTGCGTGCGGCCTAGTTGCAGCCAACGCGCAGGAATAGCGGCCAGCTGAGCCGCAGCGCAGATTCAGGCTCGCCCCACAGCGGCTGCAGTTCGGCCATCAGCGCGGGCAGCGGATCGCTGCCGTTGTCGGCGCGATAGCGCTTCACCGCAGACCAGGTGGAAAGATAATCCAGCAGACGCGGCAGGCTCCATTCCACGTCGATTGAAAACGCCGGCGCGGCGATTTCGCTGAACGGAAAATCCAGCGAGCGATAGCCGTCGTCGATCCATTTGCGCTCCGGCGGCCAGCAAGGCCCGACGGTCTCACTGTAGAAACGCTGGAAGATTTCATCCATGCCGCCGGGCAGGTCGAGGCGCCCATAACCCCACAGCGCCAGCACGCCGCCGGGTTTCAGCACACGCTGCGCTTCTGCGAAGAACTTCGGCAGGTCGAACCAGTGTGCTGCCTGCGCGACAGTGACTAGATCGATACTGCGGTCGGCAAGCCCGCTGGCTTCGGCAGTGGCGACGCGAAAACTGACATTGCCAGGGCCGCTGGCATGGGCGACCTGTTCGGCGCTGGCGTCGGTGGCGATGATCTGCCGGAAATATTTTGCCAATCCGTCAGCCGCCTGGCCGCTGCCGGTGGCGCAATCCCAGGCGGTTTCATGTCCTTTGCACAGCCCAGCAAGCCACGAAAACAATTCGTCCGGGTAAGTTGGGCGGAACTCGGCGTAGCGCGCCGCGACTGCGGAGAAGTGGTCCTTGAAACTCATTTGCGCCAGGTCAGGCGCAGGTCGGCACCCAGCATGCGCTGGTCGGCGAGTTTCCAGTTGAGGCGCTGCTGCATGGCGGGGGGCTCGGCGAGCTCGAACAGCGGCCGCGCGGCGGAACCGAGCAGGCAGGGCGCAAGATACTGCACCCATTCGTCCGCCAGCCCGGCGGCGATGAGCGCCCCGTTCAGACGCGGGCCGGCTTCGGTCATGAGTTCGTTGACGCCCTTTTGCGCGAGGCGCGAGAGCAGGGCGTTGAGGTCGACCTTGCCGTCGGCGCCCGGCAGGCAGAGGATTTCCGCGCCGGCGGCTTCGAGCGCGGCGGCTTTCTTCACATCCGGCTCGGCGCAGGCGATAAGGGTTTTCGCGTCCTTGAGGATAGCGGCATCCGCCGGCGTGCGCAGGCGCGAATCGACGATGACCTTGATCGGCTGGCGCACGGTGTCGACATCGCGCACGTTCATCTGCGGGTTATCCGCAAGCACGGTCTCGATGCCGGTGAGGATGGCGCAGGAACGTGCGCGCAGTTTGTGCACGTCGGCGCGCGCGGCTTCGCCGGTGATCCATTTCGATTCGCCAGAGGACAGCGCAGTCTTGCCGTCGAGCGAGGACGCGGTCTTGATGCGCACCAGCGGGTGGCCGTGCACCATGCGCTTGAAGAAACCTTCGTTGAGTTCGCGTGCCTCCTTTTCCATCAGGCCCGCCAGCGTTTCGATGCCGGCAGCCTTCAGGCGCGCGAGCCCCTTGCCGGCGACATTCGGGTTGGGGTCCTGCGCGGCGGCGATGACCCTGGCGACGCCGGCGCCGACCAGCGCATCGGCGCAGGGCGGGGTGCGGCCGTGGTGGGCGCAGGGTTCGAGGCTCACATACACGGTGGCGCCCTGCGAGGCCATGCCGGCTTCCAGCAAGGCGAGGATTTCAGCATGCGGCTCGCCGGCCTTCTGGTGCCAGCCCTCGCCGATGACCTTGCCGTCCTTGACGATGACACAGCCAACGCGCGGGTTGGGCGATGTGGTGTAGAGGCCACGCACTGCCAGTTGCAGGGCGCGCGCCATGTAGGCGTGGTCGTCGGGAGTGAAGCCGCTCACTTGAACAGGTCGTCGACGCCGGGGGGCGGCGACTTTTCCAGGTCTTTCAGCGCGTCGCGGAAATCCTCGGCGTCCTGGAAGCTCTTGTACACCGAGGCGAAGCGGATGTAGGCCACCTTGTCGAGGCGCTTCAGTTCCAGCATCACCAGTTCGCCCAGCTGGCGCGAGGGGATTTCGCGCTCGCCCAGTGTCAGCAGCTTCTGGCGGATGCGCTGGATGGATTCGTCCACCAGTTCGGTCGGCACCGGGCGCTTGTGCAGGGCGCGGCGGAAACCTTCATACAACTTGGCCTCGGAGAATTCCTCCCTGAGGCCGTTGCTCTTGATGATCTGCGGGAGCCGGATGTCGGCCGTCTCAAAGGTGGTGAAGCGTTTCTCGCAGGCCGGGCAGCGGCGACGGCGGCGAATGGTGTCGCCTGGCTCGTTCACCCGCGAATCGATGACCTGGGTGTCCAGGTGCCCGCAGAAAGGGCATTTCACTTACGCACCTGCAAATCTGTGCTTGCTGCGATTTTCGGGTGCATGAGCCTCCGCACGGATTGTTTATTTTCCGTAGACCGGGAATTTCGCTGTCAGCTTCGCGACTTCGCCCTTGACGCGGTTGATGACAGCCTCGTCATTCGGCGCGTCGAGCACGTCGGCGATGAGGTGGGAGAGCTGCTCCGCCTCCATTTCCTTGAAGCCGCGCGTGGTCATGGCCGGGGTGCCGATGCGGATGCCGCTGGTAATGAAGGGCTTCTGCGGGTCGTTGGGGATGGCGTTCTTGTTGACCGTGATGTGGGCGCGCCCGAGGGCGTCTGCGGCATCCTTGCCGGTCAGGTTCTTGGGGCGCAGATCGACCAGGAATACGTGAGACTCGGTGCGACCGGAGACGATGCGAAGGCCGCGTTCCTGCAGCACCTTGCACATGACAATGGCGTTCGCGCAGACCTGTTCCTGATAGTGCTTGAATTCCTTGCTTGCGGCTTCCTTGAACGCCACGGCCTTGCCGGCGATCACGTGCATCAGGGGACCGCCCTGCAGGCCGGGGAAAATGGCGGAGTTGATGGCCTTTTCATGTTCGGCCTTCATCAGCACGATGCCGGCGCGCGGCCCGCGCAGGGTCTTGTGCGTGGTGGAGGTGACGACGTCAGCGTGCGGTACTGGGCTGGGGTAGACACCCGCGGCAACGAGGCCGGCGTAGTGCGCCATGTCGACCATGAATATCGCACCGATTTCCTTTGAAATTTTGGCGAAGCGCTCAAAGTCAATGCGCAGTGAGTAGGCGGAAGCGCCGGCGATGATGAGTTTCGGCTTGTGTTTGCGCGCCTTGGCTTCCATGGCGTCGTAGTCGATCTCTTCCTTTTCGTTGAGGCCGTAGGCAATGACGTTGAACCACTTTCCGCTCATGTTGAGAGACATGCCGTGAGTGAGGTGGCCGCCTTCGGCAAGGCTCATGCCCATGATGGTGTCGCCCGGGTTCAGGAAGGCCATGAACACCGCCTGGTTGGCCTGCGAGCCGGAGTTGGGCTGGACGTTGGCGGCTTCCGCGCCGAACAGCGCCTTCACGCGGTCGATGGCCAGCTGTTCAATGATGTCGACGTTCTCGCAGCCGCCGTAATAGCGCTTGCCTGGATAGCCCTCGGCATACTTGTTGGTGAGTTGGGAGCCCTGGGCCTCCATGACGGCGGGGCTGGTGTAGTTTTCCGATGCGATGAGCTCGATGTGATCTTCCTGGCGCTTGTCTTCGTTCTGGATGGTGGCCCAAAGCTCGGGGTCGGTAAGGGCGAGGGTTTGCTTTCGGGAGAACATGGAATTAGAGACCTGGACGATTGGTTTGCGGAAACGACAATTCTACCAAGGCGAGCAGGCGAAATTAATCCCGAAGGATTAATCCCGTTGGAATAGTTGATTTTTTTGCTTGGGTATCTATATTAGTAACCACTAAATCATTTATGAACTTATAAATGATTTGTATCCATAAACCTTGTTGCAAGGAGAGCAAAGATGAGCGGACTGATTCCCGGCTTCAACAGCGAGGGCGTAGTGACGGTTAACCGCGTCATTCTCAAGCCCGAGTACAGCGTGGACGACCTCCAGGAGCGGGGGGCCTACTTGTGCGAGAACGTCAAGACCTACCATTCCGAGACGGGTTTTGTTGGCGGCTTCGTGGCGCTGAACAGCGGCGCCATCTCAAACGAGGGCTCCACCATCGGCCAGGCAGTCGAAGACCCGCTGAAGGGCAAGGAAGCCCTGATCGTGACCTTCTGGCAGTCGTTCGAACAGCATGAACAGTCGCACCGTTCGAAAACATTCCAGCCCTTGTTCAAAAAAGTGCTGGAATTGTGTGAGAACGGTAACGAGGAAATTGCCTACACCATGCTATGGAGCGGCAATGCCTACAGCCCGAAAGAGGCGGCCGAAGCGCGCGCGGTGAAGGAGAAGTACGCGCACGCGGCATAAGCCGGGTTAAGCGCCGCGGCCGAAGCACGTGCCGCGGCGTGTCACTCTTGTGCCGTGCCAGTGGAATGGCGCTCGCTTTCCAGGCGGGCGCGCAGTTCAGCCAGCTCCTGCCGAAGCAGCTTCATTTCCTGGTGTATTTCGGTGCGCAGGCGTTTTTCCTCCTTGCCGATGAAGAAGGCCGCGATGGACGCGGTGACCAGCGACATCACGCCGTAGGTCAGCACAATGACCACGCCGGCGAAGATGCGCGCCGCGCCGGTGGTGGGCACAAGGTCGCCGTAGCCGACCGTCAGGCCGCTGGTGAAGGCCAGCCAGACTCCGTCCCAGTAATTCTGGATCGTCGGCTCCAGCAGGTAGAAGCCGCCTCCGGAAAGCAGCATGAGGCCAAAACCGATGAGCAGGATGTAGGGCGTGGAGCCCGGCGTGAGCGCGCGCAGCGAATGTGCAAGACGGGCAATCAGCAGGCTGACGATGGCCAGCCGTGTCAGCCGCAGGAGGGCGGCGAGTTCGCTGGGCAGCTGGGGCACCAGATAGGCAATGCCAATGGCGATGATGATGGCCAGCGAAAGCCAGTTGTAGGCCAGGTACAACCTTTTCTGCGCGCTTGCCCACAGCATGATCAGAAGCTCGCAGAAAAAGATGCCGAACACGATTGCGTCCAGCACGCGGCTCGCCCTGAGCGCCAGGTGCTCGGTGCTGAACTCGCTCAGATAAAACGACGGGATGGCAAGCAGGGTGGCGATGATCACCGGCCAGTAGAGGCGCTTTTCCCAGGCATGGGCCCGCGGCGTGTCGTTCGGCGGAACGCCTCCCAGTCCAAGGGCCAGGCGGATATTCAGTGGCATGCGGCAAGTCTCCCGGCAAACCTTATAATTCTGGTCGTTCCTCCATTCTGCCTAAATCGGACACTTCATGACAATCAGCCGCCGTAAATTTCTGAGCGGTGCCGGTGTTGCGGGCGCGCTGGCATTCCCGCTCGCGGAAAGGGCGCAGGCGGCGGGGCTGCCCGAGATCAGCTGGCGCCTGGCCTCCAGTTTCCCCAAAAGCCTGGACACCATTTTTGGCGCCGCCGAAACCATGGCCAAGCGTGTGGACCAGATCACCGGCGGGCGCTTCAAGATTCGCGTCTTCCCCCCGGGGGAGCTGGTGCCGGGGCTGCAGGTGCTGGACACCGTTC
The DNA here is from genome assembly GCA_036734185.1 of Thiobacillaceae bacterium. Lineage (GTDB taxonomy): Bacteria > Pseudomonadota > Gammaproteobacteria > Burkholderiales > Thiobacillaceae > UBA6918. Next base: position 7,255 of record DAIMZB010000022.1, on the reverse strand, counting down.
AGGCCGGCACCGTCGAGGCCGGCCATACCGCCGGCTACTACTATGTCGGCAAAAACATGGCCTTTGCCTTCGACACCGCGCTGCCGTTCGGCCTGACGGCGCGGCAGCAGAATGCCTGGATGTATTCGGGCGGGGGGCTGGAACTTTTGCGCGGGCTTTATCAGGAATACGACATCGTGCAGTTCCCCGGCGGCAATACCGGCGCGCAGATGGGCGGCTGGTTCCGCCGCGAGGTCAAGTCACTGGCCGATTTGCGTGGCCTGAAAATGCGCATCCCCGGACTGGGCGGCAAGATCATGGCCAGGCTGGGCTGCGTGCCCCAGACCCTGCCCGGACCGGACATCTACCCGGCCCTGGAGCGTGGCGCGCTCGATGCCGCCGAATGGGTCGGGCCGTATGACGATGAAAAGCTCGGTTTCCACCGCATTGCCAGGCACTACTACTATCCCGGCTGGTGGGAAGGCGGTCCGCAGCTCTCCTTCCTGTTCAACCGGCAGAAATGGAACGCGCTGCCAGAGCCTTACCAGGCCGCGTTGCAGGCCGCGTGCGCCGAGGCCAATGCGCGCATGTTGGCCGATTACGATGCCAAGAATCCACCGGCGCTGATGCGCCTGGTGCGGCAGGGCGCGCAATTGCATGCCTATCCCAAGGACGTCATGCTTGCCGCGCGCCGCGCCGCGTTCGAGATTTACGCCGAGGAAGCCGCGAAGAACCCGGCCTTCAAGACTCTGTACGACAGCTGGAAACCCTTCCGTGATGCGCAGATCCAGTGGTTCAAGATCGCCGAAGCGCCGTACCAGAACTTCCTTTACTACGTGAAGTAGGCCTTGGGCGGGCTTCAATCTAGAGAGGAGTCGCCATGCACACAACCCTGGTTCACATGCGCGTCAAGCCTGAATGCGTCGAGGCCTTCATCGAGGCGTGTCGGCTCAACCACGAAGCCTCGATCCGCGAGCCGGGCAACCTGCGTTTCGATTTTCTGCAGGACCCCGAAGACCCCACCCGCTTCATGTTCTACGAAGCCTACCGCACCGAGCATGACGCCGCCCTGCACAAGCAGACGATTCATTACGCCGCCTGGCGCGATGCGGTGGCGGACATGATGGCCGAGACCAGGCGTGGAGAACGTCTGGTGGGCCTGCTGCCGCCCCTTTTGTAAACAGCCGGCTCAAGGCCTGTCCGGTGGTGCGCCCTCGTCGCACTTCTTGCATTGCAGTGTGTGGCCGAGCATGGACGCACGGCCTCCAGGTGTCGCCGCCCAGGGACGGCTTACCCACGGCGGATCGTGCCGCGTGTGCTGGAAATGGCCGCACTCGAGCTCCGCGACCCAGTGGTTTTCCTCGTCCTGGTGGAAACCGGTGATGCGCCTCTGCACGCGGGCTTACCGCCACTCGCGCGGCAGGAAATAGTCTCCGTAGCCGTCGGATTGCATGGGAATATCGATCACGCCGCCGGACACGGCTTGTGCATGGTGCCCGACCAGTTCCGGAAACGCGATGACCATTGCCACCATCGCCAGCTGGATGATGAGAAAAGGCACGGCGCCCCAGTAGATGTCGGTGGTCCTGATCTCCGGCGGGGCCACGCTCTTGAGGTAAAACAGGCTGAAGCCGAAGGGCGGGTGCATGAACGAGGTCTGCATGTTGACTGCGAGCATCACGCCGAACCAGATCGGATCGATGCCGAGCTTGAGCGCCACCGGCATCAGCAGCGGCACTACGATGAAGGCGATCTCGAAGAAGTCGAGAAAGAACGCGAGCAGGAACACCAGCAGGTTCACCGCGAGGAGAAAGCCGATCATGCCGCCCGGCAGGTGGTTGAACAGACTCTCCACCCAGAGGTCGCCGTTGAGGCCGCGGAAGGCGAGCGCGAACACGGTCGAGCCGATGAGGATGAAGATCACAAAACTGGTGAGTCTGAGCGTGGAGTCCATGGCCTGCGTGAGCATGTCCGACTTCAGCCGGCCCTTCGCCCAGGCCAGCAGCAGCGCGCCGGCCGCGCCCATGGCGCCGCCCTCGGTGGGGGTGGCGATGCCGAGGAAGATGGTGCCCAGCACCAGGAACATCAGCACTAGCGGCGGAATCAGGGTGGTCAAGACACGGGCCGCCAGTTGCGCATACGAAAGCGAGCGCGCCGCAGGTGGCAGGGCCGGCATGGCAGCGGGCTTGAAGATGGAAACCGCCAGCACCAGCAGCATGAACATCAGCACCAGGCCAAGGCCTGGCAGCAAGGCGCCCTTGTACATGTCGCCCACCGAAGCGCCCATCTGGTCGGCCAGCACGATCAGCACCAGGCTGGGCGGGATGATCTGCGCCAGCGTTCCGGAAGCGACGATGACGCCGGAGGCGAGGCGCTTGTCGTAGCCGTAGCGCAGCATGATGGGCAGCGAAATCAGCCCCATGGCGATGACCGAGGCGGCCACCACGCCGGTGGTGGCGGCGAGCAGCGCGCCGACCAGAATCACCGCGTAGGCCAGACCCCCGCGCACGCGGCCGAACAGCTGGCCCAGGGTATCGAGCAGTTCCTCGGCCATGCCCGAGCGCTCCAGCACCAGGCCCATGAAGGTGAAGAACGGAATCGCCAGCAGAGTCTGGTTGGCGGCGATGCCGAACACGCGTTCCGGCAGGGCCTGCATCAGCGCGAAGTCGAAGATGCCGAGCTTGATGCCGAAGAAGGCGAACAGCAGGCCGTTGGCCGCGAGCGAAAACGCCACCGGATAGCCGAGCAGCAAAAAGACGACCAGGCTCAGGAACATGAGCGGGGCGAGGAACTCCATCAGACTTCCTCCACCGGTTTTTCGTCGACGGGCGGATACACTCCGCGCAGCACGCCGATGCGCTTGATGATCTCCGAGACGCCCTGCAGGAACAGCAGGCCGAAACCGAGCGGCAGCATCAGCTTGATCGGCCAGCGCAGGAGTCCGCCGTCGTCGGGCGATACTTCATGGATGCGCCAGGATTCGATGAACAAGGGCCACGACAGCCAGGCCAGCAGGCCGGCGAAAGGCAGCAGAAAAAGCAGGCCGCCGAGAAGATCGATCCAGGCCTGGGTGCGCGCGGACAGGCGCTGCTGGATGACGTCGATGCGCACATGACCGTTGTGCTTGAGGGTGTAGCCGCCGCCCAGCAAAAAGAGCGCGCCAAAGAGATACCACTGCGCCTCCAGCCAGGCGTTGGAGCCCTGTCCCAGGAAATGCTTGGCAAGCGCGTTGCCGGTGGCCACCAGCGTGGCGGCCAGCACGCCCCACATGACGAGGCGGCCGATCCGCTCGCTCAGGCCGTCGATCCGGCGGCTGATGGTCAGCAGCCGCCTCAATTGAGCGCTCCGGCTTTTTGCAGCAGTTTGGCCAGGCGTTCCGCCACGATTTTGTAGCCTTCGGCGTTGGCGTGGATGGGGTCGGATTTCAGGCGCGGGTTTTTCAGCACCTCGTTGAAGGCCTCGCCCTCATAGGGCAGGGCGAATTCGTCGGCAAGCTTTTCATAAAAACCGGGCGGGCCGGAAAACAGGGCTGGCTGCGGCACGCCGATGAGCACGACGCCGGCGCCGCTGGCGCGTATGGCCTGGATCATCTGGCGCAAGTTGGTCTCGGTGTTGCGGATATCCTGCCGGCGCAGCATGTCGTTGCCGCCCAGACACAGCAGCACGATCCTGGGCGCGGTTTCACTCAGAACACCGGGCAGGCGCGCCAGACCGTCGGCCGTGGTCTCGCCCGGCACGCCGGCGTTGATGACGGTATGCCGGGTAAGCCTGCTCAACACGGCGGGATAGGCCGTGTCGGGCGTCGCGCCGGTGCCGTGGGTCAGGCTGTCGCCGAAGGCGAGGATGACATCGCCATTGTTGAGGCGCGGCAGATGCGGCGTGCGCTCGCAGGCGGCGAGGCTGAACAGCACGGCACAGACCAGCGCAAGCCAGCATGCCCGGAACCCGTCCTTCCCTGCCGCCGTCTGCGTCCTCACGCCGTTCTCCTCAGTCTCCGGCCACCATCATGTTGCCGATCAGGATCGAACCGGTCAGTTTGCTGCCGCGCGCCTCGACGTCGCTGCCGATGGCCTGGATGTCGCGGAAGATGTCCTTGAGGTTGCCGGCCACGGTGATCTCTTCCACCGGATACTGGATCTCGCCGTTCTCCACCCAGAAGCCGGCGGCGCCGCGCGAGTAGTCGCCGGTGACCATGTTGGTGCCATGGCCCAGGAGTTCGGTGACCAGCAGGCCAGTGCCCATTTTCTTCAGCATGGCCGGCAGGTCGAGTTCGCCGCCGGGCTCGGAGCAGGGCAGGATCAGGTTGTGGCTGCCGCCGGCATTGCCAGTGCTTTGCATGCCGAGCTTGCGCGCCGAGTAGCTGGAGAGGAAGTAGCCCTGCAGCACGCCGTTCTTCACCACGTCGCGGGCGGCGACTTTCACGCCCTCATTGTCGAACGGGCAGGAGCCGAGGCCTTTTTTCAGGAAAGGGTCTTCGCGCAGGCTCACGATGGGCGAGAAGATTTCCTGGCCGAGGCTGTCGAGCAGGAAAGAGGACTTGCGGTACAGGCTGCCGCCGGACACCGCGCCGACGAAGCTGCCAATGAGGCCGGAGGCGATGGGGGCTTCGAACACCACCGGGCAGTTGCGCGTGGAAAGGCGCCGGCCCTTGAGCCTGCGCACCGTGCGCTCGCCGGCCATGCGGCCGACGTGCTCGGGCGATTTCATGTCGGTCGCGTCGCGCGCGGTCGTGTACCAGTAGTCGCGCTGCATGGCACCGGCTTCGGAAGCGATCACCGCGGCGGAGATGCCCTGGCGGGTGCTGGCGTAGCCGCCGGCAAAGCCGAGCGAGTTGGCGTAGATGAAGTGCGAAGCCTGGGTCGAGACGCTGGCGCCCTCGGAGTTGTCGATGCGGCGGTCGACCTTGAAGGCGGCGGCTTCGCAGGCGCGCGCGCGCTCGGCCGCTTCTTCCACCGTGAGGTCCCAGGGGTGGAACAGGTCGAGCTCTGGCTGCTCCGTCGACAGCCAGTCGCGCTCAGGCAGGCCGGCGGCTTCGTCCTCGGCGGTATGTTTTGCAATGGTCGCGGCTTTTTCCACCGTGGCCTTGAGCGCGGCGTCACTCAAATCGGAAGTGCTGGCATGGCCGCGGCGCTGGCCGACATAGACGGTCACGCCCACGCCCTTGTCCTTGTTGTATTCAACGGTTTCGATCTCGCCCTTGCGCACCGACACGGTCTGACCGAAACCCTCGGACACCTCGGTGTCGGCGGCGGTCGCGCCGGCGGCCTTGGCGTAGTCGAGCACCTGTCGGGCGATGCGCTTGAACTGGTCTTGGGAGTAGCTGAAGTGCGAATTGCTCATGGAGTAGGTTCTGTCGCCGCAGACGGCATAAAATAAGCGCCTATTCTACTGCCCCTGCCCCCTATGCGCGATTTTGAACAGCCGCCCGAAGCGGACGAGGAAAACCAGCCGCTTTCCAAGACCAAGCGCAAGGAAGCCATGCATGCCCTCCAGGACATCGGCAAGGAACTGGTGAAGCTGCCGTCGAACAAGCTGGAAAAACTGGACCTGCCCGAAGAACTGCGTCGCGCAGTCGAGGATTGCCGCCGTTTCACCAAGCACGAAGCCATTCGCCGCCAGCTTCAGTACATCGGCCGGCTCATGCGCGGCGTCGACGAGGCGCCCATTGCCCGCCAGCTCGCGGCATGGCGCGGGGAATCGGACGAGGAGAAAGCATTCCTCCACAGAGTCGAGCGCTGGCGCGACCGTCTCATCGAGAACGACGAGGCGCTGACCTTGTTTCTCAACGAATACCCCGAGGCCGACGCGACCCAGTTGCGCCAGCTCATTCGCAATGCCCGCCATGAGGCGGCGGGCAACAAGCCGCCCAAGTCGAGCCGCGCGATCTTTCGCCTGGTGCGCGAAGTGGCCGAGGCGGCCGTGCACCCGCTGGGCGAATAAGGGGCGCCCCCGACCCTGCGGCTCGCGTCAGGGTTTCTGGCGGATGGCAGACTTGGGACGGAAGGCCTGGATTTTCTCTGGCCGCGTTTCCAGGTAAGGCCCGCCGATGAGGTCGATGCAGTAAGGCACCGCCGCGAACACCCCGTCGAGGGTTTCGGCAATGGCTTTCGGCTGGCCGGGCAGGTTGAGGATCAGGCTCTTGCCGCGCACCACGCCGACCTGGCGCGAGAGGATCGCGGTGGGCACATACTTCAGCGACACTGCGCGCATGGCTTCGCCGAAGCCCGGCATTACCTTGTCCGCGATCGCCAGCGTGGCTTCGGGTGTGACGTCGCGCGGCGCCGGGCCGGTGCCGCCGGTGGTGAGGATGAGGCTGCAGCCCTTGTCGTCGGCCAGCGATTTCAGTGCCGCCTCGATGGCCGGCTGCTCGTCGGGAATGAGAACTGCTTCGAACGTCAGCGGATTGAACAGTGCGGCGGTCAGCCACTCGCGAAGGGCGGGCAGGCCCTTGTCTTCATACACGCCGGAACTGGCGCGGTCGGAAATTGAAACGATGCCGATGCGGGCGGAGTCGTGTTGGCTCATGGCAGGAATATACTGGTTGTGTTTGTTGCAGAACTTATCACAATTGGCATCATGAACATCACCCGCGTACGCAGTCTTCTTGCCGCCCTGCTTTTCGGCCTGTCCATCGTGGCCTGGGCGGACCCGCCACCGGACTATCCTTTCGTCAGCTATGACAAGGGTCTCAAGCTCGCGCAGGAAAGCGGCAAGCCGATATTCCTCTACTTCGGGCGCTATGGCTGCGCGTGGTGCGAGCACACCAACAAGCAAAGCTTTACCAATGCCGATCTGAGGAAGCTTTATCCGGAACATTACGTGCTGGTGTACGTCGACGCCGAGAGCGGCAAGCGCCTGAAGCTGCCAAGCGGCGAGCGCATCACCGAGGCGGAGCTGGGCACGCGCTTCAAGGCTTTTGCCACGCCGCTGTTTGTGTATCTCACGCCCGATGGCCAGGAAATCTTCAAGGCGCCCGGCTTCAAGACTGTGCAGGACTTCATGGACTTTGACCGTTATGTCCACGAAGGCCATTACAAGACACAAACGCTGCTCGAATTTCTGGGCAAGAAATGAGGCTGGCCGCTGCAACCCTGATGCTGCTGGCGCTGCCGGCGCTGGCCGGCTGGCAGTTCTCGCCCGTGCTCGAGGTCGGTGAAACCAATGGCAAGATCTTCCATCACCTGGAGTCGTCCAACCGTAAGGGTCTGACTGAATCCGATGGCCGCATCGCGCTGGCCTGGGAAGACAACCGCACGGGCGACCCACGCTGCTGGCT
>DAIMZB010000021.1:4771-20888 GCA_036734185.1 Thiobacillaceae bacterium | reverse complement strand
TATGCCCTCGATCCCGGCGAGGCGCTGGGCGAGGACTTTGCCGACGAGCGCCGCGACATGGTGGTGGTGCGCGGCATTGCCGTGCATGGCGTGTGTCCGCACCACCTGGTGCCGTTCCGCGGCGTGGCGCACGTTGCCTACATCCCCGGCGGGCGCCTGCACGGCTTCGGCCGCATCGCGCGCCTGGTGGATGCCATCGGCCACCGTTTCACCTACCAGGAATGGATGACGCGTGATATCGCCGAAGCCCTGATGGAGCACGGCAAGGCGGCAGGTGCCGCCTGCATCATCGAGGCCGAGCAGCTTTGTCTGCTGCTGGGCGAGGACCGCCGCGGCGACGAGCGCGTGGTGACGCAGGCCTTCTCGGGCTGCTTCGAGACCAGCGACCAGCTGCGCAACGAATTCCTGCGCGCCGTGCAGGGTACTCGAATTTGAGATTTCGCAGCCTCAGGCCCGCCTGCCTGCTGGCCGGGCTGGTTTTTTCCGTTTATGTTCATGCGGCGCCGATCGATGAAGGCGTCACGCGCCACAGCACCGACCCGGAGACCGGGCTGTCAACCTGGGAGACCAACACCCAGGGCGTGTACCTGCGGCTCACCCAGATCAGCCCCGAACAGGCCCGCGCCTTCATGCTGAACCGCGGCATGGACAGGCAGTCCGTCGAGGAATTTGCCCATGCCTGCGTGTACATGACGGTCGTGCGCAACGACAGCGGGCAGCCCATCGAGCACAAACTCGCTGACTGGCGCTACCTGCCGCAGGGCGGCGAGCCACGCGCCATGTTGACCAAACGCAGCTGGCTTGCCCGCTGGCAACGGCGCAATTTTCCCAGGCCTGTAACAGTGGCATTCGAGTGGTCGCAGTTCCCGACGGAACAGGTTTTCTCGCCGGGCGACTGGAATCAGGGCATGACCACGTTCGAACTGCCGGCAGGCAGGCAGTTCGACGTGCTATACCGCTGGCGTCAAGACGGCAAACTTCATGAAGGCAAACTGCAAAATGTTCGGTGTCCGGCGTCTTTTGACTAGCCTCCTGTTTCTTGCCCTGCCGTTTGCGACATCTGCGGCGGAGCCTCCGCTGCAGTTTACACACACGCCTTTCAAGACGCGCACCGCGGCTCCGGCCCTGGCATTGAAGGATATGGACGGCAAGACGGTGGAACTTGCCGGGCTGCGCGGAAAGGTGGTCATCATCAACTTCTGGGCGACCTGGTGCCCGCCCTGCCGGCGAGAATTTCCATCCATGGAACGGCTGCGGCAGAAAATTGCCGGCAAACCGGTCGTGATCCTGGGTGTCGACGAAGGCGAAACCGTCGACATCATCGACCAGTTCACCTCCACGCTCGACCTGCAGCCGCAGTTTCCCATTTTGCTCGATCTCGATGGCGAAGCCATGGCCGCCTGGCCGGTGCGCGGCCTGCCAACAACCTTCTTCATCGACAAGCACGGGCGGCTCGCCTACAGTGCGGTCGGGGGCCGGGACTTCGAGCACCCGGAAATGCTCCGACTGATTGAAGACATGCTGAAGGAACAATGATGCGCGACAACCACAAACGTCCCGCCACCCTTCTGCCTCCGCCCCTGGTTTATGCGGCGGCATTGGGAGTGGCATGGGTGCTGCACAGTTCCCTGCCGCTACCTTTCCCGAAATTTCCGGGCACCGGCTGGATGCTGGTGGCGCTGGGCGGCGCGCTCATGCTGTGGGCGGCCTGGACCCTGTTCCGCCACCACACCACGGTCAACCCTTATGCAGGCGTGGCGCATCTCGTGCAAAGCGGGCCCTTCGCGTTTTCGCGCAATCCGATTTATCTTGCCGACAGCGTGGTCTATTTCGGCGTGATGCTGATCTGGGGCAACCTGTGGCCGCTGCTGCTTTATCCCCTCGTTTGGGCGACCATCCATTACGGCGTGATCAGGAACGAGGAAGCCCACCTCGGCGCGAAATTCGGTGGCGCCTATCAGAAATATTGCAGGCACGTCAGGCGCTGGATCTGAGCCTCAGCACCGCTTCCGCGTTTTCCGTGGTGCGCAGCGCCACTTCCTCCGCGCCTATGCCGCGCAGCCCGGCCAGCACCTGGGCGATTTTCGGCAATTCCGCCGGCTCGTTACGCTGCCTGGCGATCCACTCGGGCGGAATGTCCGGCCCGTCGGTTTCCAGCACGATGGCCTCCAGCGGCAGTTCCATTGCCAGTGCGCGCAGCCGGGTAGCGCGCGCATAGGTCATCGCCCCGCCAAAGCCCAGCTTGAACCCCAGCTTGAGGTATTCCTGCGCCTGCTGCAGGGAACCGTTGAAGGCATGCGCGATGCCGCCGGGCACCTTGATGCGCCGCAACTGTTTCAATATCTGGTCATTGGCGCGGCGAATATGCAAAAGCACCGGCAGGTCGTGCCTTGCGGCCATTTTCAATTGCTCCACGAAAAAATATTCCTGGCGTTCGAGGTCTTCGTCATGCACACCCGGACGGTCGATGCTCGACTGGAAGCGGTCGAGGCCAATTTCACCAACCGCCACCGGCCGCTCGCGCCGGATCGCTTCGTCCAGCAGCGCCAGATGCTCTTCGCGATGCAAGTGAACATACATGGGGTGCATGCCCAAAGCGATGCGGATGCCCGCATAACGCCGGCAATCGACAGTGGCCTGAAAATTAAAAGCGGCAACCGCCGGCACGACAATGCCGCGCACCCCCGCCTGTTGCGCGCGCGCAGCGACCTCATCGCGGTCTGCGTCATATTCGGCAGCATCGAGGTGGCAGTGGGTATCGATCAGCATGAAATCTTATGCCGCGAGTTTTTCCAGGATGGTTTTCACCGGCTTGGGGATGGCGGCATCCACGGCATCGGCATAATCCATCCACACCGTGCCCGGTTCGGCCGCGGCGGGCGTGCGCGCATCGAGCACCAGCATCAGCGGCAGTATCGAGAGCCGGAAATGCGTGAACGTATGGGTGAACCCCTGTAGTTCCTCGACACTGGCGGGTGCCTGGCCGGTCAGCCGCATGCACGCCGCCGCGCTGTCCCCCTCGGCCTCCGGCAGGCTCCACAGCCCGCCCCAGATGCCCGCCGCCGGGCGCTTGACGAGAAGAACGTCACGGCCATGGCGAATGACCATCAAGGTGGCGCTTCGTTCGGGCAGAGGCTTCCGGGGGCGCGGCGCGGGGAGGCTCGCCACGCGGCTCTGCTTTAGCGCGACGCATTCGGCGGCGAGCGGGCACAGGGCACACCGGGGCTTGCTGCGCGTGCAGATCGTCGCACCCAGGTCCATCAGCGCCTGGGTGTAGGCTTCGATACCCGCCTGTGGCAGCAGGCTCTCGCTCAACTGCCACAGATGAGCCTCCACTTTCTTGTCGCCCGGCCAGCCTTCGATGCCGAATGCCCGCGCCAAGACCCGCCTGACATTGCCGTCCAGGATGGCGTAGCGCGCGCCGAAGGCAAAGGCACTGATGGCTGCCGCCGTGGAGCGGCCAATGCCCGGCAAGGCAACGATGTCCTCCAGCTCGCGCGGGAAAACACCCTGGTGCTGTTCCATGATCTGACGCGCGGCGCGATGCAGGTTGCGGCCGCGCGCATAGTAGCCAAGTCCCGCCCAGAAAGTGAGCACTTCTTCTTCACTGGCCTCGGCCAGCCCGGCAACGTCCGGGAAGCGCGCGATGAAACGCTCGAAATAAGGAATGACCGTACTGACCTGCGTCTGCTGCAGCATGATTTCAGAAACCCAGATACGGTAGGGATCGCGGCTGGCCTGCCAGGGCAGGTGATGGCGCCCGTGTTGTTGCTGCCACTGGATGAGTTGCTCGGAAAAATTCATCCCCCGATGCTACCAAAACGAGCTGGCGCAGGCAGCGCCTTCAGCAAGTTTCGAGCGGAGCGGCCAAACGAACTGGCGCAGGCAGGCAGCGTTCTGCACGCTCCGCCGGGACCAGACAGAAAAAAAGCGGGCGCGAGGCCCGCTTTTTTTGTTTGCCGTGCGCGGCGCTTCAGGCAGGCATGACACGCTGTTTGAAAAAGGATACCAGCTTGCCAAAGGCTGACTCGGTCGCCGACTCACGCCCTGCCAGCACGGCGTGTCCGGAGCGCATCTTGTCTGCCAGGCGATGCGGACTGATGGAGAACATGTTGTGGCCGTCCAGGTCGGCAAAAAGATAGTTGCCCTTCAGCCCGCTCACCCAGACCACATGCACCCAGCCGGCGCTGCCGTCGTCGTGGCGGATCTGAACCCGGTCGCCTTTTTGCAGGGACTGGGCGCAAAGCATGAACTCATCCTCGATTTCCGGCAGCGGCTCGGCATACCTGGGGTCGCTGATATCCGGGCCTTCCGCTTCCATGCCGTCTGAAGGCAAGTCGTCAAGCAGCGCTTCGGCTTCAGGCAGGGGCACGGTCAGGGAACTGGGACGAACCGCATTGGCATGCAGGGTCACCAGGCCAGCGAAAAACTTCTCGACCTCTGCGGCGGGCATGCTGACCTTGTCGACCCCCTCCCGCAAACGCTTGAGTAGACCCGGCAGTATCCGCACCATCATCAGGCGGCTGTCCATGTCGGGCTTGCCCTGTACGCTCCAGAGCAATTCGCGCATGGTTTCGATATGCGCTGACAAGTGCGGCGAGTTCTCGCCCTCGTCGATATATTCGCGGATCAGCAACGGTGTCCAGTGGTCGCGCAGGAAAAGCACGATGGTTTCGGGAGCCGGCTGTTCGCCAAGCGCGCGCCGAACATGATCCCGCACCACAGCGCCTGCCATTTCACTGCGCTCTGCGCGCTGGATTTCCGAAACGCTGCCTGCCAGTCCGGCCTCGAGTTCACGCTCGCGCTTGGACTGGATCTCGGCCAGCGCCTCACAGGCCTGCTCGAATACGCCGGCGTCCTGATCGAATTCATTGATGATTTTTTCGATCACGGCCTCGACCTCGGCCTGCAGCGGGTCGACCCTGCCCTCCTTGCCGGCCGGCTGCACCGCAAGCGAAGCGATCATGTCGAGCACCCGCCGCGCCGGATGGTCGCGCTGCGTAAAGAAGCCGCGGTCGAGAATGGCCACTTTGAGCACCGGCACCTGGAGCTTGGCAATCATCTGCTTGAGGTGCTCAGGGATGGCCTGATCCTCGAACAGGTAGTCGAACAGCATCGCCACCGCATCAATCATCACGGTTTCGATCTGGCTTGCCGACTGCATGGCCGGGCTTTGCTGAAGCTCGCGAACTACATTGGGAAACCCGCCGCCCCCTGTCAGCGAACTGCGCAAATCGATCGTCACGCCCCCGGGCAGGTTCAGCGCACCAACCTGAAGACGGTTCAGGGCTTCCAGCATGCTGATGCCGAGCAAGGTGGCGCCCGCGCCGGCAGCCTGGCCGGATGCTGGCGCGCCGGGAATGCCGCCGGCGCCGCCTCCCTGGCCGGCGACCATTTTCTCAAACAGGCCGAGCAGTTCGGTCTGTTCCGGCTGGCGCGACTTTACCCGCCCCGACTGATCGGGACGGCTGCGAATGCCTGCCTTGAAATCAGGCAAGATGCCCTTGCCGAGCAGGAATCGATTGATCTCCTGGTAAATGACCGGCAGTTCCGGATACAGCACCAGATCGAACTGATTGAGCAGAACCAGCCTGACCTTCTGGTCAATCTTGAGCTTGGCCATGCCGTCCAGCAGCGCCTCACAAATGACTTTGGGGCCAAAGGGGTTCTCGTCAGCGGCTGACTGCGCGCGCCCCAGCAGGACGCCGGCGCGCGCATCGGGGCCGACGAGTTCCTCGGCGCAGTTGAAGTGCAGGCGCGAACTGGATTTGTTGACGGCCAGCGTAGCTTCGTAATCGGTGTCGTCCATGAGGGACAGCTCGGTCAGCGACACTTGCGGCATGGGTGCCGGCTCGCCCCATTCAGCATCGACAGCGTGCGCCAGGGCCTGCTTGCAGGCTTGAAAGAGCTCGGTGCCCTGGCGGTTGAGAATGCTCAGGGCCTGGAAGTAATAGTCTCGCGTTTCTGCCAGCGGCGCATGGTCGGCCAGTCCGAGCAGGCTGTTTTCCATGGCTTCGGACTGTCCCGACAATTCCCTGACGACGCCGGTCGCGAGCATGTCGCGGCCTTCATGCAGAAGCTTCAGGTGCTCGGCACTGATCGTGCTCCGCCTGCTCCTGCTGTAATCGCTTAAGTTGACAATGCCGCTATCCGACATGATTTTTCTCCTTGGCATATTCCCCGAGTTGCCGAGCGCCTGGAAGCCAAGAATCAAGGGCACGAGATTTGGCGAAAAAGCACTGCGTTGCCATCAGACGATCCCGCTATCTGAGTGCCCAGACCGGAGATTTTGCGTCCCCGCCTCGCAGCGGGTTTGCCCTTGACCGATGAATTCCGGGAGGCCGAACAGCCCATTCCCCGATTACCCAAAATTACGGGCGGCCTGGACAAAACTTGAGATGTGTTGACTGAATCCCGGCATGGAAAAAACCGCCGGAGGTTTTGCAACGACGAACGGTCCTTGCTGCGCAAAATGCCGCTTGCCGGCTGCCCGGACACCGTCGCCATCGAGAACCGGCCTCTAGAGCCGAAGGGGTTCTGACTGGAGCGGGCGAAGGGAGTCGAACCCTCTTCATCAGCTTGGGAAGCTGAGGTAATGCCGTTATACGACGCCCGCGTGGTAAAATTACATTCTTCACGAATTGCTCGGAATGGCTCGCATTTTAATGCCGACTTCCCGAAAAATGGAAGCATTTTCCCTGTTTATCAACGGCGAAAGCCGCAGTTTCCCGGCACCAATGACGGTATCCGCCTTGATCGAGGCCCTGGGCTACACGGGCAAGCGCGTGGCCATCGAGCATAACGGGGAAATCGTGCCGCGCAGCCAGCATGCCGATGTCCGCCTCGCGGACGGCGACAGGCTGGAAATCGTGGTCGCCGTCGGCGGCGGCTGACACTGAGGCGCCTGGCCTCATTTCTTACCCTTTTGATGACCGAAAAAATGGATCCACTGGTTATTGCAGGCAAATCCTATTCTTCCCGCCTGCTGGTCGGCACCGGCAAGTACAAGGATTTTGACGAAACCCGCCGCGCGGTCGAAGCCAGCGGCGCGGAAATCGTCACCGTCGCCATCCGCCGCACCAACATCGGCCAGGATGCCAGCCAGCCCTCGCTGCTGGATGCCCTGCCGCCCTCCAAGTACACCTACCTGCCCAACACCGCTGGCTGCTACACAGCTGAAGAGGCCATCCGCACCCTGCGCCTTGCGCGCGAGCTTCTGGACGGCCGCAGCCTCGTCAAGCTGGAAGTGCTGGGCGACCCGCAAAGCCTGTACCCCAACGTGGTGGAAACCATCAAGGCGGCGGAAGTCCTGGTCAAGGACGGCTTCCAGGTCATGGTCTACACGTCCGACGACCCCATCATCGCCAAACAGCTGGAAGACATCGGTTGCGTAGCGGTCATGCCGCTCGCCTCGCTGATCGGTTCAGGCATGGGCATCCTCAATCCGTGGAACCTCCAGATCATCATCGATCGCATCAAGGTGCCGGTGGTGGTCGATGCCGGCGTGGGCACCGCATCGGATGCCGCCATCGCGATGGAACTGGGCTGCGATGCCGTGCTGATGAACACCGCCATTGCCGGCGCACAAAATCCGGTGCTGATGGCCTCGGCCATGCGAAAGGCGGTGGAAGCCGGCCGCGAGGCGTTTCTCGCCGGACGCATGCCGAAAAAAATCTACACCGCCAGCCCCAGCAGCCCGACTTCCGGCCTGATCGGTTCCTGAATTGGAAACTGCCGAAAAAGACGCGCACCCGCGTCGCATCCGCAGCTATGTCCTGCGCCAGGGACGAATGTCCGACGCCCAGCGCCGCGCCTATGAGGCCGGCCTGTCGCACTGGGGCCTCGCCTACTCTCCCGCCCTGCTCGATCTTGCTGATGTTTTCGGCCGCAGCGCGCCCACCATTCTGGAAATCGGCTTCGGTATGGGCCGCACCACCGCTGACATCGCTCAAGCGCATCCGCGGAACAATTACCTGGGCGTGGAGGTGCACACCCCCGGCGTGGGCAGCCTGCTGAAGGAAATCGAGACGCGGGGATTGAGCAACGTCCGCATCATCCAGCACGATGCCGTGGAAGTGCTGACGCACATGCTCGCCGACGGCGCGCTGGCCGGCGCGCACATCTACTTTCCCGACCCCTGGCCGAAGAAGCGCCACCACAAGAGACGCCTGATCCAGCCCGAACTCGTCGCGCTGCTGGCGCGAAAACTCATGTCCGGCGGCTACCTGCATTGCGCCACGGACTGGGAGGAATATGCCCAGCAGATGCTGGAAGTGCTGGGAGCGGAAGCGCGACTGAAAAACACCGCGTCGGGCTTCGCCCCGCGCCCGCAATGGCGCCCCGTCACCAAGTTCGAGCAGCGCGGCCTCAACCTCGGCCACGGCGTGTGGGATCTGCTGTTCGAGAAGCGCTAACCGATCGCGCTGTAGCGCACTTCGAGAATATCCAGTTCGCGTTTGCCGGCGGGCGTCATGAGCGTGACCGTGTCACCTTCGCGCGCTTTCATCAAGGTGCGCGCCATGGGCGAAACCCAGGAGATGCGGTTTCTTGAGGGGTCAGCCTCGTCGATGCCCACAATGGAATAAGTTGCCTCAACCCCCAGGTCATCCTGCACGGTGACGGTGGCGCCAAAGAAAACCTGATCGGACTCTTCGCGCACGGCAGGATCGACCACTTCGGCGTTTTCCAGACGTTTTCCCAGATAACGCAGCCGCCGGTCGATTTCTCGCAGCCGCTTCTTGCCATAGATGTAGTCGCCGTTTTCAGACCGGTCGCCATTGCTGGCCGCCCAGGCGATGGTCTCCACCAGTTTCGGGCGCTCGGTTTTCCAGAGCAGGTCGAATTCCGCTTTCAGGCGCGTGTGGCCCGCCGGGGTCATGTAGTTCTTGACCCCGGCGGGCAAGGCGCTCGCGCTTTCTTCCTCGTCCTCTTCCGGGGCCGCATCATTTTCTTTGGTAAAGGCCTTGCTCATCGTTTGCCCTGCAGCGTTAAACCCTCTGCTCCGACCGCCCCGAAGGCTTCCGGTTCACCATTGTGTGTCCAACCATCCACGCAGGAAGCCTCACCTGCTACTTCGCATTCTGCCGCAGGAACTGGTCTATGATGCGCAGCCGCGTTACGCTGTCGTTCATTTCCAGCAGGTCCTGTTTGACCTTGAGCTTGAAGGGCAGGAGTTCCGACAATCTGTAGCCGACCCAGACCGCATCGTCGTAATGAGTTTGCCGAGGCTCGATTCTGCTGTCCGCCAGCAGGTGTTTCAGCACCTCGGCGCAAAGCCTCAACTCGCGGGGAATCGGGCAGGGACTTTCCACACTGATCGACTCGGTTTCGGCAACCAGCAAGCCGCTGGTCCGGGTTTCCCAACTGCGCGCGATGTAGCGCTGCAGCCCCTCGACGACGACGTGGAATATCCCGGGCTGCGGCATGTCCCACTCGGCGATGCGCGCCTCGGTGCCGACCTCGCAGGGAACAGCCGGGTCGCCGACTTCGCTGCCCTCGCGAATGCCGCATATTCCAAAGGTGCCATTTTCGGCCAGACAGTTTTTGGCGAGATCGAGATAACGCTGCTCAAATATCTTCAGCGGCATTCGCCCGCCTGGGAAAAGCACGGTAGAAAGGGGGAACAGCGGCAGGGTGCGCATTGCCGGGGTAAACAGGTTGCTCAGTTTTTCAAACATCGCAAATTCATCGCGACTCGCCCCAGCGGGGAACCAGCTCGTTTCTCATGCCCAGCTGATCGAGTATGCGCGCCACGACAAAGTCGACCAGATCCTCAATGCGCTGCGGATGGTGGTAGAACCCCGGATTGGCAGGCAGGATAACCGTACCCAGCCGCGCGAGCTTGAGCATGTTTTCGAGGTGCAACGCGGAAAAGGGCGTCTCGCGCGGCACCAGGATGAGCTTGCGATTCTCCTTGATGGTGACATCCGCCGCGCGCTCGATGAGATTGTCGGACAGACCCTGCGCAATCGAGGCCAGCGTGCCCATGGAGCACGGACACACCACCATCGCGTCGCTGACGCCACTGCCGGAAGCAACCGGGGCAAACCAGTCCTCCCGTCCGTAAACCCGCAAACCGCCGGGGTGGCCCGAATAGCGCTCGCGCAGCCAGCTTTCCATTTCGGCCGGCCGGCTTGGCAGGGTAATGTTCAATTCCTGGGCCGCAACGACGTGCGCCGCCTGGGAGGCCAGCAGGCGCACCTGCGCGCCCTGAGCGAGCATGCATTCGAGCAGGCGCAGGCCGTAGGCCAGGCCGGAAGCGCCAGTGAGCGCGAGGGTAATGGTTTTTTCAGTCATAAGCTTGATTATGCAGCCGTCGGTGCGTCTTCCATCACCAGCCTGGCGACGATCAGGCCATTCACCGTTCCAAAAACAAGGGCAGCCAGGGCGAATACCGGAATCAGCAGGCTGATGTCCGCAACGGCAAAAAGCCAGTACTTGGCAAGCAGCAACTGCCCGCTGATATGCGCGAACGCCATCAGCACCGAGTACGACACCGGCCCGAACAGCGTTTTCGGCAAATAACGGATCAGGAAAAGAACGCCCAGGCTTGCCGTCGCGCCTGCGCTTGCCAGCCAGAACCCGGGCGAAAGAAAGCTTCCCAGCATCAGGCTGGCGGCAAGTAGCCGGATCACCATGACCCAGGCTGTCGAGCCAAGCCCATACCGCAGCATGACCAGCAGGATCACGATGTTGGCCAGCCCGGGCTTCACCCCGGGAATGGGGCTGGGGAGAGCGGCTTCGGCGAGCGTCAGGCCAACGGCCAGGGCCGCCAGCGATGCAATGCGGCGGTCTTCGTGGGTAACGGCAAGGCAGATTTCACGCATGGCATCAATAGGCAATCGAATCGAAGGCACGTTCAGCGCCGCCAATTTCAAGACTCACCTGATTGGCAAGGCACAGGGCTGCTTCTCCCGAACGGCTTACCCAGCCCTGCTTGACGCATATCTGTTTGGGCCCGGGGTCGGCTGCCACCCGGGCCCGCCCCTGCCGCACTTCGATTCGGCTGACGCCCAGCGCGCCATGCACAGAATAATCCGCGTCGCGGTCCAGCGCAGCCCGCACCAGCACTTTGCCCTGCGCCCGCACCAGCACCTTGCTGCCCGCAGGGGCGGACCAGGCGTTGAGAAAGAATGCCGCGGTCAGTCCGGCAGCGAGCGCTAGCACCGCCAGGTCGCCCGGTCGCAGCAGGCGTGACTCAAGTAAGTTCACGATGCCGCACCAGGACCTGCTCGGCATCCCGGAAAGCGCTGCCGAGCGACTCGACAAAATAAACGGAGCGATGCTGCCCGCCGGTGCAGCCTATCGCCACAGTCAGATAGGCGCGGTTGTCGCGTATGAAGCAGGGCAGCCAGCTTTCCACGAAGGCGCGGATATCCGCGAGCATTTTCATGGCCTCGGGGCTGGCTTCGATGTAGGCGCGCACCGCGTCATCCCTTCCGGTCAGCGGACGCAGTTCCGGCACATAGTGGGGATTGGGCAGGCACCGCACGTCAAACACGATGTCCGCGTCCAGCGGGATGCCATGCTTGTAGCCAAAGGACTGGAACAGCAGGGTGATGCGCGAACGGTCCTGCGCGATGAGGTCCTTGACCCACAGGCACAGGGCGCTCGGCGCGAGGTCGCTGGTGTCGATGCGATGCGCGTAACGCATGACGTCGACAAGCTTCTCGCGCTCGAGGTCTATGGCCTCGGAAAGTGAAACCGCATCCGAAGTCAGCGGATGCTTGCGGCGTGTCTCGGAAAAGCGCTTGACCAGGGTCGGCGTCTTGGCCTCGAGGAAGATCACGCGCACGTCAAAGCCGACAGCCTTGAGCCTTTCGACCAGCTCCGGAAAGGCCGCGAAATCTTCGCCGCCACGGGCGTCGACCGCAATGCCGATTTTCTTTTGTCCGGACCGCGACAAGTACAACACGACCTGTTCGACCAGCGAAAGCGGCAGGTTGTCTATGCAGTAGTAGCCGGCGTCCTCCAGCACTGCGCTGGCGATGCTTTTGCCCGACCCCGACAGGCCTGAGACCAGCACGAGCTGCATCAGGATTCCTCTTGCATGAAGGCTTCCTGGCGCGCGATCAGCTCGGCAACCGGGTCAATGCCACGGCTCCTGAGAATGTGGTTGCGGACAGCAACCTCCACCAGCACGGCCAAATTTCGCCCCGCCGCCACCGGAATTCGCACGGTCAGGATATCCACCCCGAGGATCGCGGTTTTCGAGGCTTCCATGTCGAGGCGATTGAGCGGCTCGCCGCCCTGGCTCGGCTTGACCAGCTGGACGATGAATTTCAGGTTCTTTTTGAGCTTGACGGCGGTTTCGCCGAACAGCGAACGAATGTTGAGTATGCCCAGGCCGCGCACTTCCAGGAAGTCGCGCAACATGGCCGGGCAGTTGCCTTCCAGGGTGTCCGGCGCCACATGGCGCAGCTCGACCGCATCATCCGCAATCAGGCGATGCCCGCGTGTAACGAGCTCCAGCGCCAGTTCGCTCTTGCCTACCGCCGCCTCACCCTGGATCAGTACGCCGACACCAGTGACCTCCATGAACACACCATGCACCACCGTGGTCTCCGCCAGGTTTTGCATCAGGTAATGGCTCAAATGCGACACCACCGACGGGCTGGGATGCCTGGAAACGAAGAGCGGCGTGTCGGTCTTATTCGCGGTTTCCTGGAGCACGTCAGGCGGCTCTTCGCCCTCGGCCACCACCACGGCGGCCAGTTCCTCGGAAAACAGGTGATGCAACGCCTCTTCCAGGGCTTCTGCGCTGAGTTTGCGCAAATAGTCCATTTCCGCGCTGCCCAGCACCTGGACCCGGTTGGGATGCACCAGGTTCAGATGGCCAATCGGCGCCAGGTTGGTCTTGTGCAGGGCTTCAGAAGTCAGCGAGCGCCTGCCCCCGTCCTGGCCGGTGACCCAGATCAGATCCAGCACGTCGACATTATCGCGGAACAGCTTGTCGACGGTGACGATGCTCAGGGTGTCCATGTGGTCAGCAGCTTGTGCAATTCGTGAGGTGCGGCGGCAAGCAGGCGCTCGCGCATGCCGGTTTCGCCAAGCATTTGCGCTAGTTCGCCCAGTATCTGGAGGTGCAGCTCATTTGCATCCTGCGGCACCAGCAGAATGAAGCAGAGATTTATGGGAAGACCGTCGGGGGAGTCGAACTCCAGCGGCGGCCTGATTCTGTAGAACGCGCCCGCAGCCTGCTTCAGGCTTTTGATGCGCCCGTGCGGGATCGCCACTCCATAGCCCAGCGCCGTCGATCCCAGGCGTTCGCGCTCGAACAGACTGTCGAACACTTCCTGTCGCTTGAGCCCGCCCAATGACTCGAACAGGTCCGCCGCATGCTCGAACAGCTTTTTCTTGCTGGAAAAAGCCTGGTCGGCGACGATGCCGCCATCGCTGAGCAGTGGGGCGATTAGGTTCATGAATATTCCGGGCCGGCTGTCCGGCCCGCTTGGTTTGCTATGCGCCCGGAACCTGGCGCTTCGCCGCGGCGTCCGGATGGTGATCGGTGTTCTTTTCCTTGTGTTTGACAATCTGGCGGTCGAGCTTGTCGGCCATCATGTCGATGGCCGCATACATGCTGCCATCCTCTGCATGGGCATGAAAATCGCGCCCGCTCACATGCAGACTGACTTCCACCTTGTGCACCAGTTTTTCCACCTGCATGATGACCTTGGCATCGATCACCTGGTCAAAATGACGCTTCACACGATCAAGCTTCTCCGCGACATAGTCGCGTATGGCCGGGGTAATTTCGAGATGGTGGCCGGAAATGTTGAGGTTCATGGTGTCTCCAGAAAAACCGTAAAAACCGCCCTTTGGAAGGCAGGAACAAATGCATTGAACATGGCGCCCAATAAGGAAACCCATATTTTAAAGCTATGTGAATTTTGCCGTATTTTCAAGCGCATGGCGAGCGCCCTCACGGCAACTTGCGCATGTTGGCAATGGGGATATGCAGGGATTCGCGATATTTGGCCACCGTGCGCCGGGCCACCACAATACCCTGCTGGGCGAGGATTTCGGCAAGCTGGCCGTCTGACAAGGGTTTTTTGGGGTCTTCCGCCGCCACCAGCTGCCTGATCAGGGCGCGTATCGCCGTGGAGGAGCACACCCCGCCGGCCTCGGTGGCGACATGGCTGCCGAAGAAATATTTCAGTTCGTACAGGCCACGCGGCGTCATCATGTACTTTTGCGTGGTGACACGGGATATGGTCGACTCGTGCAATTCGACCGCCTCGGCGATCTCTCGCAGCACGAGCGGGCGCATCGCGACTTCGCCATGCTCGAAGAAATTTTTCTGCCGGTCCACGATCGCCTGTGAAACACGCAGGATCGTGTCAAACCGTTGCTGCACGTTTTTGATCAGCCACTTCGCCTCCTGCAGCTGATTGGCGAGCTGACCTGCATTGTCGCGATGGCGAGAGAGAATGTCCGCGTACATGCGGTTGATGCGCAACCTCGGCATCGCCTCCTGATTGAGGCTGGCGAGCCACGCTCCCTTGTATTTCCTGACATAGACATCGGGTATGACATATTGCGTCTCGCCCGCACCGAACGCCGCGCCAGGTTTGGGATTGAGTTTCAGGATCAACTGCCTGGCAGTCCGCAACTCCGCATCGTCGATATGCAGCACCTTCTTCAGCTTGCCCACATCGCGCGCCGCCAGCAGATCCAGAAAACCATTTGCGATTTTCAGCGCAGCGGGCCGCCCGGGCGTCGACTCGGGCAGGCCTTTCAACTGCAGGCTCAGGCATTCGCCCAGATTCCTTGCCCCCACGCCCGCCGGCTCGAGGTTCTGCAAATACTTGAGCGCCGTTTCCATTTCTTCAGGCTCGATCGGCGGCTCCGCCTCGAAGCTGGCGGCCACTTCATCAAGCGGCTGCTCCAGATAACCATCCTCGTTGAGTGCATCGACCAGTGCACTGACCAGCGCCCGGTCGCGCCCGGACAGCTGCAGCAACGCCACCTGGCCGAGCAGATGCTGGCGGAGGGTGGCTGATGCCGCCGGCGCCTGCATTGCGCCTTCTTCGTCATCGCCCGCGCCAGCGGCACTGTAATCATTCCAGTCGATCTCGTCCGACACGGGCTGGACATCGACCTCGGCAGGCTCTGGCATCGCTTCGCCAACCGCCACCGCCGGCTCGGTTTCTGTCACATCAGGACTGTGTTCTCTTGCGACCTCCTCGCCGTCTCCCTCGCGTTCAAGCAGTGGGTTGTCCTGCAGAAGCTGTTCGATTTCCTGGCTGAGTTCCAGCGTGGACAACTGCAAGAGCCGAATCGACTGCTGCAGTTGCGGGGTCAGCGTGAGGTGCTGGCCCAGCTTGAGCTGAAGATGATGTTTCATTCAGACAGGTGAGGAAGTGGGCACTTGCAGAGAACGTTCAGTATGCCATATGCGCCGAAGCATGTCGGAAAAAAGCTGGCTGGCATTGAATGGAAGGGGCTAGAGCCTGAAATGCTCGCCCAGATAAACCTTGCGAACAGTCTCGTCGCGGATGATTTCATCGGGCTGGCCCGAGGCCAGGACATTGCCGTCATTGATGATATAGGCGCGATCGCAGATGCCCAGGGTTTCACGCACATTATGATCGGTAATCAGCACACCGATATCGCGTTCGGTCAGGAAACGAATCAGTTTCTGGATGTCCAGAACGGCTATCGGGTCGATGCCGGCGAAGGGTTCGTCCAGCAGGATGAAACGCGGGTTCATTGCCAGCGCCCGCGCAATCTCAACACGCCTGCGCTCGCCGCCAGACAGGCTCATGGCGGACGCATCGCGCAAGTGGCCGACATGCAGGTCTTCCAGCAGGTTGTTGAGATGTTGCTCGAGCTCGGACTCCTCATAACCTTTCAACTGCAGAACGGACCTGACATTGTCCGAGACAGACATCTTCCGAAAAATCGAGGGTTCCTGTGGGAGATAGGAAAGGCCGAGGCGCGCCCGCTGATGTATCGGCATGTGCGTGATGTCATGCCCATCCAGGTGAATGCTGCCGCCATCGGCAATGACCAGGCCAACAATCATGTAGAAGCAGGTCGTCTTGCCGGCGCCATTCGGCCCAAGCAGGCCGACGATTTCGCCGCTGCCGACCTGCAACGACACGTCGTGAACGAC
>DAIMZB010000021.1:0-4761 GCA_036734185.1 Thiobacillaceae bacterium | reverse complement strand
CCGTGCGCTTTTTATAGTTTTTCTGCAGATGCTGTGCGATCAGTTGCTTCATTTTTGGGGCTGGGGCTGGGGCTGGGGCTGGGCCTTGCTCGGTTCCGGGCTGGCTTTGGGCTTGGGCGGAATAATCACCCTGACCCTGCTGCTCGGGCCTACCGCACCTTCCTGGCCAATCACTTTGTAGAACTCGGTTTTTGAATCATAGGTGATCAGGGAACCACGAACTTCCTCTCCGACCTTGCGCAAACGCGCATCGCCAAACAGCCGAAGCGTACCCTGCACATTGTCATACTCCGCCTGGCTGCCATATCCCTCGACATACTCGTCCACGCCTTCGCGTTTCTGCCGGAAGCTTACCGGTTTGCCCTTTGCAAAAACATTTTGCAGCCCCTCAGTGCCCTGCTTGGCATCCACGCGGTCAGCGCGCAGCATGAGGGTGCCTTGTATCAGCAAAACATTTCCCTCGAAAACGCTCACCTTCTTGATGTCGTCCACCGTCACATTGTCCGCCTCAATGTGCACGGGCTTTTCGCGGTCGGCCTTCTCGGCCAGCGCCGGCAAGGCCAGCATCACAATGAGAGGGAAAAGCAGCAATTTAAGCACGATTGGCATTTTGGTATTGGGCCTTGACCCGTCCCTTGAGTTTAAGCACCCGCGTGTCGGCAAACAAGTGCATGCCTGCGGCGGTAATTTCCAGGCCGGGCTGGCGAATAACGACCGGCTGTTCGGTAAACGCCTCGTTGCTGTCGGTATGGACCTCAAGATAAGAAGTCTGCATTGACATTTCTTTCGCGTCCCGGCTGGCGGGCCGAAGCACATTGACCTGGCCGTTGAAAACCACTTTCTCGCCGTCGGGAGTCACGCTCGCCTTGTTTGATGAGATTTGCATCTCGCCCTGCTCCTGGTGAAGGTGGGTCAGCGTTGGATTATCCAGCAACGTCAACTGGTTGCTCGAATAGTGGTTCAGTTTCTGGGCTGCCAGGCGATACCTCGGCACGCCGGCCGCATCCGTACTGACGGCCAGGAAGCTTTCAACAATCGAATCCGGCTCATCCAGGTTGACCTCATTGCGGCCGCCCGCTTCCTTGACGCTCTGGTCAATCCAGAAGCTGAGCAGGGCCAGAAAGCCCAGCAAGGCTATTGGCAGCCAGAGCGCGAAACGATTGTTCATGCCAGATAAGGCGCCATTTGTGCGTCGAAGGTGCCTTGTGAACGCATGATGAATTCACACGCCTCCCGGACTGCTCCGCGTCCGCCCTCGCGGCAGGTAATGTAATGGGAATGGGCCTTGACCAGGTCAGGGGCGGCCGGCACGGCGATTGCCAGCCTGGCGCGGCGCATGACGGGCAGATCCACCACGTCGTCACCCATGAATGCAGTCTGCTCGGGGGTGATGCTCAGGTCGTCCAGAAGCTGCCGGTAAACCATGAGCTTGTCATGCGCCCCCTGGTGCAAATGAGTAATGCCGAGATTGCGCGCACGGTGGGCAACCAGCTGGGAATTGCGCCCGGTGATGATCGCCAGTTCCACGCCCGTGCCTTTCAGCATCTTCAGTCCGTGCCCGTCCAGTGAGTTGAATCCCTTGTACTCCTGGCCGTCGTCTGCGAGAAAAAGGGTGCCGTCAGTCATTACGCCATCAACATCAAAAATGATGAGCTTGACGTCTCGCGCGCGCTCGATCGCGTCCTGTGTCATACCACCCCTGCTTTAAGAAGATCGTGCATGTTCAATGCCCCAACGAGTTTGTGTTCGGTGTCAACCACTAGCAAGCCGTTGATTTTAAGCTCCTGCATTCTTTCCACGGCCTCAACGGCCAGCTGGTCGGGGCCGATGTTTTTGGGACTGCGGGTCATGATATCCGCAATGCGCGCCGCGCGGATGTCCACCGATTTTTCGAGCGCACGGCGCAGGTCACCATCGGTAAACACACCAGCCAGCCTACCGGCACTGTCGACTATTGCCGTCATTCCCAGACCCTTGCGGGTCATCTCCAATAGTGCGTCCTTGAGGGATGCCGATTCGCCAACTACCGGCAGTTTCTCCCCGTCGTGCATCACATCCCGTACATGCACCAAAAGCTTGCGGCCGAGACTTCCCCCCGGATGCGTGCGGGCAAAGTCCTCCGGGGTAAAGCCGCGGGCATCGAGCAGGGCGACGGCAAGCGCATCGCCCAGCGCCAGGGCGGCGGTGGTGCTCGCGGTCGGCGCCAGATTGTGCGGGCACGCCTCCTTGTCGACCGCAGCATTCAGGTGCGCATCGGATTCGCGTGCCAGCGTCGATGACGGATTCCCGCTCATGCCGATGAGCCTGGCGCCGCGCCGCTTGATCAATGGCAGGATGGTAATGACTTCAGCGCTTTCGCCAGAGTTGGAAAGCGCTATCACGACATCGTGCTGCGTGATCATGCCAAGATCGCCGTGGCTGGCTTCGCCGGGATGCAGGAAAAACGCTGGCGTGCCAGTGCTGGCAAGCGTGGCGGCAATCTTGCGTGCAATATGGCCGGATTTCCCCATGCCGGTCACCACTACTCTTCCATTGCAGCCGAGGATGATCGACATGGCATTCTGGAACTGCTCGTCGATGCGATCGGCAAGATGACGAACGGCATCCGCCTCGATGGTCAGGACCTGTCTGGCAAGGGCAAGGGAGCGGGAAGAATTTGCTGAATTCATGTTGTTCGTAAGTATACTAGCTATGCCCATGCAGACCACCTTGGAACTTGTCCTCATACTCCTGGCTGCCGCCGTCATCGTGGCTGCCGCGGCACGTACCTTCAAGCTGCCAACCATGCTGGGCTACCTGGTTACCGGCATTGTCATCGGCCCCTATGCCCTGGGCTGGCTCCCGGACAGCCCGCAAACCCGCTATCTAGCCGAGTTCGGCGTGGTTTTCCTGATGTTTTCCGTGGGGCTGGAATTCAGCCTGCCGCGCATGCTGGCCATGCGCGGCATCGTGTTCGGCTTCGGCGGCGCTCAGGTCGCACTGGCCATCCTGGCCACACTGGCGCTTTCGTTGCCCCTGGGGCTTTCCGTGCCCGCCAGCATATCGCTGGGCGGCGCCCTTGCGATGTCGTCCACCGCAATCGTGTCCAAGCTCCTGTCAGAGCGCGTCGAATTGCAACTGCCGCACGGGCGCCTCGCCATGGGCACGCTTCTGTTCCAGGACCTGGCGGTTGTTCCGCTGCTGATCCTGATCCCGGCCTTTGCCATGCCGGCCGACTCCCTGGCCAGGGAGCTTTTCGCCGCACTGCTCAAGGCGATTGCAGTGCTGTTTGTTTTGCTGTTCTTCGGCCAGAAGATCATGCGCGCCTGGTTCCATCGCATCGCCGAAGCGAAATCGTCCGAGCTTTTCACGCTCAACCTTTTGCTGATCACGCTGGGGCTGGCCTATCTGACCGAGCATGCCGGCCTGTCGCTGGCCCTGGGTGCCTTCCTTGCCGGTATGCTGGTTTCGGAAACCGAGTACCGCTATCAGGTTGAGGACGACATCAAGCCTTTCCGTGATGTCCTGCTCGGTCTGTTTTTCGTGACCATCGGGATGCGGCTCAATATTGCCGTGGTCTGGAACCATATACTCCTGGTCTTGCTGCTGCTGGGCGTCATCATCGTCGGCAAAGGCTTGTCAATCTGGGGACTGACTCGACTTTTTGGCCATGGTCAGAATACTGCCGTCCGCACTGCGTTGTCCCTTTCCCAGGGCGGAGAGTTCGGCCTCGTGCTGCTTGCCCTGGCCGCCGACAACCGCCTGATGCCACCTCAGATCAGCCAGCCGGTTCTCGCCGCGCTGGTCATCTCCATGCTGCTTGCCCCCCTGCTCATCCACCGCATGGAATGGATCACCAAGAAGCTCGCAGCCAGCGACTGGGCCAACCGCGCCAAGGAGGTTCACGATATCGCGCTCAAGACCTTCGGCAAGAACGGGCATGTCGTCCTCTGCGGTTATGGCCGCAGCGGGCAGAGCCTGGCGCGATTTCTGGAAGCCGAAGGGATCCCCTTCGTGGCGCTTGACTCCGATCCGACACGGGTCAAGGCTGCGGCGGCGGCCGGAGAAAGCGTGGTGTTTGGGGACCCGTCCAAGCGCGAAGTGCTGATTGCAGCCGGCATTTCGCGCGCGCGCGCCATGGCCATCACTTTCTCCGACCTGAATGCTTCCATGTCCATCCTCCGCCATGCGCGCGAGCTCAAGCCCGAGCTGCCGATCGTCGTCAGGACCGTGGACGACAGCCATATCGACCAGCTCAAGGACGCGGGCGCGACCGAGGTCGTGTCGGAGGTCATGGAAGGCTCGCTCATGCTGGCATCTCATGCCCTGATGCTGCTGGGAGTGCCGCTGTCTCAAGTCCTGAAACGCATCCGCACCGTGCGCGAATCGCGTTATGCGCTGATGCGCGGCTTCTTCCGCGGCGCAACCGATGTCACCGAAGAGCTTGGCGACAATGCCCAGCCCAGGCTTTTCTCACTGCTCATCAGCCCTCAGGCGGCCTCGATCGGCAAGACACTGGGCGAGCTTGATCTGGAGAAAATGCTGGTGGAAGTGGCCGCGATCCGGCGCCATGGCATTCGCGGCATCAACCCCGGGCCTGAGACCCGCATCGACGCAGGCGATGTGATCGTTCTGCGGGGCACCGCAGAAAATCTTGCTGCGGCCGAGATTCGGCTGCTGCAAGGCTGACCCCGCCATCACGGCAAACCCGACATCTCGCTTCCCATTCTCTCTGAGCCCCAATAAAAAAGCCCTCATGAGGAGGGCTTTTTTGGTGGAATT
>DAIMZB010000020.1:0-22029 GCA_036734185.1 Thiobacillaceae bacterium | reverse complement strand
CACCGCGCACGGAGCGGGCCGGTCAAGCTCGCCTACGAACTGCGCATGCGCGGCGTGGCCGACAGCACCATCGATGCCGTGCTGGCCGAAACCCGTGACAGCGAACTGGCGCGCGCACGCGAAATCTGGTGCAAGAAATTCGGCAAGCCCGCCGTGGATGCGCCAGAGAAGGCAAAACAGATGCGCTTCCTGCAAGGACGCGGCTTCTCGCAGGAGGTTATTCGCCGCACCCTGAACACGCGCGAGACCGACGACTGACGCATCCGCTAACGCTTCACCTCCTCCTCAACCAGCGTCATCCCATAGCGGTTTTCGGCAACCTCGCGCGCGCCGGGAAAGTGCGCCCGAATCGCCTCGACATCCGCGCGCGTTCTCGCCAGCAGCACGATCCGCCCGTCTCGCAACCAGGGATCGTTCTGTACAAGGTCGAGCGCGTAATAGCCGCGCGCGGGGAACAGCACAATGCTGCGCTCGGCCTGCACGCGTGGCGGGAACTGTGCCAGATGCGCCTGCATGAAACCGCCCATCTGCACAAAGCGCTGCGCATTGGCCGCAACCAGGCTCACGAGTGCCAACAATGCAACCTGCCTGAAAGCGCGGGCCCCCTCTTCGGAGAGTTTGAGCATGCCGATTGCCGCCAGCACAGGCAACACGCCCCAGGCTGGATGAAAATAGCGGTAGCCCCAGCCATGGCCCTGGTCGAACTCGATCAGGAAGTAGGCCAAGAAAGTCACCAGCGCGGAAGCACCCAACAATCTGGCCTGCTGTGTTTTCTCGCGGCGCCAGCCCCACCACGCCAGCAGTAACAGCAGCGGCGCAGCCCATAGCCATAACTTTGTCAGGCCACCCACGCGCGCCTGAAGAATCGGCAGGCTGGGCCAGTGCAGCAGGCCGGCGAAGCTGCGCGCAAATCCCATCATCCGTTCAAGCAGCGACGCAGATGCACCGGTGGCGGCGTTCGCAACCGCGGCGCCCTCGCTCACCGCACCCTGCCGCCACAGCAGCCAGCCCACGCCCAGCAGCAGTACCACCGGCAGATAGCCTAGCGTGATGAAGAAGAGATTGCGCACGCGCTGTCCGCGCTGCGTCGTCAGCCAGAGCAGCCACGGCAAGGCAAAAACCGCATGCGGGAACGGGTTGTGCAGGACCAGGGCGAACCCGCCCGCCAGCCCGGCCAGAAAAAGACGCAGCGGCGAGGGCGCCAGCAGCAGCCAGACGAAAGCCAGGTTGAACAGCAGATGCGCCGGCATCGAATAGTACGTGATGCCGCTGGCCGTGAACGCCGGCGATGCCAGGGCAAACAGCATCGCCCAGGCCGCGGCCAGCGGCGAGGCGGTCAGGTCGCGCGTGATGCGCCCGATCAGCAAAAAACTGCCTGCAACGATCGTCGGGTTGCAGGCCCAGGGAATACCCAGCCAGACGAAGGGCGCCAGCAGCAGCGAAAACCCTGGCCAATAGGCGGAAAGAACCGCGCCCGTCTCGTGATTCACCATCAGGAACTGATTCTGGAACCTGGGCGGGATCAGGTAATCGAGCAACTCAGTCGGGAGCGCGCCCTGCAGATGGCCGGCCGCGAATATTTTGGCCTGGAACACCGCCGTGTATTCGTCCATCGACAGCGGGTGATTGCGGTATATCCAGAGCGAACCCGCGCACAAGACAAGCCACAGCACAAAGGCGGCGGCATGGCGCTGCCGTTCGAGCGTGAGCAGCATGCGCTCGACCCATTCCGTGCCGCCCGGACGCTGCTCGCCGTACCAGTGCGCGAACAGCAAGGCCACCAGCATCAGCCAGCCGGCGGGAAGATCCGCAGACAGCAGGTTCCAGAAGATGGGGCCATCGGGAATGCCGTTCGCCACCACGAACAGGATGGCCGCACAGGTGAATGCGATGGCGTAAAGCGAAAGCCTTGCCATGCTGCCGCCGGGAGCGCCGGCTTCAAGCTTCATTTCAATTTCAGCCGCGCGGACAACAGAAATAGCGCAGGCTGCTGAAGCGCTTGCGCAGAAACAGGGGCAGCCGCTCGGCATGCACGCCGAGCAGGAAACCGGCATGGCGCGCGGCCTCGTATGGAAGGAACCTTAGCCGATCGCAGACGCTGCCGGTGCGCAGAACGTGACCCGCTGCCTTCGCCAGCCGCAGCAGCGCGCGCGAAGCCGGGATGCCGGTTCTGCCGTCGAATATCTGCCTGATCGAGTAGCCGCTGTCGAAGTTTCGCCGGAAAACATCCGCAACGCTGTACGGGTGCGAATGCAGCACGCAGGCGTCGGGCGCGTATGCGAGCACATGCCCGGACCGCAGGACATCGGCGGCCCAGGCCTGGTCCTCGCTCATGATGATGTCCTCGCGAAACGGATGCTGCGCCCGGACCGAAGCCCGCACCGCGCCGCTGACCGTCGAGAAGAAGCAGTTTGCGAGCATGGGAAGCTCGCCAGGCGCAAGCGACCTGATTGCGGGGCTGGCAGGATAGGCTTCGCCCAGAAAGAATTTTTCCATGGCATTGGCCTCGGCCCGCGGCAGCTGCCTTGCATACACGCCCGCCACGGCATGGCTGGCGAAGGGCCGCAACAGCTTTTCCAGCCAGTCGTCGCCAACTGGCGTCGCGTCCTGCGGGATGTAGACCAGGATTTCTCCCTGCGCGAGCCTTGCCCCGAGGTTGCGCGTCTTGCCGTGGCCGAATTCCTCGGGCGGGATTGCATGGAGCCGGACGGAAGGAAATTCCGAGACGATGTCGAGGGTGCAGTCGGTCGAGCCGGAATCGATCACGACTGTCTCGAAGCCGCTTTCCAGTTTTTGAGCGGCAAGCGCGCCCAGCAGGGCGCGCAAGTAAGCCTCGCCGTTCTTGGTGAGGATGATGACGGACGCAAGCACGTGCGGCTTATCCATGCTTCACCGCCGGACCTGGCATCCTGGACAAATGCAGCATCATGCGCGCTGCCTCGAAGCGATGATTTTCCGCCTGAGCTTGCGCAGCCAGGCGTGGACAGAGACCAGCAGGAAGACCGTCCGGCCGATGTTGCGCTCCTTGCGCCAGCGATGCTGGGCCTCACGCTCGGCTGCATAGAGCGCATCGAGATCGCCCGACAGGCCGCTATGGCCAAAGGGCGGCTTGCCATGGCCGCAATGAACCAGGTTCTGGTTGAGGAAAGCGCACTTGTGCCGGCCGGCAACCCTGAGCCAAAGCGCGTAGTCCTCGCATTGCCGCATGTCCTCCGGGAAGCCGCCGCATTCAAGGAGCACATCGCGCCGCACCATCACTGTCGGCGTCATGAACCAGTTCCGGAACAGCATGGCCCACTCCCTGACTTGCATCAGGCCAATGCCGCGGTACAGGCCGAGAATGTTCGATGCGCACCCGAGCATCGCCAGCTGCGGGTCCTTCGCAAAAACGTCCAGCTGCCGCGCTGTCTTCTGCGGCAGCCAGAGGTCGTCGTCGTCGAGAAAAGCGATCAGCTCGCCGGAAGCCGCTATGGCGCCGGCGTTCCTGGCCGCGGACGGTCCGCGATTCTCCTGGCGGATGACATGCAATTCAATGTCTGCATGCCGCCCTGCAAAATCAGCCAGCACGTCCTGCGTGGCATCGGTCGAGCCGTCGTCCACCACAATGATCTCGTGCGGTTTCACCGTCTGCTCCGCAACCGAGGCAAGCGCGAGCGACAGCAGCTCGCTGCGGTTGAAGGTCGGGATGACCACGCTCAGCTTCGGCGCGCTCATGGTTCAGGCCTGCCCGCTGATTGATTCATACACTGCAAGATATTGCGGTGCCACGACTTCCGGGGCCCAGTGCTTCAGCGCCCTCAATCTGGCGGCCTGGCACAGGCGCGCGTGGCGCCCAGCGTCTTCCAGCACCCAGAACATGCCCTTGGCCAGGTCGTCAGTGGAATCAGGCTCAGCGAGATAGCCCGTTGCCCCATGTTCGACGGCGTCGGGCAGCCCGCCCACATTGAATGCCACCACTGGCGTACCGCATGCCTGCGACTCGGTCGCCGCCTGCGGCAGGTTGTCCTGGCGCGAGGGCACCACCGTCACGTCCGCCGCGCTGTAAAGCGCCGTCAGGGCGGCATCGTCTTGAACATGCCCCATCCAGCGAACCGGAAACGGCAATTCAATGGCATCGTCCGGCTCGTTCTGGCCAAGCACGACGCACAGCACGTTCTGCATGCGCGCCTCGCGGGCCAGTTTCCACAGCGCATCCGCCAGCAGGTCGTAGCCCTTGCGCGGGTCGCGCGCGCCGCCGATCGCGCCGAACAGCACCACCCGGTGATCCTGCGGCAAGCCCAGCGCCTGGCGGCTAATGCCGCGCCCCTGGGGCTGGTAGGTTTCGGTGTCGAGCGTGTTGGGAATCACCGATACCGGCCAGTCGCGAAACAGCGCGCTCGCCCGCGCACAGTCTGCCAGCCAGCGGCTGGGCGCGACGATGTGCATCGGCTGCCGCCAGTATTTCAGCTTGCGCTGCCAGGTCAGACGGTCAAGGTCGAGGCCGCCGGACCAGGCCGGCCTGTTGGACACACGGTACCCCTCGCGCCAGCGCGCGTCCGCGCCGTCGCCGGTGTAATGCTCCATGCCGCAAAAGGGCCACATGTCGTGCAAGGTCCACACCAGCGGTTTGCGAATGCGCCCGATGTCCGCGATGGAAAGCGTCTCATCCCCCACCCAGTGCAAATTCACCACCTCCGCATCGGAAGCGTTGCAGATGCCGGACCAGTCGGAAGGCAGCCAGTTGCCGGAGCGCCAGTTCATGCTGTCGGGCTTTTGCAGGTGCACGATCAGGCTGCCCAGAATTGGCCGCAGAAGATTTCCCATTTTGCCGGGCATGCTCGCAGCGCCGCTCACGCTCGGGTCGCTGGATTTCCTGTTCCGCACCTCCATATTCGATTCGACGCCCTGACCGAGCAGCGCCCGATGTAGTCGGTAAGCCGCCCGCGCGGCCCCGCCGCTGATATCCGCAGAAGAGACATGCAGCACCCGCATCAATCCCCCGCCATGCGTTTCATGCACCCCACGGCGGCGCCGGCAAGGTTGATCGCCGTGCCAAGCAGGCGCGAAGCGTTCTCCGCGGCCCGCGCGCGAGCGAGCGAAAGCGGCCCGCTGCGCCTGAACACCTGCGCGTGCTCGGCGCCGGCCACGACACCGAGATGCCGCATGCCCAGGGCGCGCATGACCAGCGGGAAGGTATGGCGCAAATGAAATGTGGCCGGCAGGTGGCACTGGATGAGCGGATGGAAACAATTGGCGAAGACCGCAATGCCGCCTTCGCGCACCGCGCCCGCCAATTGCGCGGCAAGCTGCACGGGGTCTTCCACATGCTCGAGAACATCCTGGGCGACCACCGCGTCGTAGGCGCTTCCCAGGCCGGCGCTGAAGTTCACCTGCGGCAACTGCCTGACTCGCTCGATGCCGGCGGTGGACGGATACGGTTCGACGAGGGTGATCCGCGCATCGGGCGCTGCGCGGGAAATCGCCAGCGCCAGGCTGCCGAACCCGCCGCCGTAATCCGCAATATCGCGCGCCCCAGACGCGGCCAAATACGTCGAGATGGCTGCGCGGTGCGCTGCCGAAACCGGATCGGCCTGCGTGAATAATCCATTCATCAGCCACACCGGATGCGAATAGAACTCGCCGACCGACTGGCCTGCCAGGGGCCGGCGGTTATCGAGCCCCCTCTCCCGCCACACCCGGTCCATCTCGGCCCACACCCATTCGACCGCGGGCAAATCGCGCGGGAGGCCAGCCAGGTAGTCGGCTTCACGGCGCGACAGCCAGGCGCGCGGCACTTCATGACCCCAGACCTGAATGGCATCCATCACCAACGCCCGCCCATTGCCGATGCGAGACGCCTGACGCAACCAAGCATCTGCTGGATGAAAGACCGCCGCATGCCGCTGTAAAAAGCCTGGACCCTTTGCACGGCGAGCACCGATTCTTCGACCTCGGCGGGAAACCGTTCAAACGTCTCCGCCAGGTGCGCCGCTAAAAAGGCATCCGAGCGCCCGCAGTTCTCGCCCGATCCGTCATGGCCGATATTGCGCACGAACGAACGCGCCGGGTTCAGGCACAGCCCGCCGTTTTCGAAAATGCTCGCGTACCAGAAGATTGCCCAGGTATCGCGCTGCCCAGTTGCGTTTTCTTTCACCTGCCTCCAGAAATCATGCGCGCCGCCGAGATTGAATCGCGCGATCGACGCCCTGTCCCAGGCCTGAATCAATTCGATGGGCGCCTTGCGAAAACGCCGCCACCGGTCCGACCAGGTCGCCCACCCCCAGCAGTTCATGGCGCGCCAGAAGAAAGCGTCGCCCAGGCCAGACGGATCGATGGGGTAGTTCCAGCCGCTGACATGCCACACCCGCGGTTCATCCTTATAACGGTCGAGCGCCGCATTCATGAAGGCCAGAAAACCACGGCTGGTCACGACGTCGTCTTCCAGCACGATCACCCGGCCATGCCGCTCGCAGACCTCGCTCACGCCTTCGATGATGTTGCGCGCCAGGCCGTAGTTGGATTCGCGCTCAACCAGTGTCACGCTGCGGAATCCAGAAGCCTGACGCACGATATCTCGCACCGCCCGCACCCGTCCGGCCTCGGCTTCGTTTCGCGCGCCATCCGCATAGATCCACAGATCGCTTTTGGCGGCGAGCGCATTCGATGCCAAGGCTTCAAGGGTTCGCCGCGCGTGCTCGGGACGGGCATGGACGAACAGCACGATGGGGGCCAGAGAGTCGGGCATGGCGGGAATCAACGGTGTTTTTTCAGGATTGCCACAATGTTCTGGAACGCGAATATTTCAAAATGCACCGCGCTGTAATCGCCGACGGGAATCCAGCCGCTCGGCAGCAGCCTGTAGAACTCGTAATTGGGGAGCAGCTCCAGGAAATCCCTGAAGAAGGTCCGGCTCGAAACGTTCATCTCGTTGAACTCGAACTGGATCGCCGAAACTTTCCCGGCCTGGAGGTAGCTAGCGAGCCCCCTCAGCACGGCCAGTTCATTGCCTTCCGTATCCACCTTGAGCAAGTCAATGTGCCCTATCTGCCTCTCCCTGCAGAATGGCTCGAGCGCCAGGACCCTGACCTTGTGCTCGACCGACTCGGCGTGGTGGATATTCTCGATGACGTCCCGGTAAAGAGAAGCATGCGACGAGCCATCCTTCGCCATGTAGTCGAACAGCGAGACCTCGCCCGCCTGCTCGCCTGCCGCCGCATTCACGGCAAGGAATCCCGGCTGGTCAAAGGCGGCCTCAAGCATCTCGAATGTTTTGGGATGTGGCTCGAAGGCATACACCGTAGCCTGCGGGCAAACTTCGAAAACTTCACGGGAATAGCCGCCGCGATTGGCGCCGACGTCAAACACCACGCAGCTGGCCCGCCCGCCTAGATGCCGACTGAGAAAATGCCTTTCTCCGCTTGTCCGAGAATTTTCATAATTCAGAATCCCCATTCCGCTCAGGCTCAGCCTGTAGAGCAGCCTGTTGAGCCTGAAGAAAATCGGTCTGGCAAACAGGGCTCTGTATGTCCTCAGCAAGATACCCAAGTCAGGCTCCTTAAATGCCAGTTCGATAGGGTGGAAGAAAGGATCTGCTTTTCATCCAGAAAACAGGACGTGTCCGCAGGCTCATAAAATCAAAGAGGTAGGCCGCCGCGATCTGTGACAGCAGCGTGCCGATTGCCGCGCCAAGCACGCCAAGCACGGGAATGAACAGCAGATTGGCGAGGATGTTGATGAACGCGCCGGCCAGGGTCCTGGCAAAAAGCAGTTTCTGCAGCCCCTCCACGAGGTACCATCGCCCGCTGACCACGCCCATGGATACGAACAGGCCGGTCCAGACATGCAGCGCCAGCACCGATCCCGCGCCCTGGTAGCCTCGCCCGTACAGCAGCACCACCAGCCAACTGGCCAGCAACGTCATCAAAATCGCCGCCAGGATGGATAACCGAACCATGAGGTCATTCAGCTGCTGGAGCCGCCGCATGTAGAGCGCCTCGCTTTGCTTTTTGGCCTCGATGATTGCGGGAAATGCCGAGGCGGCCACGGCCGTCGGCACGAAGTACCAGACTTCGCTGATTTTGACTGCCGCGCTGTAGATGCCCACCGCTTCATCCCCCAACATCTGTCCCAGCATGATCTGGTCTATCCGCATGTAAACCATGATGGCCAGACCGGACAGAACCAGGGGCCAGCTGTCACCCAGCAGAACCGCCGCGCGCTGGCGGCTTGCGCGCCAGACGCCCATGCTGCCGCCGCGCCAGACGTACATGGCAAGCAGGCCCGTCGCTACCAGCACCGCTTCTGCAAGCGCAACCCAGACGAAGGCCATGAGCGAGGCATGGGCCAGGATCAGCACGACCTTGACGCCCGAAAAGAAGAGGTAGCCACCGTTCTCGACCCACACGGCATATTTGGACTGCACCTGGGACTCGAACCAGTACTTCGCCACATCGGCAGACTTGAACACCATGGCAAAGCCCAGCACCACAACCACCAGTTTTGCGAAGCTGTCATCCGGCCGCGCAAAAGAAACCGCCAGAACAAGC
Organism: Thiobacillaceae bacterium; assembly: GCA_036734185.1. Lineage (GTDB taxonomy): Bacteria > Pseudomonadota > Gammaproteobacteria > Burkholderiales > Thiobacillaceae > UBA6918. The sequence continues at coordinate 13,504 of DAIMZB010000020.1, read as the reverse complement.
AGGCAAAAGGCCAGCACACCGCCGGCAAACTGCAGCACGAAGGCAGTGCCGAGGGTGGCGCCAGTTCCCTGCGGGTCGCTCACCACGTCGCGCACGACGATGTTGTTCAGCCCCAGGCCGGCTACTGCCGCGAACAGCGCAACAAATGCGATGGCATAGCTGAGCAGGCCAAACTCCTCCGGTCCAAGATAACGCGCCATCCAGATGCTGACAAACAGCCCCACCGCCATGCGCGCGGCATGATCGCCGAACAGCCAGCCCGTATTTGACATCGCCTGCAGCAGATGATGCCGATGCTCAATCCTGGCACGAAGCCCGGAGGGAAGGAACCTGAGCCAGATGGGGGTCACGTTGTCGGGCGAATGCAGGTAATCAGTCCAGCGTCCATCTTGGCGATTTTCCGGAAAACAGACGAATGAGGTCCGCCAGGCGATGTGCCGTCCTGACGGGAAGCCATACCAGCACCGCGATCACTGAAAGCCTCAGCAGCTCATGCAATCTGACCGCCAGCGGCGGCCTCAGCCCGAGATCGCGGTTCATGGCGCAGATTTCGCGCCCGATTTTCCTGGCGGTATCGAGCCGGAACGAAATGCCGCCAATGGGCGATCTGGTGACCTCCAGCGGCATGAATGCGGGCTCCCGGAGCTGCACGGCGCGCAACAGGAAATGCGAGTCCGAGGCGATGGGAAAGCGCAGGTCAAATGGCCGTTCTCCGGCAAACAGGCACCTGCGCTGAAATGCTGCGCCGTGCGGCGGCAAGGCGGGCCTGCCGATATCCCACCGGCCGCGCAGTTCCACCCAGGGTACGCCCATCGTCTCAATGGGAATGCGCCCGGACGGACTCAGCAGGGTCTGGCGGCCATACACCAGCACGGTGTCGGGGCTTGCAGATTCGAGCTTCTCAATGCACTTCGCCAGGGTATCCGGCGCCGCCAGCACATCCCCCGCGCCCAGGAAAAGAATCCATTCGCCGCGCGCAATTTTGCAGGCCTTGTTCCATGCATCGTAGATTCCAGAGTCTGGCTCGCTCACCCAGCGGGTGGCCACGTCCTGATTCTCTTGCAGCAACGCCTGGGTTCCGTCCGTCGAGTTACCATCCACCACGATCCACTCGAAGTCTCGCGCGGTTTGCTCGCGCAGCGAGCGGATGGTGTAAGGCAGGTGCATCGCCGCATTGAATGTCGCGGTGATGACGGAAATCGCAGGTGCGGTTTTTTCCATCACGCTCCGCGCTCCTCGCGCAGCATATTGAAGAGAAACGAGGCAAAAATCGCGTTCACACCCAGCAGCAGGATGGTCGTGGCAACGAACGCAAAATGCACCGTGCCCGCCATGTCGCCAAAGCCGCTGGAAAGCCATTTCACCAGCAGCCAAAGATCCGCAGCCACGCCCGCAGCGGCAAACAGGCCGCCGGTGACCAGCCCGCGTTCCAGGGTAAACCACGACAGCAGCCGGCCAAAAGCGGAGCCTGCCCTGATCGGTTTGCGCTCGGCGTTGATCAGGCGCGCGAGTAGGGCAAAGCCAATGATGTTCGCGCCCAGCAAGGTGAACAGGCTGGAAAGCGCGAGAAAATGAATCCCCAGGGTGAAACTGCCCAGCCGCGCCGGGCCAAGCGCCAGCAGTCCCATACCCGCCATACCAAGCAGGAACAGGAAGCTGCCGGGAACGAGGTACAGCCAGTCCGGTGCGTAGGTCAGGATAAAGCGCAGGTGCCGCCAGCCGTCTCGAAAGGCGCGCAGGTGCGGCGGACGATCGCGCTTGTCTGGGAAGAGCCGCGTCGGAATCTCGGCGATGCGCAAGCCGGCATGGGACGCGCTGACCACCATTTCAGTGGCGAACTCCATGCCGTCGGTGCGAACGTTCATGCGCTCGAAGGCTTCGCGGGTGAAGGCGCGCATGCCGCAGTGAAAATCACTGACGGGAATTTTGTACATCACGCGCGCCAGGGTGGACAGCACCGGATTGCCCAGGTAGCGATTCAGCAGCGGCATTGCGCCCGGCTCGATCCCGCCCTTGAAGCGGTTGCCCATCACCAGGTCGTAGCCTTCCTGAATTTTTCGGACGTAATCACCGAGCGCGGCCCAGTCGTAGGAGTCGTCCGCGTCAGCCATGATGACGATGCGGCCGCGCGCAGCCGAGATGCCGGCCAGCAAAGCCGAGCCATAACCCTTGCGCCGCTCGCGCACGACGCGCGCGCCGAGCGCTTGCGCAATTTCCACCGAACGATCGACCGAACCGTTGTCGGCCACCACGACCTCGCCGGAAATGCCCAGTTCGGCGAACGCACGCTGCACCTTTTGTATGCACAGGCCCAGAGTCTTTTCCTCGTTCAGGCAGGGCATGACTGCGCTGACGAGGAGCGCTTCCGGCGAATGTGGCTGCACTGGCGTGGGCATGCGTCAGAGGCGTGCGATGTAAGCCATGAACGCCTCCTCGAGCGAGGCTCCGCAAGGCTCCAGCTGCAGTACGGCATGCTCGGCACGGTTCAGCCCGTCGAGCGTGTGCCAAAGATTTTCGCGCGCCACTACGACCGCCCACCTGTCCGCGGAGAGATGCGAAAAGCCCTCCGGCTGCATGTCAGCCTTCACGACGATCCTGACATGGCTGCCGATTTCTTCACCGGCGAGTTCAGCGGCAGAACTGACCGTGCGCAACACTCCCTGGTGGATGATGCCAAAACGGTCACCCAGGCGTTCAACGTCATGCAATATGTGCGAGCTGAAGAACACCGTACCGCCCTGCGACTTGTATTCCTGCAACACATCTACAACCAGCCTGCGGCCGACAGGATCCAGCCCGGAAAGCGGCTCGTCCAGCACCAGCATGCGCGGCTCGCATGCCATGGCATGCGCCAGCGCAGTGCGCTGCGTCATGCCCTTGGAGAAGGTGCGCACGCGCTTGTTGGCGACATGCCCGATGTCAAAACGCTCGAGCCAGTTCATGCAATGTCGCCTCAGGCCCTGGCTGGCAACGCCGTGCATGCGGGCGCCCATCATAAGAAACTCGAGCGGCGTCAAATAATCATACAGATAGAGGTTCTCGGGCACATAGGCGATCCGGCTGCGCGACTGCGCGTTTACAGCATCCATGCCGAAAATCTCGACGCGCCCCACATCTGCCCTGTTGAGTCCCATGATCACCTTGATGGTGCTGGTCTTGCCGGCGCCATTGGGCCCGACAAAACCGAACGCCTCGCCCTCGTTCACGGTCAGCGAAACGTTCTTGACGGCCTCAATCACGCGAAAGCGCTTGTCACGAAAGCGCTTGGTCAGCGAATCGATCAGGATCGCGGAAGCCATCTTCAGCGTGCTCCCAAAGGTTTCTTCGGCGGAAAATAAAGCATGGGGATCCCCCGTTCGTTCAACACATAGCCCAGGCCGGTGGGATCGCGCGGCAGTTCCCTGAGCTCGCCTGAACTGAGCAGCTGGGAAAAATCTGCAAGCTGATGGCCCGTGCGCTTTTCGTATCTGGCCGCCGCCTCGCGCAGGGCAATCACGCCCTGCAGCCGGTCGATGCGCATTTGCAGGATGGCTTTCAGCTTGGCGTCGCGCGTCTCCTGCTGCATCGTGCGAATCACCGCGAGTGCGGCCTGCAGGTCATCGCCCTTTTCCTGCCACCTCGCGGCGATTTCCAGCACGCCCTCCTTCTGCGGCAGACGGCCGGCCACGCGGATCAGGATGTTTGAGGCCTCCTGCGGCCGGTGCTCGAAGTAGTAACGGTTGAATGCATAGAAAAAACCCGGCAGAAAATCCCACGGCCGCGCGTCCGTGGCGCGCACCTGGATGAACTGCGTAGGCTCGACGAAACCCATCCAGGGCAGGATGGCCTGGCTGATGTAATAGTTGTCTTCGTGCGCAGGATTCAGTCTGGATGCGCCCCGCTGCACCTCCGCCAGTACCTTGAGGCTGTCCGGATCGGTCTTGTCGATCGAGAGCACGAGCGCGCGAAACACTTCCAGATTCGCGGCCAGATAGCGGTCACCCAAGGCCATGAAGACCTGCAGTTCGGCAGGCAGCGCCACGCGCATCTCTTCCGGCGGCGCAACCCAGCGGCTGTGTGCGGTCTGTCTGATGCCCGCGACATAAACTGCTGCCGAAAGGGCCAGGACGCCCGCCAGAATCATATTGGTCGAGATGCGCACCTTCCCGCCGCCGCTCAGTTGAACTGCCTGCGGTTGAAGAACCACACCGCGAGTACAAGCAGCATGCCGGCATACCCGGCCGCCATCATCGCGCTGCCGGCAAGCAGGCCGGCATCAGGCTGGTGTGCATAAAGCGCGTAGTATCGAATGTCCAGGCGCGACAGGTCGGGCAATATCCATCTCAGCCAGTCGAAAATCGGCGTCATGGTCGACTGCAACTGCGCCTGGCCTGCAGACATGTTCGACAGATATTCCAGTGCAGGCCCCAGGCTGCGTGCGGAAATGGCGAAGGCCAGGCCGGCGACGAGCGGGACGAACGGTGTCACGGAAACCGAGGATACGAGAAAGCCGAAGCTCGCCACCACGGCCAGATCGAGCAGCAAGGCCAGCAGCGTCAGAACAAAGGGCCATTTCAGGGTGAAGGGGTTGGTCTGATCGTAGCCCCATCCGGAAACCATCACCACGCCGGCGAGCATGCTGCCCAGCAATGCGACTGCAAGGGCCGTCAGCACCAGAATGCCGAGATAGCGTCCGAGCAGGAACTGCCCGCGCGCCACAGGATAGGACAGGCTGACATAGATGGTGCGGCGTTCGATTTCCTTGCCGACCAGTTCATAGGACCAATAGAGCACCAGCACCAGCGACACGGCGCGTATCAAGGACAGGCCGACATCGAGCGTAACCGTGCCAGGCTGGCGCGGAGAGAAGCCGCCCGCGAGAAAGGCAGCGCCCATGGCAAGCGCACCCACTGCGAACAGGCTCTGGAATACCCGGCTGCGCAAACCCGAAAGCAGCGCGATCAAGAAGGATTGTTTCATGCGTGGCGCACCTGGGTCAGTCGTTTCTGAAATCGCTGCACGAGTATAAATGAGCCCCGCCGGGCAAGAAAGGCGCGTACCACGAGGCTTTCACCCATTGCGGGTAGCGGTTGCGCAGCACCACGAAATCCAGCCGGCGGTCGGCATTGCAGGTTCGGCGCAGGCCGTCGAGAGTGCCGAGCGGGATGGCCTCGCCCCTCAGCCTGAGGCTCTCTTCCAGCGTCAGCAGCTTGAAGTACGCATCGCGGCCACCCAAAGGTTTAGCCGCGAGATACCGCCGGTATACTTCGCGTGCCTGCGCCTCGGAAAATGCCAGGCCCGCCGACTGGTGCAGGGAAAAATAACTCGAACGCCCCATCCCCAGCCAGGTCAGCTCCAGGCCCTGCGGCCAGTATATTTCGGCGCCGAGGGGCACCAGGCGGTTGAACGGTGAGCTGCCCCAAAACCCCTCCTGCTGCGCTGCGAGTATTTCCGGGCGCATGACCCTGCCCGCTTCGAGCCGGCTGGTCCAGTCGGAAAGCAGCAACAATCCAACGGGAAGGAACAGCACCAAAGCAACCGGCCGGCTTTTCCACCACAGCCAGAACGCGAGCGGCGCAAGCAGCAGAATGAGCATCGGATCATCGCTCGGCACAAGGCTCAGCCTGAACCAGTGATACAGCTTCTCCCAGCCGATCTCGAGGTTCGTGCCGCTTGCCGCGTCCATGGCCAGATTGAAATCCGCCCACGACCAAAATACTTGCGCCGCCAGCCCCAGGACCAGCACGGATTCCACGAGCGCGACATGAAGCGGGCGCAGCTTCTCCGGCCAGCGCCACAGTAGCAATGTGAACCACAGCAGCGCGACTCCGCCGCTTTCGCGCGTGAACCAAGCCAGCGCAAGCGCCAGTACCAGGGGCCGTGCAGCGAGCCACAGGCGCAGCGCCAGGAAGGCCGTTGCACCCCACGCGACTACATCGCTCAACCACAGCATGCGCCACGGCTGCACTTGCAGGATCAGCACGCTGCGCAGCCAGTCGCCGCCCAGGAGGGAGAGCAGCCAGCCCGTCAGGCCCGTCAATGCTGCAGCCGCGAAGATCCTGCCAAGCGGGCTGTTTCGTTCAATACTGGCCGCCCAGACCAGTACGGTGAAATGAAAAGCCAGCGTACCGTAATCGGCCAGACCCCAGCGCGAGGGGAACATGAACAGGCTGGTCCTCTGGTAAACCAGATCGAACCACTCCGGACTCATGACCTGAAACAGGCGACCGAACAGTGAAACATTCAGCGCCGCGAGCGCCAGCGCTGCCACAACCGCGGCCAGCATGCCAAACAGCCAGGGACGCGACCAGCGAAATGCATGAAAAAGCGCGAAGCCGCAACCCGCCAGCGCCATCAGCGGATGCAGCAGCATGGCGGCAATCCACGCCGCGGCTGCGGCAATGATTTTTTTCTCGACCCAGAACGCACAGGCCAGCAGCGTCAGCGCATTCGACCACAGGCGCGGCACGGGGTAAGGCTCGGCCGCGGATAAAATGCCATGGCCGCCCACTGCAATCGGCATGACGGCCAGCAGAAACAGATAAAGCGTGCGGCTCTTCGCATCCGGCCATAGCCTCGAAAACCGCCAGGCCGCAAGGCACCACAGCGCCGCGCCCGCCAGGGTCAGCGCAATGGCGGCACGGCCAAGCCCCAGCAGATCGATCAGCCCGGCATAAATCGGGCTGAACACGGTGTAGTTGTCCTGCGACTCGCCCCAGAAAAAAACATCGTGCGCGTAATGCTCGGGATGAAGATGGTGCAGCGCCTGCACCGTGTACAGGACGGCATCGCCTGCCATGCCCTTGTAGGGATGGCAAACCAGCCAGAGCCCGAGAAACGCGAGGTAGGCTGCGACAGCCCAGCGTCGCCCCGTGGACCCGCCCGTAAGGGCATGTTTTGTCAGAGATGCGTGCACCGACAAGTGTTCAATGAACTGAGAAACCAGCGCTTGTGCAGCCCATCCCAGCCGACGCGACATAAAAAACCCCCTCCGGTTCGGAGGGGGTTCGGTTCAGACAATCCGACTGCTGAGCGTCGCTGACGCGGGTTACTGGCAGCCGTTATCCACAGCCCCCGGCGTCAGGTTGTAGCCGTTGGTGCTGTCAGGCGTCGTGCCGCAGGAGGCAACCGTGCCGCCCGAAGTGCTGCCGCCGTAGGCGTATTTACCCTTGGTGCTGCCGGTGTTCACGGCTGCAGCGGTGGTATCGCAAGTCCAGGCCGCACCCACGTTCTGCGACAGCTTCAGGCTGAAAGAGGTCTGCACCATCGCGCAGAGTGCGCTATCAACTGTCGTTGAGGTGCCAGCGGAGTTGGCACCGAGAGTTCCAGCCTGAGCCAGGGTGGAGGCAGCCAGCAGCATAGGAATCAGAAGATGCTTTTTCATGTGTAAGGTCTCCTATCGAGATTGGATTTAGTTGCTGTTGGCCGAAACGGCGGTCAGGAAATTGCGGGCATCAGACTGGGCAGCCTTGTCCTGGCCTTTTTTCTGATACTCGGTGAACTGGGGGATGGCAATGGCGGCCAGAATGCCGATGATGGCAACCACGATCATCAACTCGATGAGGGTAAAGCCTTTTTGCATGAATTTCATGGATGTCTCCAGTTGTTAATGAATCAAGGAAGAGCCGGTCAAACGTCATTGGCCGCGCAAGTAGCTAACGAGCAGATAGTATGCCAACTTTAGGGACCCGCCCATTTTTTTCGATAAAACGTCCTGAAAACCACGGGCTTGCATGTTGCAAGCAATTTTCAAAGAATAACAAAATGACAAAAAATGTCATCTGCTGACATATTTCGTCATTGCTGCCCCGCGGAAACTGATATCAGGAAATGGCGCGCATCGGCCTGAGCCGCCTTGTCATTAGTTCTCGACGTATATTCCTTGTAGGAGGGAATCGCGATTGCGGCCAGAATTCCGATAATTGCCACGACGATCATCAACTCGATCAAGGTAAAGCCTTTTTGTCCGTAGATTTTCACAAATCCTCCAGAATCCGGTGGTGATATCCGTAACAAACACAGTTGCCACGCAACCGCACGCCATTGGGCTCATTATGAGATACCAAGCTGTCGAGTCTGGGCGAACGGGCAAAGCCTGCATATTAACATTCCCACATGAGCAAACTTCATACCAAACTGGCCGAGGGTTCGTCACTGACCCGAAACTCTCATTCCTGTCATACAAAAAAGGCGGCCGCGTTGCAATGAAGCACGCAAGTTTGCTGACGAGGACCGAATTCGGTCGTTATCTGATTGTCGGCGGCATAGCCTTCGCGGCCGACTTCGTTGCGCTTTGGATTCTGGTTTCAGGATTCGGCCTGCACTATCTGGCCGGCACAATGCTGGCCTTCCTGCTGGGCGTGTGGATCAACTACCAGTTGTCCGTTCGTTGGGTATTCAGATTCAGGGCGATCAGCCTTGTCAGCGCCGAGTTCACGCTTTTCCTGCTCGTGGGCGTGGCCGGGCTTGCCATCAGCATGGGCGCCATGCTGGCATTCGCAGGCTGGATGGGGATGCATTACCTGCTGGCCAAGGCATTGGCGACAATACTGACCCTGCTGGTAAATTTCGGGGGACGCAAGCTGTTGCTGTTCACTCGCTGGAATGAAGAGCCTGCAGCCACCCCCGAAGAGCCCTGACTGCACACCCCACGGCAGATGAATTTCGCGAATAAAAAAACCGCCGTCATCATCGGCGCCGGCCCCGCCGGTCTGACTGCCGCCCTGGAACTGCTGCGGCGCAGCGATATCCACCCCATTGTCCTGGAGGCCGACAATTGCGTGGGCGGCATCTCTCGCACGATCACTTACAAGGGCAACCGCATCGATATCGGCGGCCATCGCTTCTTCTCCAAATCCGACTGGGTCATGGACTGGTGGCGCGAGATCCTGCCGGTCGAGGCCGCCGACGGCGAACCGCTCACCATTTCCTATCAGAACAAGTCTCGCACAGTCACCGGCAATGGCGGCCATGGCGATCATGTGCTGCTGGTGCGCGGGCGCCTGTCGCGTATTTATTACCTGCGCAAGTTTTTCGACTATCCGCTGAAACTTACTCCGGGCACGCTTGGCAATCTCGGCATCGTGCGCGTCATGAAGGTCGGCATGAGCTATGTTCGGGCGCGGCTGTTCCCGCGCAAACCTGAACGCACCCTGGAAGATTTCCTCATCAACCGTTTCGGCCGCCAGCTTTACCTGACCTTCTTCAAGGACTACACGGAAAAAGTCTGGGGGGTACCATGCCAGGCAATCAGCGCAGAATGGGGAGCGCAGCGCATCAAGGGGCTGAGCATCGGCAAGGCGATGATACATGCAATCAGCAAATTGTTCGGGCGGGGCCACAATCTCGCGCAAAAAGGCACCAACACCTCGCTCATCGAGCAATTCCTTTATCCGAAATTTGGCCCCGGCCAGATGTGGGAGGCCGTGGCGAAGCAGGTGCAGGCCAAGGGCGGCGAGTTACGCCATCGCCATCGGGTGTGCGGTCTTCGGCTGGAGAAGGGCAAGGTACGTTCGGTACGCGCGCACGACCTGGCAAGCGGCCAGGACATCGACCTGCCTTGCGATTACGTGATTTCCACCATGCCGGTGCGTGACCTGGTGCGCGGCATGGGCGAGGAGGTTCCGTCAGGAGTTCGCGACGTCGCGCTCAACCTGCCCTACCGGGACTTCATCACGGTGGGGCTGCTGGTTGAGAAAATGCGACCCAATCCGCAGTCGCGATCGACCCGACCCAACCACATGCCGCCTGACAACTGGGTCTATATCCAGGAGCCCGATGTAAAGGTCGGCCGCCTGCAGATATTCAACAACTGGAGCCCCGGCATGGTGGCGAACCCGAGCCAGATATGGATGGGGCTGGAATATTTCTGCAATGAAGGCGATGCGCTCTGGACAATGTGCGACGAAGACCTGCAGCAACTTGCGCGTGAAGAAATGGCCAGAATGAACCTGATCGATCCCGCCGATGTGCACGACAGCATTGTGATCCGGATGCCCAAGGCCTATCCTGCCTACTTTGGAACCTATGCCCAATTCGACCTCGTGCGCGGTTTTCTTGACCGCATCGAAAACCTGTTCCCAGTCGGACGCAATGGCATGCACCGATACAACAACCAGGATCACTCGATGCTGACAGCCAGGCTTGCCGTGGACAACATCATTGCCGGAATCACCGACAAGTCGAACATCTGGCAGGTGAACATCGATGACGACTACCACGAGGAAAAATGATTTCTTCTTTCGCGCCGAGACGACTGCCCCCCAGGATTTGAACAACACATGAGCAAGAAACCGCCCGCCAGCCGCCCGCACAAGACCAACCCCAAGGCTGCGGCGGCATTCGCCCAGGCCCTGGCATGGCACCAGCAGGGCAACCTGGGCCAGGCCCTTGCGCTTTACCAGAAAACGCTCGACCGGGATCCGAAGCACACCGATGCGCTCGTCAATACAGGGCTTATCTGCCTGCAGCGGGGAGAATATGAAGCCGGAGCAGAATGGATCCAGCGTTCGCTCAAGATCGACCCGCGCCAGCCGGATGCGCTCTCCAATCTCGGCGTTGCCCAGGCCGCGCTGAAGAACCATGCCGGTGCGGTCGATACGTTTTCACGCGCGATCGCGCTGAATCCGAGGGACCCCGTCTTGTACAACAACCGCGGTGGCGCATTGAAAGACATGTACCGCCAGGCCGAAGCCATCGCCGATTTCACGCACGCAATCAGCCTGGCCCCCGCCTATGCCGATGCCTACAACAATCGCGGCCTGGCTTTTTACAACCTGCGGCAAAACGACGATGCACTGGCCGATTTTGACAAGGCAATTGCGGCCAACCCGAATTTTGCAGTCGCCCTCAGGCACAAGGGCCTGGTCCTGCAGGAACTCAAGCGCCATACCGAAGCCGCCGACTGTTACAAAAAAGCGCTCGCGATCGCGCCCGACCTCCCGCTAGTCCTGGGCTATCTGTTTTACTGCAAGCAGGAACTTTGCGAGTGGCAAGACTATTCCACCCTGGTCGATACGATCACGGACTTGCTCAGGGGCGACCAATTGCCGATTGTTCCATTTGTCTATCTTGCACTGCCCGGCGATCCGGAACTGCAGCTAAGATGTGCGAGACGCTACGCCAGAGAGTTCTCGTCGCCCGAATCCTGGCCTGTTGAGCCCCTGCAATCTGGACAAAAAATCAGGATCGGCTACTTCTCCCCGGACTTCAGGAACCACGCAGTCACGCATCTCGTCGCCGGACTGATCGAGCAGCACGACCGCAGCCGATTCGAGATCCACGGCTTTAATATCGGCCCCGTCGTGAATGATCCCTGGCGCGCGAGAATGCAAAAGGGATTCGATCATTTTCATGACGTTCTCGAGAAATCAGACGACGAAATCGTGCGACTGGCGCGCGAAATCGGCCTGGACATTGCCGTCGACCTGACCGGCTATACCCAGTTCTCGCGAACCAGCGTTTTTGCCAGGCGCGCCGCCCCCGTGCAGGTTCAGTACCTCGGCTATGTGGGCACCATGGGCACCCGCTTCATGGACTATCTGATTGCAGATTCGGTCGTGATCCCTGAAAACGAGCGCCCGTTCTATGACGAGAAAATCATCTACCTGCCCCATTCCTACCAGGTGAACGACGACCGGAAAATCGTCTCCGATAGGCAATTCACCCGCCAGGAACTGAGGCTGCCCGAGAACGGCTTCGTGTTCTGTTGCCACAACAACCACTACAAGCTCACGCCGGACGTTTTTCATCTCTGGATGCGTCTTCTGAACAGCGTTCCCGGCAGCGTGCTCTGGCTGATCGGCGGAAATGAAGAGGCGATACGCAACCTGAAGAAAGAAGCGGCCGGTTGCGGCATCGATCCCGAAAGGCTGGTATTTGCCGAGAAAGTCGGACACGCCGAATACCTGGCGCGCTTCCGCGCGGCAGACCTGTTTCTCGACACCTTCAACTACAATGCCGGCACGATCGCAAGCGAGGCCTTGTGGTCGGGCCTGCCGGTACTCACTTGCACCGGGAACACGTATGTCAGCCGCATGGCAACGAGCCTGCTCCATGCGGTCGGTCTGCCCGAGCTTGCAGCCGCCACGCCTGCGGAATACGAAGCGACCGCGCTCAGGCTGGCATCAAACCCTGAAGAAATGGCCGCCCTGGCGCGAAAACTCCGCGACAACAAAACAGCCTGCCCGCTTTTTGACACCCGGCTGACAACACGCCACATTGAACGGGGCCTCATCCAGGCGCACGAAAGACACAAGGCGGGCCTGCCGCCCGCACATATTTTCATAGAGCCGTAAAACCCATACCTGCCAGAACTCGGCGCACGAAAAGAAACGGCCCGCATGACTGCAGGCCGTTTGGGTTGTGGTGGGTCGGGCGAGATTCGAACTCGCGACCAACGGATTAAAAGACAAACTGTCCATTACCAAAGGATTTTAAATCAATATCTTGCATCACCCGCAATCCTGATTTGAAACCTCATAAAGTGCAAAAGTATGTAAAATCTTTCTAGCTCGGTTACGTTTTAGCTACATCAGCAAATGGCAAAAATTGCGCATGCATTTGACTACCGTAATTAGGCTTCTATTTTTCTTGCTAATGTCGCCTTATTCAATGGCGGCATTTTCGGATTCTTATGGTGAGGCCGAAACCTATCGTGAGCATAAAAGCTCTTTCCAACGCACCGACGGGGCGAGAATAAACATATGGCATGAAGAAAATGGCTCTGTGATGTTCACTTCCTATGAGTGCCAATTCGAATCACCTGATAAGAAACCAATTTCAGTTCCTTCAATCCACCGAGAAAGTGCATCAATATGCATAACTTCCACTAAAGCAAACCATACGTTCATTTACATTTACCCGTCTTTTGGAATAGACCGCTTCCTGCCCTTTGCAAAAACGGTTCTTCTTTACGATGGGTACAACTTCTTAGAGCAGACATCCACATGGAGAGTCCTGCTCTCTCCATTTATTCTATTGAAGTTTTCTTTTTTTAAGTACGCTTTTCTGACAGCATTTTTTTTACCGATCTCTTTTATTGCACTTTTTATTATCAAACGCAGACCCAGGCATAAAAAAATCGCAACGTTAATCGAATACGTTTTGGTAACTCCGATATTGATATTTCTTGCCCTCATCTACTGTATTTTTGTGATGGCAATGTCACCATTATCCCCAACTATTTTGTTCTTACTTTTGTTGTCTTTTTATATGCTTCTTAGAGTTCGGCTTTCTATCAAAGCAAAATCCGAAAAATAAAAATATCCATCAGAGCCAGAATAGCTTTGGCCGAACAATTCGACTAAGAAACTTTATTTTTTGATTCGGTGGATTATGGAATTTATTGGATATTCACTTATATTTCTTGGCCTCTTAAGTCTGAAATATCGCATTTCAGATTATCTCGCCGGTATAAATATCTCCGACGGATATCATAGCGCTTACGGCCACAGTTTTCGTAATGCTGGATTTTATGTAGCGATAATTCCGTTAATCTATATAGCAACTGGTGTCTATATAGTAT
>DAIMZB010000019.1:8589-22205 GCA_036734185.1 Thiobacillaceae bacterium | reverse complement strand
ACCTCAAGTCCGGCGGCTACCTGATCATCGACCAGACCGAGGCGCTCACCACCATCGACGTCAACACCGGTGGCTTCGTCGGCGCGCGCAACTTCGACGACACCATCTTCAAGACCAACCTGGAAGCCGCGCAGACCATCGCGCGCCAGCTGCGCCTGCGCAACCTGGGCGGCATCATCATCATCGACTTCATTGACATGGATAATCCCGAGCACCGCGAAACCGTGCTCGCCGAGTTGAAGAAATCGCTGACCAGAGACTCCACGCGCGTGTCCGTCAACGGCTTCTCCGCCCTGGGCCTGGTCGAAATGACCCGCAAGCGCACCCGCGAATCGCTCGCCCACGTGCTGTGCGAACCCTGCCCCACCTGCCAGGGGCGAGGCGAAATCAAGACCGCCCGAACCGTCTGCTACGACGCGCTGCGCGAGATCCTGCGCGAGGACCGCCAGTTCGAGGCGCGCGAATACCGCATCCTCGCCTCGCAAACCGTGGTGGACCTTTTTCTTGACGAGGAGTCGCAAAGCCTCGCCCAGCTGTCCGATTTCATCGGCAAGCCGATCTCGCTGCAGGTTGAAACCAGCTACACGCAGGAACAGTACGACATCATCCTGCTGTGAATGGCGCTGGCTGCGGGATGACCTAAAAACTCGAGCCTGGCTGTTTCAGGAATTCAATTTCCTCGAAAGTCGAGGTCCGGCCCAGAATCGCGTTTCGATGCGGATAGCGACCGAACCGGTCGATGATCGACTTGTGGCGGAGTTCAAAATCCAGGTTGACCGGCGGCGCGAATTCCCGATAAAGCTGCTCAGCGACAGCATGAATGGCGCTGGATTCGCTGTGCATGTAGGGCAAAAGCAAGAAGCTGCGCTCGACTGGGCTCAGCTGGTGCTGAACTTTCAGCGATATTGCCTCCTGGGCCAGAACAAGGGCCATCGGATCCTGGGAGAACGCCCGTGCCGTATTGCGATACATGTTCCTGGAAAACTGGTCCAGCACAATGATCTCGGCAAGACGGCCTCTCGCTTCCAGACGCCATGAATATAGCTCGCCGCTTGCCGCCTGTTGGAGCAGCCCCTCGAATTTTTCACGAATAAGATCGTCAAACGCCGGGTCCACCGCCCACCACTGCTTCGAGCTGATGTCTTCGAACCAGAATTTCAGGACTTCTCTATACATGTTTTTTCGATAAGTGCTCGCCCGGCCAGCGCTCAAACCTGGCCTGCCATGCACTGGCAGAAAATCCAGCGCATCGGCATTTTCAGCCGCATCATCCGTTCAGCGACTCGAACCGCCTGGCGATCTCGTCCAACTCCGCCTTCTGCTTGCGCAGCCTGTCGATACCTTCCTTGATCAGTCCCATCTGCTCCTGCACCCCGCTGACGTTGTCGGCGATCCTGCCCAGGGTTTCCAGGCGCTCGTCGAGCATCTGCTTGTAGCCGCGAACGCGCTGGATGACCGGATCGAGCGCAATGCCGAGCCAGCGTCTGGCCTCGCGCGCGGAGAGCTCGAAGGTCTTCTGGGTTTCGGCGGCCACCTCGGTGTAGAAGCGGCGAATCATGAAGTGCTTTTCCACCAGCAGGTTGGCGGGGTCGCCGCAGAACTCCTCGGTTTCCTGCATCAGCTTGTCCATGCGCAGTCGGTAGGAGGTAAGGTCGAGCACCGAGACGTTCATGCGCGGCAGGCCATGCTCGCGATGGAAGCGCTCACAGGCGGCAAGCAGGTATTGCTGCATGGCCACGGACAGCCGCTCGGCCTGGTTGAAGCGCTGGATGGCCTGCTCCGAGAGGGCGCGCATTGAGCGGATGAGGCCCTTGGTGGTCCAGCTGTCGCCCATGCCGGCACGCGCTTCCTCAAGCATGGCGTGCAAGGCATTTTCTGACAGCCGCTCCAGTAGCTGGTCGCCGTGTTCGCGCACGGCCTTGCGCGTGGCCTTGAAATGCTCCGCCGTGGCGTCGTAGCGCACCTTGTCCTTGATCAGGTTCACGCGCAACTGCGCGGCCATTTCCTTGTTCTTGCCGGACAGCTCCGACAATTGCTGCAGGCTTTGCAGACCGTTGCGCATGCGCGCCGCCAGCGTGGCGCGCTCGTTGCTAACCTGATCCGCTATCTGGGTAATAGCGCCCTGGAACAGGATTTCGCGCCGCGCCGGCACGATCTTCTCGGTGAGCATGTTTTCCAGGCTGCTGATGCCGGAGCGGATAACGAGGTCTGCATCGCCCCGGATCTTGCCCACCAGGGCCTTTTGCGCCGACACGGCAAACACCTGGTTTTGCGGCAGTTTGAGGATGCGCGCCGTCTCTTCCAGCTGCTTGCTCATGGTGGCGCGGAAGGCCAGCTCCCCGCGCAGGTCGTCCCACAACATGTCGATCTTGTTCAGCACCGCGACGTGGTAGTTGATGTGACGGTGCACGTAGTGCTGCCAGATATCCAGGTCGGAACGGGTGACGCCGGTATCCGTCGCCAGCAGGAAAAACACCGCGTGTGCGTTGGGAATGCTGGAGAGGGTCAGCTCGGGTTCGGCGCCGAGCGCATTGAGGCCGGGCGTGTCGAGGACACACAACCCAGCCTTGAGCAGCGGATGCGGAAAATTGATGACGGCGTAACGCCAGGCCGGTATCTCGACCATGCCGTCAGCGTTTTCCCTCAGCTCGCCAGCGCCGCTGTCCACATTCAGCAGGCCCAGCGCCTCGGCTTCGGTTGTGGTCACCTTGCGGGATTCCGTCAGCTTTTGCAGCGCGGCGTGCATCTGCTGGGGATCAGCCGGATCGAGTTTGATGGTGCTCCACTCGATCAGGGTCAGCTTGAAATGGGCGAGTGGCTCGGTGCGCAGCCGGGTTTCGATGGGCAGCAGCCGCAGCTGGGGATCGTGGCCTTCCTCGTGACAGATCTCGGTCGGGCACATGGTGGTGCGCCCGGCTTCCGAGGGCAGCAGGCGCTGGCCGAAATCGGCGAAGAACAGGGCATTGATGAGCTCGGTCTTGCCGCGCGAATATTCCGCCACGAACGCGAGCATGAGGCGGTCGCGGCGCAGGGCCTCGGCCAGGTCGGTCATGCGCAGGTTGCGCTCGGCATCCAGGCCGTGGTGGCGATCGAGCCAGTCGGCAAAGGCGGTGATGCCGGCGACAAGGTTGTCGCGGCGACGGCTGTAGTCCGCTATGCCTTCTTCCAGGAGCGCGCTCAATTCAGTCCTCTTTGGTGTTGTTGTTTTTGTCGATTCCCGACAGGGCCGGAAAATTGCCGCCCGCGCCGCGCACCGTCACGATCTTCTGCCGCGACCCCTCCCCACGCACGAGCATGACCTGCCGCTGCGCCACTCCCCACAACTCGGCGACGAACCCGGTCAGGCACTTGTTCGCCTTGTTATCGACTGCGGGCGCGGCAATCTTGAGCTTTAGGCTGCCGCCATGCTCGCCTGCGACCTGGTTGGTGCGCACGCCAGGCTGAACGTGAATTTGCAGCGTCCACACATCTTCCCTGGGGTCGTAGCGTGCCCACTCTGGCAGCGCGGTCAAAATGCCCCCAGGACAGCCCGTTCAAGGGCCGCAAGCGGCACCACCAGAAGGAACTGGCACAGGATGACCACCACGAGCGGGGAAAAGTCGATCTGGCTGGCGGGCAACATGCGCCGGAAGGGGCGCAACAGGGGTTCGGTCAGCGGATAGATGACGGGCGCCAGGGGTGAGTAAGGGTTCACCCATGAAAGCAGGGCGCGCACTAGCGTCAGGCCCATGATGAGATACAGTGCAAGCTTCACCAGCTCGACCGCGCCCAGCCCGAACAGCACCGGCCACAGGCCCAGGCCGGCCAGGCTGAAGGGAAAGCCCTTGACCAGCAGCAGGGCGGCCGCCACCGCCACTTCGACCAGCCAGGCCAGCAGCAGGCTTGCCCAGTCGTAACCGGCCCAGCCGGGAATCACGCGGCGCACCGGGCGCACCGCGAAATCGGTGATTTTGACGATGAACTGGGCGAAAGGATTGGAAAATGGCACGCGCATCGCCTGCATGGCAAAGCGCAGCAGCACTGCGACGGCCAGCAAACCGCCCAGTGTCTGGATGAAAAAAGCGAGGGTATCCGCCAGCATCAGTTGAGGCTCCCGATTTCGTCGCCCAGCTCGCTCGACCTGGCCGCCGCTGCGTTCACCGCGCGGGCGACCATGTCCATGAAGCCGTCCGCGCCCAGGCTGGCGATGGCGCGCTCGGTGGTGCCACCCTTGGAGGTGACCTTGCTGCGCAGCAGTGTGGGATCCTCGCCAGCCTCCAGCGCCAGTTTGGCGGCGCCGAATACGGTATGCAGCGCGAGGCGGCGGGCGACATCGCCGGAAAGCCCGGCGCGGATGCCGGCATCCTCAAGGGCCTCGATGAAATAGAACACATAGGCCGGACCGCTGCCGGAAATGGCGGTGACCCAGTCGAGCTCGCGCTCATCGTTGACCCAGACCACCGCACCGACCGCGCGCAGGATGGATTCGGCGCGCGAGCGCTGCTCGGCGCTGACCTGGCTGCCGGAGAACATGCCAGTGATGCCGGCGCCGACCATGGCCGGCGTGTTGGGCATGGTGCGCACGATGCACGCATGGCCACCCAGCCAGCGCGACAGGTCGCCAAGCCGCACGCCGGCGGCAATCGACACCACCATTTGATCGCGCAATCGCGGGGCCAGCTGCTTTGCGGCGTCGAGCAACTGCTGCGGCTTGACCGCCAGCACGATGACCGGATTGAGCTGCGCCTGCTCCAGCGCGGCATGCGCACGCACGCCAAACTGCCGTGCCAGACGCGCGCAGGTTTCGCTCGACACGTCGACCACTTCGATGGACGCGGCAGACGTGCCATCCGCGATCAGTCCGCCAATGATGGCGGTGGCCATATTGCCGCCGCCGATGAAAGTGATGCTATTTGTTGTCATAGTTCCGTTTTCCGAATATGGCACTGCCCACGCGAATCAGGGTGGCGCCTTCCGCGATTGCAATTTCAAAATCTCCGGACATGCCCATGGACAGCGTATCGAGCGCAAGCCCCCGCGCATTAAGGGTGTCGCGCAGCGAGCGCAGCAGCCGGAAGCGTGCATGCGAATCGCCGCCGGGTTCGGGGATCGCCATCAGACCCCTCAATTTTAGCCCCGGCAGCCCGGAGACCAAGTCCGCAAGGGCAGCCACCTCGTCTGGGGCCACTCCGCTCTTGCTCGCCTCGCCGCTGACATTGACCTGGATGCACACGTTGAGCGCAGGCAGGTTGGGCGGGCGCTGCTCGGACAGCCGGCGCGCGATCTTTTCCCTCTCAATGCCGTGCACCCAGTCGAAATGCTCGGCGATCTCTCGGGTCTTGTTGCTCTGGATGGGGCCGATGAAGTGCCACACCAGCCCCAGCCCTGCCAGCTCATCCTGTTTGGTCCGCGCTTCCTGCACGTAGTTCTCGCCAAAATGTCGCTGGCCGCAGGCCGCAGCGGCGCGCAGGGCGTCGGCCGGAAAGGTCTTGCTCACCGCCACCAGAGTCACCTCGCCGGCCTTGCGGCCGGCCGCGGCGGCCGCCGCCTCGATGCGCGCGCCCACCTCGCGCAGGCCTTGCGCCACATGCATCCATTGGGGGCTGGTTTCGCTCAAGTTAGTGTGCTGCAAGTCGTAATTACCAAGAGTATTATCACTGACAAATCAACTCGCAGGACACTAAGTGGATATTTCCGAACTGCTCGCATTCGCTGTCAAGAACAAGGCTTCCGACCTCCACCTTTCCGCCGGCCTGCCGCCCATGATCCGGGTGCACGGCGACATCCGCCGCATCAACCTGCCGCCGATGGAGCACAAGGACGTGCACCGCATGGTGTACGACATCATGAACGACAGCCAGCGCAAGCACTACGAGGAAGTGCTGGAAGTGGACTTCTCGTTCGAGATCCCGACCCTGGCGCGGTTCCGGGTCAACGCCTTCAACCAGCAAAACGGCGCTGGCGCGGTGTTTCGGACCATTCCCTCGAAAGTGCTGACGCTGGAAGACCTGGGCTGTCCGGAGATCTTCAAGGAAATCTCGCATCAGCCGCGCGGCGTGGTGCTGGTCACCGGCCCCACCGGCTCGGGCAAGTCCACCACCCTGGCGGCGATGATCGACTACATCAACGAAAACGAGTACGCCCATATTCTCACCATCGAGGATCCCATCGAATTCGTGCACCAGAGCAAGAAATGCCTCATCAACCAGCGCGAGGTTGGACCCCATACCCACTCCTTCGCCAACGCGCTGAAATCTGCGCTGCGCGAAGACCCTGACGTGATCCTGGTGGGCGAGATGCGCGACCTGGAGACCATCAGCCTGGCGCTGACCGCCGCCGAAACCGGCCATCTGGTGTTTGGCACCCTGCACACTTCTTCGGCCGCCAAGACGGTCGACCGCATCGTGGACGTGTTCCCCGCCGCCGAAAAGGAAATGGTGCGCTCAATGCTCTCCGAGTCGCTGCGCGCGGTGATTTCGCAGACCCTGCTAAAAACCAAGGACGGCAATGGCCGCATCGCCGCGCACGAAATCATGATCGGCACCCCGGCTATCCGCAACCTGATCCGCGAGAACAAGGTGGCCCAGATGTATTCCGCTATCCAAACCGGCCAGAGCGTCGGCATGCAGACCATGGACCAGTGCCTGCAGGATCTGGTGCGCCGCAACCTCGTCGCCTCGGCCGAGGCGCGGAGCAAGGCCATGAACAAGGATGCCTTCCTTTGACTCGTGCGGCGCGCGTCCCGCGCGCCTGAAACAGGCCTGCCGCTGCAATGAAATTATCGAGACACGAACATGAATGCTGAAAAAACCGTCCACGACCTCCTGCGCCTGATGCTTTCCAAGAAGGCGTCGGATCTCTTCATCACCGCCGGCTTTGCCCCGGCCATCAAGGTCGACGGCAAGATCACGCCGGTCTCCAACCAGACGCTGACGCCCGCCCATACCCGCGAGCTGGCGCGTTCGATCATGAACGACAAGCAGTGGGCCTCGTTCGAGGCCACCAACGAATCCAACTTCGCCATCGCGCCGCCCGACATCGGCCGTTTTCGGGTGAACGTGTTCGTGCAGCAGGGCCGTACCGGCATCGTCATGCGGACCATCAACACGGTGATTCCGCACTTTGAGGACCTTGGCCTGCCGCCGGTGCTAAAGGACATCGCCATGGTCAAGCGCGGTCTCGTCGTGTTCGTCGGCGGCACCGGCTCTGGCAAGTCGACCTCACTCGCCGCCATGGTCGGCTACCGCAACGAGAACGCCGCCGACCATATAATCACGGTGGAGGATCCGATCGAATACGTGCACGAACACAAGAAGTCGATCATCACTCAGCGCGAAGTGGGGGTGGACACCGAGAACTGGTTCTCGGCGCTGAAGAACATGCTGCGCCAGGCACCGGACGTCATCCTGATCGGCGAGATACGTGACCGCGAGACCATGGAATACGCCATCGCCTTCGCCGAAACCGGCCACCTGTGCCTGTCGACGCTGCACGCCAACAGCGCCAACCAGGCGCTCGACCGCATCATCAACTTCTTCCCAGAGGAAAAGCGCGACCAGCTGCTGATGGACCTTTCGCTCAACCTCAAGGGCTTTGTCTCGCAGCGCCTGATCCCGCGCAAGAGCGGCGTCGGGCGTATCGCGGCGGTGGAAATCCTGCTCAACTCGCCGCTGATCTCGGACCTGATCTTCAAGGGCCAGGTGCACGAGATCAAGGAAATCATGAGCAAGTCGCGCGAGCTTGGCATGCAGACCTTCGACCAGGCGCTGTTCGACCTCTATGAAGCCGGGCTCATTTCCTACGAGGATGCGCTCCGCAACGCCGACTCGCTCAACGACCTGCGCCTGCAGATCAAGCTGCACAGCCAGGAAGCGAAGGGCAAGGACCTGATGACAGGGCTCGACCACCTCGACATCGTCTGAAACGGGGGGCTCAGCGGTTCGAGCCTTCCACCAGCTTGTATTCGAACAGGCGGCACTCCAGCGCGCCGTTGAATAGCGGCGTCTTTTTGGTTGCCGACAGGCGAATCAGTTTCGGCAGGTTTGCATCGGCGCTGATGATATAGGCGCGCCAGTTGGCAAATTTCCTTTTCAACACGTCGCCCAGTTTCGGGTACAGCGCGGCCAGTTCTTCTTCCTCGCCCAGCCTGACGCCATAAGGTGGGTTCATCACCAGCACGCCGGATTCCGCTGGCGGCTCAATCTCCAGGATGTCGGTTTTCGAGAGCGTCACGGCCTCGCGCAGGCCCGCCGCCTTGAGGTTGCTGTCGGCGTCCCTGAGCGAGCGGCCCATGACATCGCTGCCGTAAATCGGCAGCGCCCGTACCGGCTGGCAAGCCGCCTGGGCCTCCGATTTCATGCGCGTCCAGGCCCTGGCATCCATGCGCAGCATGCGCTCGAACGCGAAGTCGCGGCCCAGGCCGGGCGCGATGTTGAGCGCCATCTGGGCGGCTTCCATCAGGAAGGTGCCGCTGCCACACATGGGGTCGTACAAGGGTTCATCGACCTTCCAGCCGGAGAGTCTGAGAATGCCGGCGGCGAGATTTTCGTTGATGGGGGCGAGGCCGGACTGCTTGCGCAAGCCGCGCTTGTAGAGCGATTCGCCGGAGGTGTCGAGATACAGCGTGTAGCGGTCGCGCGTGAGGAAGGCGCGGATGCGGATGTCCGGGTGCAGGGTCTGCACGCTCGGGCGCAGCCCGCTTTCCTCGCGGAAGCGGTCGCACACGCCGTCCTTGATGCGCAGCGTGATGAAGTTCAGGCTTTTCAGCGGCGAGTCCTGCGCCACCACCTTGACGGCGATGGTGCGCGAGGCCTCGAACCACTTGTGCCAGAACACGGCGAGCGCACCCTGGTACACGTCCTCCTCGTTCTGGTATTTGCCCGCCGACACGCGCAGCAGAATGCGGGTGGCCAGGCGCGAATGCAGGTTGGCCGCATAGCACAGCGTCATCGGCCCGAAGAAGGTCACGCCGCCACCGGTTTTTTCGATGTTCTCGGCGCCCAGCCCAAGCAGCTCTTCGGCCAGCGCGTTTTCCAGGCCGCGGGGGCAGGTGGCGAAAAACTGCTCGATGCGCGCCGGGCGGTTGTCGGCTTTTTCCGGCCGGGCTTCGGGAGCCGGTCTTTCCCTGCGGCGGGTTTCTGCGTCATCGCGCCCGGCCTTGCCAGCGCGCGCGGCCAGGTCCGTCTTGTCCGCCCGCACCGGGCGCGGCCTGTCTTCGGCGACCGCGCTTTCCTTTCGGGCAGTTTCGGGCGCGGGCCGTGGCGCAGACTTCTTGCTGCGATCGCGCTCGATGTTGACTCGTCTGGAAGTAGCGGGGCGCTTGGCCTGGCGCGGCTTTTCCTGTTCGCCCTCTTTTTTGATCGAAAGCGTGCCGCGCCTGTTGGTCTTGTCAGTCATTTAAATCATTTGCGGTTTCACGATGACCAGGATGGCCACCGCGAGCAGCACCAGCACGGGGATCTCATTGAACCAGCGGAACCATACGTGGCCATGCCGGTTGATGCGCGTCTGGAACCTCTTCATCAGTCGCTTGCACGCATGATGGTAGCCGACCAGGCCGAGAACCAGCGCGACCTTGAGCCACAGCCAGAAGGGCGTAGGCTGCCAGTAATCGACCCACAGCCAGATGCCGGATGCCAGCGTCAGCCACATGATGGGCGTGACAAACCGGTACAATTTCTCGGCCATGAACAGCAGCCGCCGGTAGGCGGCTTCATTCGGCTCCATCGCCAGGTTGACGAAAATGCGCGGCAGGTAAAACAGGCCGGCAAACCAGCTCACCATCATCACGACATGAAACGCCTTGATCCACAGCATGATCGAACCCGAAAACCAAAACCCGCATTCTACCCCTGAGCCCCCGCACACAGCGCGTTTGAAGACTTTTCTGCGCAATCATGGCATCACCTTTGTGCTGCTGGCGGCTTTCGCCTGGTTCTGGCTGCGCCCGCCCGCAACCGTGACCGACGTGAACCGCGCCACGCCGCTCTGGGCAGTGCAGCTTGGTGACGGCCGCACGCTGAGCTCCGCCCAGCTCAAGGGCAAGGTCGTGCTGGTCAACTACTGGGCGACCTGGTGCCCCTACTGCCTGAAGGAAATGCCGGTAATCGAGGAATTCTGGCAGGACCATCGCGCTCAGGGCTTCGAAGTGCTCGCGGTAAGCGTGGACGACCCGCCGGAAAAAATCGCACAGTACATGAAGGACCATGGCCATCATTTTCCTGCGGCAGCCATGAATCCCAGCATCTACGCCGCTTTCGGCCGCACCGACAGCATTCCGGCCTCGTTCGTGGTCGATGCGGAAGGCGTCATCCGCCACAAGATCGACGGCCAGGTGCATTACCCGCGGCTGGAGAAACTTGTCCTCCCACTCCTTGCGAAAGCCAGACAGCCATGAGCGAATCGCGCCTCACCGAACTTGAAACGAAACTCGCATTTGCCGAGGACCTGCTGGAAACGCTGAACCAGACCGTGATCCGCCAGCAGCGTCAGCTGGACAGCCTGCAGGAGCAGCTGCGCCTGCTGCACCAGCAAGTGCGCGACAGCCAGGCGGACACGGGAACTTCCACGCCGCGTGAGGAAATTCCGCCGCATTACTGAGTGCCTGAATAGCGATTTGGGCGAAACCACCTGGCGGCGGTTTTCGTGAAATTGCCTAAACGGCGATTTTCATGACGAGCTTGTGGATCATTGCTTGGCTCACCAGCGGCGCATGCGCGTCATCGGGGAAGAAAATGCAGAAGGAGCCGGCCGGCGTTGCGACCCAGCTGGACGGCGCATCATCGTAAAAACGGATATCGCGCGACACGTCGAATTCCCCAATCGGTTTTTCACACTGCACCAGTGGCCGCCAGCCCATCTCGTCCACGCCTTCCAGCACCAGCTGGATGTCGATGTAGCGGCGATGGGATTCCAGTTTCGCCTCCGCGCGCGTGCGGCCCGCGCAATGCTCGACGATGGCAAAGAGATCCTCGCCCTGTACCGTATGCTTCCCCGGTGCCAGCGCCCGCAGGTCGGTGCCATGGAGATAGTCGAAGGCGCGTGCAAACAGGGGATGCAGGGCGCAGTAGCGATCGGACCGGTTCAGGGCATCTAGGATCATGGCAGTCACCGTAAGTTCAGGGCATGCAGGCTGGAATGATAACGCCGGGTTTGCCGGGACATCCGGTTTGCGCCGGCCCTATCGCGTGATCGGCTTGTAGCGGATGCGCTTGGGCTTGGCGCCTTCCTCGCCCAGGCGCTTCTTCTTGTCGGCCTCATATTCCTGGTAGTTGCCGCTGAAGAAGGTCCACTGCGAGTCGCCTTCCGCCGCCAGGATGTGCGTGGCGATGCGGTCGAGGAACCAGCGGTCGTGCGAGGTGACCAGCACGCAGCCGGGGAACTCCAGCAGCGCGTCTTCCAAGGCACGCAGGGTTTCCACGTCGAGATCATTGGAGGGCTCGTCGAGCAGCAGCACGTTGCCGCCGGCAATCAGGGTCTTGGCCAGGTGCAGGCGCCCGCGCTCGCCGCCGGAGAGCATGCCGACCTTCTTTTGCTGGTCGCCGCCGTTGAAGTTGAAGCGGCCGAGATAGGCGCGGCTCGGCATCTCGAATTTACCCACGGTGAGGATGTCGCGCCCCTCGGCCACCTCGTCGAACACCGTCTTGCTGCCATCCAGGCCTTCGCGGCTCTGATCGACCGCTGCCATCTTCACCGTCGGGCCGATCACGATCTCACCGGCATCCGGTTTTTCCTTGCCCATGATCATGCGGAACAGCGTGGACTTGCCCGCGCCGTTGGGGCCAATGACGCCGACGATGGCGCCGGGCGGAATGGAGAACGACAGGTTGTCGATCAGCAGGCGATCGCCGAAGCCCTTGGACACGCTGTTGAATTCGATGACCTTGTCGCCGAGCCGCTCGCCCGGCGGGATGAAGATTTCCTGGGTCTCGTTGCGCTTCTGGTATTCGAAGGACGACAGTTCCTCAAAGCGGGACAGGCGCGCCTTGCTCTTGGCCTGGCGCGCCTTGGGGTTCTGGCGCACCCATTCGAGCTCCTGCTTCATCGCCTTCATGTGCGCGTCGATCTGCTTGTTCTCCTGTTCGAGGCGCTGCTCCTTCTGCTCGAGCCAGGTCGAATAGTTGCCCTTCCAGGGAATGCCGTGGCCGCGGTCGAGTTCCAGGATCCACTCCGCCGCGTTGTCGAGGAAATAACGGTCGTGCGTCACTGCCACTACGGTGCCAGGAAAGCGCACGAGGAACTGTTCCAGCCATTCCACCGACTCGGCGTCGAGGTGGTTGGTGGGTTCGTCCAGCAGCAGCATGTCGGGCTTGGACAAAAGCAGCTTGCACAGCGCCACGCGGCGCTTTTCGCCGCCGGACAGTGGGCCGATTTTGGCGTCCCAGGGCGGCAGGCGCAACGCGTCGGCAGCAATTTCCAGTTGCGTCCCGGCATCCGCGCCCGAGGTGGCGATGATGGCCTCGAGCCGCGCCTGCTCTTCTGCCAGCTTGTCGAAATCGGCGTCCGGCTCGGCATAGGCCGCGTAGATTTCCTCCAGCTTTTTCTGTGCCGCCATCACTTCGCCGAGGCCCGCCTCGACTTCCTCGCGCACGGTTTTTTCCGGGTCGAGCTGCGGTTCCTGCGGCAGGTAGCCGATGGACACCCCCGGCTGCCACTGCACCTCGCCCTCGAACTCCTTGTCGGCGCCGGCCATGATGCGCAGCACCGTAGACTTGCCGGAGCCGTTGAGGCCGAGCAGGCCGATTTTCGCGCCGGGGAAAAAGGAGAGGGAGATATCCTTGATGATCTGCCGCTTGGGCGGCACGATTTTGCTCACGCGGAGCATGGACATGACGTACTGGGCCATTGGGAATGTCTAGTCAGGCAAAAGCTCGATTATCCACCATCGGCGCGATTCCCCGCACTGCGCCACGGCAATACCATGTGGCAATGCTATGTGTGGCCGCTGTCCTTGCGCGCCGACTCCAGCCATTCACGCCAGACCGCAAGCGCCACGGCGAGAATCACCGGCCCGAGGAACAGCCCGATCAGACCGAAGGCATTCACCCCACCCAGCACCCCCAGAAATACCAGCAGGAAAGGGATGCGCGTGGGGCCGCTGATCACGATGGGGCGGATAAGGTTGTCGACCCAGCTCACCACCAGCGCGCCCCAGAGGAAAAGCCCCAGGGCAGCGGTCGTTTCGCCATTGACGAGCAGGCCGGCCGAAAGCCCGATCCAGACCACAGGGCCAACGAAGGGGATCAGCGAAACCAGTGCGGTGATCGCGCCCCACATCACCGGCGCGGACACGCCGGCCACCCAATAGCCCAGCCCGGCCAGCATGCCCTGCGCGACGGCAGTCAGCACAATGCCGAACACCACGGCATGCACGGTCACGCCGACCGCATGCAGGTAGGACTTGGTCTGGTCGCCGATCCAGTGCGTGGCGATGCGGCGAAACTGGGCCAGCATGCTTTCGCCATGCCGGTAAAGAAAGAACAGGGCAAAGATTGCCAGGCCGAATTTGGCGATGTTGCGGACGACGCCGCCGGCCATGCTCTTGTACAGGTCGGGATTGGCCAGCCCCAGTGCTTCGACCCGGTCACGAACCCAGGCCGGGTCAACCTGGATTCTGTGATATTGCGCGGCCAGCCAAT
>DAIMZB010000019.1:1715-8579 GCA_036734185.1 Thiobacillaceae bacterium | reverse complement strand
GCCAATCACCACCCGGCAAGTTGGCGATGCCCGGCGGCAAGGGCGGTAGCCCATTGGTGGCGACGTCGCGCAGCCTGGCGGCAGCCGCAAGCGCATCGAGGGTCAGGGCGTACATGACGAGAACCACGGGCACCAGCAGCACCAGCCCCACCATCAGGGTCATGCCGAGCGCGGCCAGGGTATTGCGTCCGCGCCAATGTGCTGAAAGCCGCACATACAGGGGCCAGGTAACGTAGGCAAGCACACCCGACCAGGCCAGCGCAGCCCAGAAGGGAGACAGCACCCAAAGCGTAAGCCCGAATACCAGGGCCAGGAAAGCGATTGCGCCCGCCCGGCGCGCCAGGCGTGACTGGATGTCGATTGGCATGCTTACCTCCGCAACGCCGGTTTAGACGGAGACATGAGAGGCGAGAGCCATGCGCCCCTATTCCGCCGACTCGCCCGCCGGATGCGGGCGCGCATGCGACTGCTTGCGCGTTGCCCACAGGCTGGCGAACATGAAGGTGCCGATGACAAGCCCGACGATGCCAAGCGACAGCCCGATCGGAATTTTATAGAAATCCACGATCAGCATCTTCACGCCGACGAACACCAGCACAAGGGCGAGACCGTATTTCAACAGGTGGAAACGGTCGGCCAGGCCGGCGAGCATGAAGTACATCGCGCGCAGGCCGAGGATGGCGAAGATGTTCGAGGTAAACACGATGAAGGGATCGGTGGTGATCGCGAAAATCGCCGGGATCGAGTCGACCGCGAACACCAGGTCGGAGAGCTCGATCATGATCAGCACCAGGAACAACGGAGTGAATATGCGCAGGCCGTTTTCCACGACCCAGAACTTCTCGCCCCGATAATCCGGTGTCAGGCGCATGCGGCCCTTGAGCCAGTTCAGCAAGGCGTTGCTGCCCAGATCCGGTTCGGCCTCGGCGAAGATCAGCATCTTGATGCCGGTGATCACCAGGAAGGCGCCGAACAGGTAGAGAATCCAGTGGAATTCCTGGATCAGCCAGGCACCGGCGAGGATCATGACGGCGCGCATGGCGATGGCGCCGATCACGCCGTAGACCAGCACGCGGCGCTGGTATTCCGCCGGCACCGCGAAAAAGCTGAAGATCATCAGGAACACGAAGATGTTGTCCACCGCCAGCGACTTCTCGATGAGATAACCGGTGAGAAACTCCATCGCCTTGGTGTCGGCGACCTCGCTTCCGTAGCTGCCCTTGAGGTACCACCACAGGCCGAGGTTGAACAGCATGGCGAGGCCGAACCACACCAGCGACCAGGCCGCGGCCTCCTTGAACCCGACCCTGTGCGCCTTGTTGCCGCCAACCAGAAACAGGTCGACCGCCAGCATGGCCAGCACGAAGACGATGAATACCGCCCACATCCACGGTTCGCCGATATTCAATGCCGTTTCCATAAATTTGTCCGGGTCCGTCAGTTAAATTGGATTCATTGCGCGGCGCGCAGCGCGGCGATCCGTTCTTCCAGCGGCGGATGCGTCATAAACAGGCGCTTCAGGCCGCCGCCCCCGCCGCCGGCGATGCCAAAGGCGGCCATCTTGTCCGGCAGCGGCTGCGGGTGCAGGCTGTTCAGCCGCTCGAGCGCGGCGATCATCGCGCCGCGGCCGGCGAGGCTGGCGCCGCCGCGGTCGGCGCGGAATTCGCGTTGGCGCGAGAACCACATGACGATGATCGAGGCGAGGATGCCAAGCACCAGTTCCGCCACGATCATGGTCACGAAGAAAGCCGGGCCGTGGCCCTGCTCGTTCTTGAACACCACACGGTCCACGGTGTGGCCGATCACGCGCGACAGGAACATGACGAAGGTGTTGACCACGCCCTGGATCAGCGCCAGCGTGACCATGTCACCGTTGGCGGCATGCGCCACCTCGTGACCCAGCACCGCCTCCGCCTCCTCGCGCGTCATCCGGCGCAGCAGGCCGCTCGATACCGCGATGAGCGAGCTGTTCCTGCTCATGCCGGTGGCGAAGGCGTTCACCTCGGGCGAATCGTAGATGCCGACCTCAGGCATTTTGATGCCGGCCTCAGCCGAATACTTGCGAATGGTGCCGAAGAGCCAGGCTTCGTCGGCGCTCGATGGCGACTCGATCACGCGCACGCCCATCGACTTCTTCGCCATCCATTTCGATATCGCCAGCGAAATGAAAGAGCCGCCGAACCCCATCACCGCGGCGAAGATCAAGAGCGAAGTGAGGTTGAGCCCCTGGGCGGTGAGGTAAGGCTCCACGCCCAGCAGGCGCATGGTCACCGACAGGACGAAAACGATGGCGAGGTTGGTCGCCAGAAAAAGCATGATGCGTTTCATTTGAGTCTCCGGGTAAGTCAGAGGGACTTGACACATCACCAGACTAGTCGAAAATTCATCTCAAAAAAATTCGATTTTATTATTTGATTAATTCGATATTTTCGAATCTATATGCTCAACTACAAGCACCTCCAGTACTTCCTGCAAGTCGCCAAGGCCGGCTCAGTGAACCGTGCTGCCGAAAAGCTGCACCTCACGCCGCAGACGCTGTCCGGGCAGATCAAGGGTTTCGAGGAACGGCTCGGCGTCACGCTATTTAAACGTAGTGGGCGCAAGCTTGAACTGACCGAGGCCGGCAGACTGGCGCTTTCCTACGCTGACGAAATCTTCCGCATCGGCACGGAGCTTGAGGAGTCCCTGAGCGAATCCCCCGGCGCGCGGGTGACGCCATTCCGCGTCGGGATTTCCGATGCCGTGCCGAAAACCATCGCGCACCGCCTGCTCATGCCCGCCCTGAGCCTCGAGGAGACCGTCAAGCTGGTCTGCCGGGAGAATCGGCTCGAACACCTGGTCGCGGAACTGGCCATCCACCGCCTGGACATGGTGCTGGCGAACAAGCCCATGCCCTCGAATATCGACGTAAAGGGCTACAGCCACCTGCTTGGCGAATGCGGCGTGGCGTTTTTCGCCAGCAAGCCGCTGGCGAAAAAATTGCGGCCCGGCTTTCCGGCCAATCTCGACGGCATGCCCCTGCTGCTTCCCGGCGAGGACAGTGCGCTGCGCGTTCCACTCCTGCGGTGGCTGGAAAAACAGGGCGTCTCGCCCCGTATCGCCGGCGAATTCGACGACAGCGCCCTGATGAAGTCCTTTGGCGAAGCCGGCCTGGGCATATTCCCGTCCTCGGCGGCGATCGCAGACGAAGTCGTGCGCCACTACCAGGTCTCCCTCATCGGTCAAACCAGCGAGATCCGTGAGCGCTATTTCGCCATTACCGTCGAGCGCCACGTCAGACATCCGGCGGTTTTGGCAATGAGCATGACAGCGCATTCTGGACTGTTCAGGAAATAAAGTCGCATTTACGCAGAAAACCAGAACCTGTTTGACGCCTGGACTTGATGCAGGGGTACGCAAACTCGTTGGACAGATTTCAGCTATGGTTATTCCACATTGCCGAATTTCAGAAAGTTGCGGTTTCTTTGCTCAAGCCAGCGACTGAATTCCTCAGGATTTCGGCACGAGCAGCTGCACGTGTGTGCGCAAAAAATCGAGGAACGTATTCGCGACCACCGACAGCTGCTTGTCCCGAGGCCTCACCACATACCAGAAGCGCCTGATCGGAAAACCCTGCACATTGAGAACGGTTACTTCCTTCTGGCTGGGCTCCAGGCTTAGCGTGCTTTGCGACAGGAGCGCCAGCCCGAGGCCGCCGGCCACAGCCTGCTTGATTGCCTCATTGCTGCCCAACTCCATTCTTATATTGAGCGGCACGCTCAATTCCTGAAACACGCGCTCCATGGTAAGCCGCGTGCCCGAGCCGCGCTCGCGCACGATGAAGGGCTCGTTCGCCAGGTCCGAAATCCGAATGCGCTTGCGCCCTGCCATCGGGTGCGATACCGGGGCCAGCACCACCAGCGTGTTTTCCATGAAGGGCTCGCGCTCGATGTCCAGGCCATCCGGCGGCACGCCCATGATGTAAAGATCGTCCTGGTTGCGCGCCAGGCGCTCCAGCAGGCGGTCGCGGTTGACCACCTCCAGGGCGATGTCGATGCCTGGATATTGCGCACAAAACGGCCCCAGCAAACGCGGCATGAAATATTTGGTGGTGGTCACTGCCGCGATTCTCAGCCGTCCCTGCTTGACGCCCTTGAGGTCGGCGATGGTCTGTTCGAAACGCCCCCAGGTCTCCAGCCAGTCGGCGCAGGTGGCATAAAGCTGCTCCCCGGCCTGGGTCAGAAACACCTTCTTGCCGATCTGCTCCAGCAGCGGCAACTGCACTTCTTCATGCAGCAGACGGATCTGCTTGGATACCGTCGGCTGCGTGACGTGCAGCTCCTCGGCGGCACGAGAAAAACTCTTCAGGCGCGCCACGGCCTCGAAGGTCCGCAGCTGGCGCAGGCTGACATGCATCATGGGCGAGCCCTCCGATTATCTATAGCCTTAAGGCTATCATTTTTATTCGAACAATTCATTATTGTTTTAGTCGGGCATTCCCTAGACTCCCCGCAAAGACGTCCTGGCGGCGTTTTATCCGTCAATCTGCAAGGAGTAAGGAGCCTGACCATGCCACCGACACTGAGTTTGCTCATTCCCACCCTCGTTCTGTTCGCGCCCTTGCTGTTATGGCTGGTCGGCCTCACGCCGTCGGCTCTGGCCAACACGCGCCCCCGCCTGATGGCGCGATTGAACACGGGCGCCGCCTGGCTGGCATTTGCCAGTGCCCTGTGCGCCGCCATTGCGCACCTCTACGACACGACGCGCGCCTGGACCTTATTTTCAGTAGCGTTACCCGGCGACATCGGCGCCTTTTCCATCGGCGCCTACGTGAACGCCGTGACCGTCATCATGCTGCTGCTGGTGTCCTTCGTCGGGGCCATCGTCTCGCGCTATGCGCGCAATTACCTCGATGGCGACCCGAACCAGGGTCGCTTCCACAAATGGCTCACGCTCACGCTGGCCTCGATCCTGTCCCTGATCGTGTCCGGCAACCTGCTCATGTTCTCGCTTGCCTGGATTGCCACCAGCCTGTGCCTGCACCAGCTGCTGATGTTCTACCGCGAGCGTCCGGCGGCGGTGCTCTCCGCCCACAAGAAGTTCATTGCCAGCCGCATCGGAGACGCGAGCCTGCTGCTGGCGATCTTCCTCATCGGCTCGACGCTGCACACGCTCGAATTCGACGAAATCTTCGCGCGCATGGCCGCCCTGGAAGGCACGCTGCCCGGCAGCCTGCAGGTCGCCGCCCTGCTGATCGTGGTGAGCGCGGCGCTCAAGTCGGCCCAGTTCCCCCTGCATGGCTGGCTGATCCAGGTGATGGAGGCGCCTACGCCGGTATCTGCGCTGCTGCATGCCGGCATCGTCAACGCCGGCGCCTTCCTCGTCATCCGCATGAGCCCGATCATGTCGCACTCGGGTACAGCGCTCGCCGCGCTGGCGATCCTCGGACTGGTGACCATGGGCCTGGCCTCGCTGGTGATGCTGACGCAGACCAGCATCAAGGTCTCGCTCGCCTGGTCGACCACCGCGCAGATGGGTTTCATGCTGCTGGAATGCGGCCTCGGCCTTTACAGCCTAGCCATGCTGCACCTGGTGGCCCACTCGCTATACAAGGCCCATGCCTTCCTCGCCTCCGGCAGCGGCGCCGACACCTTTCGCGCGCCCGCGATCCACTTTGCGCTGAGCAACTTCCAGCCGGGGCCGCTGCTCCTTGCGCTGATCATCGCCGGCGCCATGGCGGCGACGGTCGGAGCCGCGTTCGGTGTGAGCTGGCAACAGCAGCCGGCACTCATCGCCGCCGGCGCCATCGTCGCCATCGCGATGAGCCAGCTCATGCTGCAGATCACGACCATGCTCGGCAACGGCACCGCATTCCTGCGTGCCGCTGAACTCGGCGCCGTGGTGTGCGTGGCCTACTTCACCCTGCATGACCTGTTTGATCATGCCTTGCGCGGAAGCGTACTGCCGCTGCGTGACAGCGCCGCTGCGTTCCAGCCCGTGCTGGCGCTTCTGGCCGTCTCGGCGTTCGCCGGTCTGCTGCTGATGCAGCAGTTCATCAAGTCTGCGCGCTCGAATCTGCGCGACAGGCTGTACATGCATCTCTACAACGGCCTGTATATCGACGTGTATATCAGCCGGCTGCTGCAGCGCGTCTGGCCCGCCCCTTTTCAAACCGCCTACAACCAGGAACTGTGAACATGAACATCACCGACGCCATCTTCGTGAAACAATCCGCTGAAGAACTCGAGCGCCGCATCGATGCCGCCTGCGCACGCATCGCACCGCTGTGGCCGCTAAAGCACTTCGTTGCAGTCAACCCCTTCTTCGGCCTGCGCGAACACAGCTTCCAGGACGCTTCCGATATCCTGGCGCGCGTCACCGGCGGCAGCCTGTACATGTCACGCACCTACTTCCGGGAACAGCTCGCGGACGGCCGCATCACGCACGAAGATATCGGGCAGGCGATCCGGCGCTGCGACAGTGGACTCGATGCGGACGCAGTGCAGCGCGCGCTGGCTATCGAGGCGCCGCAACCCAAAATGGGGATGGCCTCGGTAAGCGAGGTCCTCGATCGCGTGGAGGGCGGCATCTGGACGAGTTTTGTCACCGAGCGCATCAGCCTGCACTGTGCCGCCCATTTCGACCTGGGCCAGGCCATGGTCAGCATGCCGTGGCGAGATCTGACTTTGTATGCATCCTGGCGCAAGGCCGCAAGCATTGACCGCAGCCCAGCCATGATGGGCCTGGACGGCTTCCGTAATGCCGTTGCAACCTTGCCGGAGGAGCCGCTCACCGCCATTGCCTGGGCCGTGCAGGAACTCGGCGTGCCCGACGAGGCCGTGGAACGCTATCTGCATGCCGCCCTGCTGAGCATCGGCGGCTGGG
>DAIMZB010000019.1:0-1705 GCA_036734185.1 Thiobacillaceae bacterium | reverse complement strand
GGCGCGCTATTTGCGCTGGCAGGCGGAGCTTGCAGGGAAACGCGACGACTCCATCGTCGATCTGCTGGCAATCCGACTGATTTGGGACGTGCTGCTGTTCAAGGAAAAAAATACGCCGGCACTGGTGGCGCACTGGCGCGAGATGCTTGCGGCCAGCATGCGGCCGCCTTCCTCCAAGCGCCAGGCAGCGGCCGAAATCGACCGCATTCTGCTCAACGCCATGGAGATCGGCTTCCAGCGCGGTGTGATCGCTGAATTGAACAGCACATCCCAAGCGCGAACAGCCATGGTGCGGCCGGCTGTGCAGGCGGCATTCTGCATCGACGTGCGCTCCGAAGTCTTCCGCCGTTCTCTGGAAACCGTGGCGCCCTCGGTGCAGACCCTGGGCTTCGCCGGCTTTTTCGGCATCTTTATCGAATACGTGCCGCTGGGCGCAGATGCCGGACGCCCGCATGTGCCAGTCATCTTCAACCCGGGTTATCGTGTGTATGAGCAGGCGAAGGATGGCGATGCGAAGCCGCGCATCAAGCGCCGCGAACGCATCGGCCTGGCCAAGGCATGGAAGAGCTTCAAGTTTTCCGCCACGTCCTGTTTCTCTTTCGTCGAAGCCGCCGGGCTCATGTATGCGCCGAAACTGCTCAGCGACAGCTTCGGCTGGAGCCGGCCGGTGCCCGACCCGGCTACGCAAGGTCTGGGCCCGAGGATTGCCAGCCGCCTCGCCCCGACGCTGGCGCCGGTGCCATCGTCGCAGTGTTGCACGCACCACGCAGATTCGGGCATCCCGGAATCGGATCGGGTCGACCATGCTGAGCGCATCCTGCGCGCCATGGCCATGACCGAAAACTTCGCCCGCCTGGTGCTGCTGGCGGGACACGGCAGCAGCACGGTGAACAATCCGCACGCCTCAGGCCTCGACTGCGGCGCCTGCGCCGGGCAGACCGGAGAGGCCAGCGCGCGCGTGGTGGCGGCGCTGCTGAACGAACACTCGGTGCGCCGCGGCCTGAAAGCGCGCGGCATCGTCATCCCGGCGGACACCTGGTTCCTCGCCGCGCTGCATGACACGACCACCGACGAGGTGCGCGTGTTCGATGCCGACGAGATGCCGGCAGGCCTGGCCCCGGATCTCGTCCAGCTGCGCCTGTGGCTGGAGCAGGCGAGCGACCTGACGCGCATGCAGCGCGCCGCGTTGCTGGGCATCGGGAACCTGCCCGACCACCGCGTGGAGGCCAATGTGCGCCAGCGCAGCCGGGACTGGTCCCAGGTGCGTCCGGAATGGGCGCAGGCCAACAATGCCGCTTTCATTGCCGCACCGCGCCAGCGCACTGCCGCTGCCAACCTTGGCGGCCGCGCTTTCCTGCAGGAGTATGTCTGGCAGAAGGACGATGGCTTCAAGATCCTGGAGCTGATCATGACCGCGCCCATGGTGGTGGCGAACTGGATCAACATGCAGTACTACGGCTCGGTGGTGGACAACCCGCGCTTCGGCAGCGGTAACAAGGTGCTGCACAACATCGTCGGCGGCGCGATTGGCGTGCTCGAAGGCAACGGCGGCGACCTGCGCGTGGGCCTGCCGCTGCAGTCGCTGCACGATGGCAAGCGCTGGATGCACGAGCCACTGCGCCTCTCAGTGTTCATCGAGGCGCCAGAAACAGCCATTGACGACACCATCGCGCGCCACGAGCTGGTGCGGCAACTGGTGGAGAAT
>DAIMZB010000018.1:0-22455 GCA_036734185.1 Thiobacillaceae bacterium | reverse complement strand
TGGTGGCCAGGGGCGGAATCGAACCGTCGACACGCGGATTTTCAATCCGCTGCTCTACCAACTGAGCTACCTGGCCGCTGCTGCAATCTAAGGCAAAAAGAATGACCGGCGGGGCCGGTCAGGGGTGCAATTAAACCCGTTCTGGTCTTTTTCGTCAAGCCGGCGTCAGCACTGCAGCCCGTGTATTGCGCACAGGTAGCGCTTGGCCAGGGCCAGCATGATCCATATCCAGAACAGCAGAAAAAAAGTGATGAAGGGAATGTGTTCGTTTATCACGAATCGCGGAGTAATGAAGCGCACGGCGCGGACAGCCGGTGAGGCGATGGTTCTGAGAATGCGATAGAACAGGTTCTCTTCCCGCTTGGCGCCGGCAAGAATGGCAAGCAGTCCCTGCCCCAGGAGCGAATAGCCGGCGACTTCGACCAGCACGCGCAGCATGGAAATGATCAGAATTTCAAACTGGGTCATGCCTTCTCCGTTTTTTCGACATTGTAACTTGCCGTGGGCAGCGGGCT
This sequence comes from Thiobacillaceae bacterium, assembly GCA_036734185.1. Classification (GTDB taxonomy): domain Bacteria; phylum Pseudomonadota; class Gammaproteobacteria; order Burkholderiales; family Thiobacillaceae; genus UBA6918. The sequence continues at coordinate 21,940 of DAIMZB010000018.1, read as the reverse complement.
GGCCGAAAATCAACCTACCTTACCCCGAATGGCTGAAAAAATGAATTTCGATCAATGGCGCTGGGAATTGCGCGGCTTGCTGATGGAAAAGCTGGGTCGCCGCGACAAGGCAATCGATGCCTACATGAGGGCTTACGCTGCCGCTCCTGACAATCTGCGGCTGCCGCACATCATTGGTTTCCTGTATGCGGAGCGGGAGGATTTCGCCCGTGCCGAGGCGTGGCTCGCGCGCGTCTGCGAAGCCGCGCCAGCCAATGGCGAAGCCTGGTTCAACCTCGGTTTCGTGCGGGACAAGGCGCATCGCTGGCAGGAGGCAATCGATGCCTTCGCCAGGGCGGTCGAACTCGTGCCCAATCAGGACCGCGCCTGGTATGGCATGGGCATGGCCCAGGCCCATCTCGGCAATCATGCGGAGGCGGCCAGGGCGCTGGAGGAGGCTGCGCGCCTGCAGCCCATGAATGGCCACGCCTGGTATGCGTTGGGCATGGCTTATCAGCACCTTAACCAGCCCGATCAGGTCAAGCGCGCGGCGGAGCAGCTGGCGCAATTCGATCCGCTGCGGGCCAAGGTATTCATTCGAGAGACGGAACGCCCGGACCTGCATTATCTGATTGCGCATCTCGCGTAGACTTTTCCCTTTCCACAAAACAACAAGGCCCGCAATGCGGGCCTTGTTGTTTTGTGCCCCCGCCGCGAAGCGGGGGGCATCAGGCACTTTGCTCAGGCAGCCCGAGCGCTCATGCCGACTCCAGGTTCGGGTAGCGAACGTGGTCGACCAGTTCCTGCACCTCTTTCGAGGGCGCGGGGCTGATCAGCGAGCCGACGATCACAGTGATGATGCCGGCAGGCAGGCCGAAGATGCCGGCGGCGATGGGCTTGATGTCCCACCACTGGTTGGCATCGACTCCGCCGAAGAAGTCATAGGTGGTGTACATGTAGTACATGCACACACCCAGACCGACGAGCATGCCCAGGATGGCGCCGAGCTTGTTGGCGCGCTTCCAGAACACCCCCAGCACCAGGGCCGGGAAGAAGGCCGAGGCCGCCAGCGAGAATGCCGCACCCACCAGGAACAGGATGTCGCCCGGCTTCATCGCCGCGACCGAGGCAGCGATGACGGCCACCACCAGCAGCAGCGCCTTGGACACCGTCAGGCGGCGCACCGTGGAAGCGTGCGGGTCGAGCATCTTGTAGTAGACGTCATGCGACAGCGCGTTGGCGATGGTAAGCAGCAGGCCGTCCGCAGTGGACAGCGCCGCAGCCAGACCGCCCGCGGCAACCAGGCCGGAGATCACGTACGGCAGGCCGGCGATTTCCGGCGTGGCCAGCACGATGAGGTCGCCGCCGATGGTGATTTCGGCGAGCTGCACCAGGCCATCCTTGTTCATGTCGGTGATCTTCATCAGCGTCGGATCCACCGCGGCCCAGTTGGAAACCCAGGCAGGCAGCGTGGCGAAGCTGGAGCCGACGAGGTGCGTGTACACCTCGTACTTGGCCAGCACGGCCAGTGCCGGAGCGGTGAAGTACAGCAGGAAGATGAAGAACAGGGACCAGAACACCGACTGGCGCGCTTCACGCACGGAGGGCGTGGTGTAGTAGCGCATCAGGATGTGCGGCAGTGCAGCGGTACCGACCATCAGGCACAGCACCAAGGCGAGGAAGTTCTTGCGCTTGATGTTGGAGGCCTTCTCGTCCTCGGCCTTGGCCTTGGCGATTTCGTCAGGCGTGGCGTTGGGGTTCTCCTTCAAGAGCTTCTTCTCTGCGCCCTTGCCGCTGAACGGGGCGGCATGCGCGGCAACTGGCCCAGACTTCGCCTTGGCAGCGTCAGCGGCCTTTTTCAGCTTCTTCAACAGCGCGTCGGGGCCGGTGAGTTCGCCGATTTCCTTTTGCTTGTCACTGATTTTCTTGGCGTTGGGAGCAGGAGCCGCTTTCAGCTCGGCCAGTTCCGCATCGAGCTTGGCGCGGGCTTCGGCCACAATGGGGGCGGCAGCGCCGGCATCCATGGCGGCTTGCAGGGCCTTGATCTTCTCCTCAGTGGCGAGCTGCTTTTCCTTGTGCAGCGCGCGTACCGAGGCTTCGGCGGCGCCCAGCACGGTGCTCGGATCGTTCAGCTCCTTTTCCTTGGCGGTAACGCCCTGCAGGGCGTGGCCGTAGGCGAGCTGGGGGATCGGGTTGCCGGTGTGCTTCACCGACAGCCACACCACCGGAATCATGTAGGCAATGATCAGGATGATGTACTGCGCCACCTGGGTCCAGGTGACCGCGCGCATGCCGCCGAGGAAAGAGCACACCAGAATGCCCGCCAGGCCGACGAACACGCCAACCTGGAATTCCAGGCCGGTAAAGCGGGCGGTGATGATGCCCACGCCGTAGATCTGCGCCACCACGTACACGAAGGAACAGATGATGGCGGCGACCACGCCGATCAGACGCGGAATGTTGCCGCCGTAGCGTGCGCCGAGGAAGTCCGGAATGGTGAACTGGCCGAACTTGCGCAGGTAGGGCGCGAGGAACAGCGCCACCAGCACGTAGCCGCCGGTCCAGCCCATGACGAAGGCCAGGCCGTCATAGCCCGACAGGTACAGGGTACCGGCCATGCCGATGAAGCTTGCAGCGGACATCCAGTCGGCGCCGGTGGCCATGCCGTTGAAAAGCGCGGGCACGCGACGGCCTGCCACATAGTATTCGGATACGTCGGCAGTTTTCGACATGATGCCGATGCCGGCATACAGGCCGATGGTGGCGAGCAGGAAGAGATAGCCGATGTACACGTTGGGCACGCCGACCTGCTCGAGAATGGCGAGCACGATCACGAAGGCGATGAAGCCGCCGGTGTAGAAGCTGTAATATTTTTTCAGCTGGCTGTAAAACTGGGATTGGGTCATGGCACTCATGATTATTCGTCTCCCTCATGTACGCCGTATTCCTTGTCCATCTTGTTCATGCAGCGCGCGTAGTACCAGATGACGAGGACATAAATAATCAGTGCGCCCTGTGCGCCCATGTAGAAGCCAAGGGGAAAGCCCAGGATGACGATTTCGTTGAGTTCTCGCGCATACCAGCTCGCCACAAATGTGGCGACGAACCAGATGGCAAGGAGTATGGCAGTAAGACGCAAGTTCTTGCTCCAGTACTCCCGATGCTTTTCGGTAAGTTGCATGGTTCCTCCGTGTGTTGAGGGGGTTGATCTTGTAGTTAATGCGCAGCCAGCCGGCTAGCACCGCGCAAGCGTGCGCTCAGGTTTTGAAAAGGGCAAACAGCTTATTAGTAAGAGCTAATTTTATGAATCGAGCCATTTGCGGGCCTGTGCGAGACCTTCGAGAGACTTGAGAGTAAGGATGTTTTGGCGGGCCGCAGTATCGAGCAAAATTAGCCACAATTGTGCGGTGGCGGCGGCGTCTGCCGCAGCGCTGTGGCGAGCATAGTTCTGGATGGCGAGCGCATCCATCCAGTCGTCGAGAGAGCGGCATGTGCTCGCCAGTCTGGGGAAAAGCAGGGGCGCGATTACGGCGGCATCCAGCCAGCGACCCGGAAAATTCCAGCCCAGTTCCTTTTGCATGGCAACCTGCAGTGCGGTGCGGTCGAACCCGGCATGAAACGCGACATAGGGACCCCCGGCAGCAAAGTCCGCGAAGCCGAGCAGCACATCCCGGGCGGCAAGCCCCGCGAGCTGCTGGCTGTGAGTGAGGCCGTGCACAAGGATGTTTTCGTGCGAAGTTGCGGTGGCCTGTTGCAAGCCGGCTTCGAAGCCGCTGCCGAGGCTGATGCGGCCGTTTCGGATTTCCACCGCGCCGATCGACAGCAGCGGGTCGAGGTGCGGGTTGAGTCCGCCGGTTTCAACGTCCACAACGACCCAGCGCAAGTCGGCCAGCATCGTGCGCGGGTCGATAGGCGTCGCTGTTTTCAGCGCCGTCAGCCGGGCTGCCTCGGCCGGCGCCAGGTCGAGTTGAGGCTTGCGCGAGAACGGCCAGATCACCGTTCGTAGTCCAGCGCCAGCCGCGCCTGCATTTTGCGCGCCTGGCGGAAAGCTTCCTTGAGGATGCGGCGGTCCAGTACGGAAAGCGTGTCGGGATCCAGATGGTTGTCCGGCACCAACCCTTTGCGTTCCTGCTCGTGCTGATGGCGCAGGCGCAACAGCTGGATGAAATGGAATGCCTGCACCCAGCCGCCGATTTCCTCCTCGGGAATGCGCAAGGTCACTCCTGCCTGGTGCAAGCGCTGCGCGGTGCCAGTCGCAGGCTGGCCGCTGGCCAGCGCGAGTATCCGCGCGCCGTCGACGAAAGGCACCGAGCCGTTCAGCTTGAGATCGAGAGTGTGCGGATGCATTTCATCCTCGGACAGGACGAAGTCGCGCACCAGCCCAAGGGGCGGCACATTGCGCAATGCGTTCTGAGTCATCTGCTTGAGGAAACGCGGGTTGCCCTGGATCCTGGCGGTCAGCCAGTCGCGCAGGCCAGTCGCCAGGCTTTCCTCGCCATACAGTGCGCGGAAATCAAAGAAGATGCTGGCATTGAGCAGTTCTTCCGGACCGCCCGCGTCGATCCAGCGCGAGAACTGCGCGCGCCACTCGCCGTCGCTCAGGCACCATTTGGGGTTGCTGGCCATGATGAAGCCCTTGCAGAGCGGGAAACCGCAAGTGTCCAGACTTTGGTTGATGCGGCGCGCCATGGCGATGAGCCTTTCGCGAATGGCCTCGATGTCGGCATGGCTGGCCGCCGTAAAAATCAGCGCGTTGTCCTGGTCGGTGGCAAACGTCTGCTCCATGCGGCCTTCGGAGCCCAGCGCCATCCAGCACCACTTTATATCCGGCAGCGATGCCGCAGCGATTTCCAGATCGATGACGCGGCGGGTGAGATGGTCATTCAGCGTGGCGATCAGTTCGGTGAGCGTCTCGGCTTCCATGCCCTGCGCCAGCAGGCTGTGCGCCAGCGCGGCGATGTCGCGTCCGGTTCGCCGCAGCACCTCGATGTCGGTCGTATTGGCAATGGCCGCGGTAATGCCCTGCACGCTCATGCGCTTGATCGCAAACAGGTCCTTTTCCGAAATGACGCCGGCAAGGCGGCCATCCTCGACCAGCAGCAGATGGTGAATGCTGTGGCGGGCCATGGCGAGCAGCGCTTCGCGGGCGCTGGCCGCTGCCGGAAGCGTGACGGGATCCGCTGTCATCGCTTTTTCGACTGGCGTGCCCAGGTCAAGGCCCGGCAGGGTCACGCGCGACAGCACATCCTTCAGGGTGAGAATGCCGAGCGGTCGGCCGCTTTCGTCGGTCACCGCCACCGAGCCGACGCGGGCGTCGTGCATGGATTGCAGTGCGGCCCTTAGCGGCGTGTCGCGCCGCGCGCTTACCGGGGCGCGTGCACAAATCGAAGCCAGGCTGCGTTCCAGCCGCGTGTCGTCATCCTGGCGCAAGGCATATTCCGACTGCACCGCCTTCTGTGATTGTTCGAGCAGGCTGGCGATGCGGCGCGTGCAAAAGTCGCGGAAGACCGCGCTCTGGTCCTGCAGTGCATGGAAATCTTCGGCGGAAAGCAGATAACAAAAACTGTCCTCTGCCGCACGAAACTGGTTTGCGACTGCGCGCCCGGCAAGCAGGGCGCCAAGCGGGAAGCATTCGCCTGCCAGCAGCTTGATCACGCTGTCTTCGGATACGCCGCCGGCTTCCACCGAGCCCTGCTTTACCACGTAGAACCATTGCGGTATGCCTGCGTCGGGGTCAAGCACCGTGGCCGCAGCCGGGAAATAGGCCAGTTGCAGCCTGCCGGCCATCCATTCCAGATGGGCCGGTTCCATTTCTGAAAAAGGTGCGTGGCGCCGCAGATCCTGAACGGTGGCGGCCAGCAGGGAGGGGGCGATCACAGTCGTTGTCATGGCGATAGGCTAGCGTGCGTCAGTAAAAAATCAAAAACAGTGCAATTCCTTGCCTGAATGGCGGCGCTGCCGAGCCGGACCCTAAATTTGCCGCCCAAACACCCGTTAACCAATGTGCGGAGTAGCCACATTTTCATTGTGGCAAAGAATACCAACAATATCAGGGCCTAACCAAAGTGAAGGTGCCGTCAGGGGTTGAAAGCAGCGCCAGCGAGCGATCTGGACGTATTGTCCATGCCGGCTTCGTTGCCGTAATTTTGCTGATCATGAGCATCTCGTTGTTTGCAGCGCTTGCATTGCGCGACGCGAACAAGGCCCTGAACGAAACCGTCAATAATGACCAGGCAGCCATGGAGCTGGGCTTTGGCATGATGCAGGCCTCGCGCGAGCGCTCCGTCGTGCTGTACCGCATTGCCACCACGGATGATCCGTTCGAGCGCGATGAGCTGATGCTGCGCTTCGACGCGCTTGGCGGCCAGTTTGGCGAAGCGCGCAGGGAACTGCTCGGACTGGAGCTTGAGCCGGCCGTGCGCGCGCTTTTGAATAAGCAGCGGCAACAAACCCTGGAGACCCTGGCCTGGCAGCGCCGGGTGCTCGACATGGCCTTGGCAGAGCGGGGCGAACAGGCAGTTTCGCTGCTCGTCAGCAAAGTCATTCCAACCCAGGAAGCCGCGCTCGCGACGATCAATGATCTGTTGGAGCGGCAAATACGCTACACGCGAGAACACGCACGGCAGTTGCGGCAATTGCAGAGTCTTTCGGCCTGGCTCCTGATTGCCGTTGGTTCGGTGGGAGTGCTGCTTGCGGCTGCGATCGCCCGCTATGTCAGGCGTGGCACCGAACGGCTGGTTCGGGAACTCTCGTCTTCGGCACACAAGCTGGCCGAGGCGAACAGACAGCTGGAGTACCAGAAGCTCGCCATGGACCAGCATGACATCGTCAGCATCGCTGATGTCGATGGCAACATCGTTTATGTCAACGACAAGTTTTGCGAAATCAGCCAGTACAGCCGCGAGGAGCTGGTGGGCTCCAACCATCGCTTGCTGAAATCGGCGGCGCACCCCGCCAGTTTTTATCAGGGAATGTGGCGCACCATCACAGCCGGACGCATCTGGAAGGGCGAGGTGTGCAACCGCAAAAAGGATGGCAGTCTTTACTGGGTTTCCACGACCATCGTGCCATTTCTGGACGATGCCGGGACCCCCTATCAATACGTTTCTGTTCGCACTGACATCTCGGAAACAAAGCAGGCGCAGCAGGTGCTGATGCGCGGCCGGGACGAGCTGGAACTGCTGGTACGTGAACGCACGGTCGAACTGGCGGAGCGCGAGGACGTCCTGCGCAGCATCACCAGCGTTGCGCACGATGCGGTGATCATGCTGGACCGGCGCGGCGCGGTCACCTTCTGGAATCCGGCCGCGGAAAAGATATTCGGCTACGCCGAAGCCGACATGCTGGGACGCAACCTGCACGCATTGCTCGTTTCAGGCCAGCAGCTGGAAGCGTTTCAGGCGGGCCTCGCCGAAATGCAGCAATCCGGTGCGGGCGCCTTGACGGGCAAAACCGTCGAACTGACCGCGCTGCGAAATGACGGCGCGGAAATATTCGTCGACATTTCCCTTTCTGCCGTCAGGATCAAGGGCGGCTGGCATGTTGTCGGCATTGCCAGGGACGTGACGGCGCGCAAGCTCGCCGAGCAGCAGCTGGAGCTGCTGGCCACGACAGATCCCCTCACGGAAGCCAGCAACAGGCGCCGTTTTGACGAAGTGCTGCGCACCGAGATTGCCCGCAGCCGCCGCTATGGCGTGCCCCTGTCCCTGATCACGTGCGATATCGACTATTTCAAGCGTATCAACGACGGCTTTGGGCATCCGGCTGGCGACCGCGTGCTGAAGCGTTTTGCCGGCCTGATTTCAGAAAACATCCGTGAGACCGATGTGTTTGCGCGCCTGGGAGGCGAAGAATTCGCAATATTGGCGCCGAACTGCGATGAAGGCTGCGCCTGCCAGTTTGCGGACAAGCTCCGCAAGACGATCGAGGGCCATGTGTTTCCGGACGCGCAACGGCTGACATGCAGCTTTGGCGTGGCCGGTTTTCGCGATGGCGAAGGGCAGGATTCGCTCGTCAAGCGCGCTGACGAGGCCCTCTATCGGGCCAAGGGCGAAGGCAGAAACTGCGTAGTGCCCGCCAGTTCGCTCGCGGCCGCCTGACGGCGCGGCCTGGATGCCGGGCGGCCCGTGTCTATTCGAGGGCGTCGGAGGTGTCTGCGGCGGCCTGCTCGAAGCTTTTTTCACGGTCGGAAGAGGACCGTTTGCCAGCGACGGCCCCGGACATGGGGAGCGGCTTGAAAGGCGGACTGCCGTCGAGCTGGCACCGTGCGGCAGACCATTCTCCAGCGAGCTCGCCAAATGCCTGGCACGCCGGGCTCTTGTATGCGCCCTTGCGGCAGATCAGCGTGATGGTGTGGCGTGGCAGCCCTGGCTGCAAAGGTACCGAGTGCAGTCCGTGCTGGGCATGGGCAATGGTTTCGGGGAGGATGGTGGCAAGTCTGCCCCGCCGCACCATCTCAATAATCACACTGAGTGAAGTGGCCTCCATCACGATGCGCGGGGTGATGCCCTGCTCGAGACAGTACTGGTCGATATGGCGGCGTAGCGCATAGTCCTGGTGGAACAGCACCAGCGGCTCCTGTTCCAGAACCTCGCCGCCCAGCGGACTGGTCTGGCCCGCAAGGTGGTGCCCGTTGCCCACGGCCAGGTTGAGCTTTTCGATGAACATGATGTGCGTGTCGATTTCATCGGAGATCATGGTAGACGAGGCGGCGCTGCCAAAGGCAATGCCGATGTCGACTCGGTCGTCGGCCAGGGCGGCCTCAATGTCACTCTGGGGCATTTCCAGGGTACTTACGGTGATGCCCGGATAGCGGCTGTTGAACTGGTCCAGCAAGGGCGTCGCGAGGTAATCCGAAATCGGCGTCATTCCCAGGCGCAGGGAGCCTCGGGTCAGGTCGTGCAGTTCGTAGATGGCCCGCTTGCCGGCGTTCAGCTCAACCAGCGCTCGGCGGGCGTGCTGCAGGTAAACTTCGCCAGCCGCGGTGAGGCGTACGATTCGCCCCGACCTGTCCAGCAACTGGACTTCCAGCAGGTCTTCCAACTGTTTGATTTGCTGGGAAAGTGTCGGCTGCGACACATATAGGGCCTCGGCAGCGCGCGTGAAACTCTGGTGCTCCGCAACCGCCATCAGGTAGCGTAGCGAGCGCGGGAATATCAAATTTCGGTCCATAGCCGATCCCTATAGAACTCATCGGAATTTAGTCTTGGAAAACTATAGTCGCATGATACATAGTTACGCACAACGGTGACCTGAGTGTGCCGGAATGTCCCGGCAAACGGGCGTCCGTGGCGAATGGCTCAAGTTACTGGTTGAGACACCAAGATAATTGGGGTGTTCAGTTTTTAGTGTAACGGAAATGCTTATTGGCGGGTAACCGGCGTTCGATTGTTGACGCTGCAGCACCCTTCAAATCAAGGCCGAGCGCTTCCGGCTGGGCTGCCCTGGTTGGTAGAACTATTCATTTGTTTAGTTATTTAAGTGCGAAACTTAGGAGGAAGTAATTATGCATATTGAGCCTGGTATTGTTGACGGGGCCAAAATGGCATTGGGTTATGCAACGGCAGCCACGGTTTTGGCTTACACCGCAAAGCAGGCCTGGAACAGCATCAAGCGCGACGGGGCCATTCCCCTGGGCGTGCGTAGCCTGATTGCCGCAGTCTTGGTGTTCAGCTTTTTTGAGGTGTTCCCTCATTACCCGATCGGGGTGTCGGAAGTGCACCTGATTCTGGGTTCTACGCTTTTCCTGATGTTTGGCGCCGCGCCTGCCGCGATCGGCTTGTCGGTTGGCCTGCTGGTTCAGGGTCTCTTCTTCGCGCCTGCTGATCTGCCGCAATATGGCATGAACGTGACCACCCTCCTGGTGCCGCTGTTTGCGCTGAGCGCGCTGGCCCGCCGCATCATTCCGGAAAACACCGCTTACAAAGACGTTGCTTACGCACAGTGCCTGGCTCTTTCCACTGCCTATCAGGCTGGTGTGGTTGCCTGGGTTGGCTTCTGGGCGATCTACGGCCAGGGTGTTGGCGCCGCCAACCTGGCTGAAGTGGGCACCTTTGGCGTTGCCTACATGACCGTGGTCCTCGTCGAGCCCCTGATTGACCTGGCTGTTCTCGCCGCGGCGAAAGGCCTGCACCAGTTCAACATCAGCAAGGTTTTCCATTCCCGCCTGTACAAGGCTGTTGCCTGAGTATTCGGTTGGCCGCCCGCGAAAGGGCGGCCTGCTGGCTCGGTAGGCTAAGCAACAAGCGATACGAACAAACTAGAGACAATACAGATGAACAAAGTAGAAATGAAAGAGGCCATTCTTCAGGCCAAATTCGAAAAAGGCCTTAAATGGACCGACATTGCCAGCGCTGCCGGCATGTCCCCGGAATTTGTCTGCTCGGCTTGCCTGGGCATGAATCACCTGGAAAAGCCCCAGGCTGATGCAGTGGCCAGGGCGCTTGGCATGGGTGCGGAACTTTCGGTTGCCCTGCAGCGCTTCCCGACCAAGACCTGGTCGGATGTGATCCCGACCGACCCGCTGATCTATCGCTGGTATGAAATGCTGAACGTGTACGGCGAGACCATCAAGGAACTGATCAACGAGAAGTTCGGCGACGGCATCATGAGCGCGATCGACTTCAAGATGAACATTGACCGGCAGCCCGACCCCGCTGGCGACCGCGTTCTGGTCACCATCAGCGGCAAGTTTCTGCCGTACAAGGCCTGGTAACGTAAAGCTTGTGACGGCTGCCTTCTCCGAGGTTTGCCGGCAAGCTTGAAACAAGTGTCCTCAATCCGGCATTGCCTCCCTTGCCGGTTGTTGTAGTGTTGCCGCCTCTTCATGGGGCGGCTTTTTTTTGACATGCCGCAAGGCTGTTGGGACAATTATACCTCGCTAAGTGAGACTGACCATGGCTGCCCGGGATCCACACCGTTTTATCAACGAGTTAGACGACGAAGCGCTTGGCCGGCTCGTGGCCCGGCTTGAAAGCCGTTCCAAAGATGCTGTTTTTTCAAGGCTTTTTGGAAAATATGCGGGTCGCCTGGGGTTGTCCGCTGGTACGCGGGTGCTGGAAGTCGGTTGCGGCACTGGCGCAACGCTCAGGATGCTGGCGCGCCGCAGCGATTTTGCGGGCAAGGCGTGCGGTGTCGACCAAAGCCCGCATTTCATCGAGGCGGCGAACCGCTTTGCCCAGGCGGAGAACGTCGGCGATCATGTCGTTTTCCAGGTCGGCGATGCGCACAACCTGGATTTCCCCGTGGCAACATTCGATGCGGTCATCGCGCATACGCTGATCAGCCATGTTACCGAACCGGAGAAAGTTCTGGCCGAGATGGCCCGTGTTACCCGCCCCGGCGGCATGGTGGCGATTTTTGATGGGGATTACTCGTCCCTGACCTACGCCTATCCAGACCACCCGTTCGGACAACAAATGGACAAGGCCCTGGTGACGGCTACCTTCAACAATCCACTGATCATGCGGGATCTGCCGCGCCTTTTGCCAGCGCAAGGGCTGGAGCTGCTTGATGCCTGGGGCGATGCCGTGACCGAAATCGGCAGGGGGAGCTATTTCAAGTCTTTCGCCGAAACCTATGTTCCCTATGTGAAACGCGCGGACATGCTGCCGGCAGAGGCCGTGGATGCCTGGCTGGACGACCAGCGGCGGGCGATGGAAGAGGGAACTTTTTTCGCGGCCTGCAATTATTACACCTACCTGGCCAGGCGCCCCTGAGGGCTTTTTGGGCCTGCCGGCGGGCCAGTGGCGGCGACATTCTCGCAATACTCTCCGGCATCCACCCCTGAAACCGGGTCTTTGCAGCCATTTGGCTGCGTGGTCAGTTTGGGTCGGCGGGGCCTCGATGGAAAGGCCGCGTCGTAGGGTTTCTTCCATAGCCACGCCCTATAGAACTCATCGAAATTATGTCTTGGAAATCTATAGCTGATTCGGTCATAGTGCGAAGCGTCAAAGACTTGTATGGCTATTGCGTGCAAATTGCACAATGGCCGGCGAGAACCCCCAAGTCATTGATGCTTCCAGGCAGCAGATAGAGAAGCAACCAAGCATTTTCGTAAATGTTGATTGAGCATTACGCGCAACTCGATTGTTCGTAATCTACATGAGGAGTCTGTAAATTATGTCATCATCAGTCAGAGCTGAGGTTCACCGGCACATTGAAACGTGTGGACAGATGCAGCCGGCCCTGCATAAGGCCACCCACGCGCCTGCCCCCACCGAAATCGACCACACGCTGTTCCGTGCATATACCCGTACTTCGCATGACGTTGGCGGCGAGCCTGATGTGCCGATTCAGTACCATGAGAAGGAAGAGGAAGTCTGGGAACTGAACACCTTCGCTACCTGCGAGTGCCTGGCCTGGCGCGGTGTGTGGACTGCGGAAGAGCGTCGTCGCAAGCAGAACGTTGATGTTGGCCAAACGCAATATCTTGGAATGCCTTACTACGGCCGCTGGTTGCTGACTGCCGCCCGCATTCTGGTCGACAAGCAGTACGTCACCCTCACCGAGCTGGTCAACAAGATCGACCAGCTGAAAAAGCAGGTTGCCGAGGGCAAGGGTCTGGGCGAATACGTTCCCCCGAAGACTAAGAAATAAGTTTAAGAGGTAATAACGCTATGAGTAAGCCTGTATACGATAGGACCCACCACGCCAAGATTGCCACCGGCATCGGCGACCCCCAGTGCTTCAAGGGCAAGGCCGGCAAGGCCAAGTTCAAGGAAGGCGACCGCGTCCGCATCAAGGACCTGCCCGACCTGTTCTACACCCGCACCATGACCTACACCCGCGGCGCAACGGGCACGATCGTCAAGCTCGTTTATGAGAGCCCGGCTGCTGAAGACGAGGCTTTCGGCAACGAAGACCACCCGGAGTGGTTCTATAGCATCGTGTTTGCCCAGAAAGACCTTTGGCCCGAATACAGCGACACTTTCGGAAATGACACCCTGGAGACCGAAATTCCAGAGCGTTATCTCGAGAAAGCGTAATTCGGCTCACGGACATTTGAAATAAAGGAAATAGAGATGTCAGCAGATCACGGTCACGACCACGACCACGACCACAAACCGGCTCCGATGGTGGATGAGGTCAGCGATTTCGAGATTCTCGAAATGGCTGTTCGCGAACTGGCCATCGAAAAAGGCCTGTTCTCCGCCGAAGACCACCGCGTCTGGAAGGAATACGTTCATACCCTCGGCCCGCTGCCCGCTGCCCGCCTGGTGGCCAAAGCCTGGCTGGACCCCGAGTACAAGAAGCTTTGCATTGAAGATGGCGTCGAGGCCAGCAAGGCCGTTGGCGTGAACTGGGTGACCAGCCCGCCGACCCAGTTCGGCACCCCCAGCGACTACTGCAACCTGCGTGTTCTGGCCGATACCCCGACCCTGAAGCATGTTGTGGTGTGCACCCTGTGCTCGTGCTACCCGCGTCCCATCCTGGGCCAGTCGCCCGAGTGGTACCGCACCCCCAACTACCGCCGCCGCCTCGTGCGCTGGCCCCGTCAGGTGCTCGCCGAGTTCGGCCTGCAGCTGCCGGAAAGCGTCCAGGTTCGTGTCGCCGACTCCAACCAGAAGACCCGCTACATCGTGATGCCGGTGCGTCCCGAGGGTACCGAAGGCTGGACCGAAGACCAACTGGCCGAAATCGTGACCCGCGACTGCCTGATCGGCGTTGCCGTGCCCAAGCCTGGCGTTACCTCCAATGCCAAGCGTCCGGTTCTGAAGGCGCGCCGTCCGGTCCATCACGACCATTGATTTGGTAGCAGTTGCTTGAGCAAGTAAGGAGTAAACCATGGCCATCGTTGAAAACAGCAAACTCGGTTTTGCCAGCTGGCAGGGAACGGACACCACCCCGATCGAGGTGCTGGAGTCCGTCCGTAGCAAGGGTCGTGTTTGGGAAGAACTGGCGTCGGAGTACGGCGTCACCAATCCTGACCCGCCCTGGAAAATTGACCTTGAAGCGACCTGCGACATGCTCGCGGCCGATTCCTGCGTCAAGCCCTACGACGAGGTTGAGCCGGGTTCCTGTGTCCTGCCTTCGCTTGAGCGTCGCGCGGAAGAAGATGATCTGTCTGAAACGATTTATGCAGACGTTCCCTTCCCCGAGCGGCAACTGCTGGCGCTGGCGCATTCCATGCTCAAGCGCGGCCTGTTTACGGAAGAAGAGCTGGCTCGCCACATGAAAGACGTGGAGCAGCGGCTGAAAAGTGTTTGATTGAAGGTGGTGCCGGCCGAATCGCCAATCGCGAAGAGGCTGGCCGGCGGGCAAGGCAAAGGCTCAAAAAGCCAGCCAAGCCCGCCGCAAAACCTTAATCGGTTTTATTAGTCGAATTGAATGGCGTCGTGCGTGCAATTCAGGCGCGCGGGGCTTTTAAGGTTGGATCAAGATTCATTCCTGGTCCTTAGCATAACGAAAGAAGCTGCATCTTGCAGGTAGTTGTCCGGCTGGCGCAGTTTTGAGGAGTCTTTAGATGTCTATACGTGGTACCGAAATCAAGATTGAGGGGCTTTCGCAGAAATATCCCTCGCGCAAAGTTCCTACCTTCAACCGCGTTGACCTTATATCCCCCCCGGGCGAGGCGCTTGCCATTATCGGCCGTTCTGGCTGCGGCAAGTCCACGCTCCTGCATATTCTGGCCGGGATTACCAAGGGAACCGAAGGTCGTGTGCTGCTGAACGGCACCGAAGTCACTGGCCCGTCGCCGCGCTGGGTCATGATGTTCCAGGCCCCCCACCTCTATCCCTGGATGACGGTTACCGAAAACGTCGGCGTCGGCCTGACCTTCGCTCGCTGGGGCAAGAAGGAAATCGAAGAGCGTGTGACCGAAGCGATCCGCCTCGTCGAACTCCAGGACTTTGCCCAGGCCAACGTGCAGGATCTGTCCGGCGGTCAGCAGCAGCGTGTTGCGCTTGCCCGCTCGCTGGTGATGGAACCGGAACTGCTGCTGCTGGATGAGCCCTTCTCCGCACTGGATGCCTTTACCCGTGCCGCCCTGCAGAAAGACGTGCGCGCCATTTCCAAGCGCCTCGGCTTCAACATCGTCCTCGTGACCCACGACATCGACGAGGCCGTCATCATGGCCGACCGTGCAGTGATCATGGCCGGTTCGCCTGGCGACATCGTGCATGAAATGGATGTGGACCTTCCCGACCCGCGTGACCGTACCGATCCGGAAGTGCAGAAGCTGCGTGCCCGCCTGATGGCCACCTTCCAGGAAGCGGCCAACTACAAGAAGCCCGAGGTTGCCCTCGGACGCGCGGCCAAGTAACTCGATAAAGAATCGCTCAGTCCTAGCTAGCAGGCCTGAGCCAAAACTGTCGGGAAACCGACTACACAACCTAGGAGACCGAGAATGAAGAAGTATCACGACGAAGAGCTTGGCCAACCGCGCGCTCTGGTGCACGTTGACGGATGTTCTTGCGGTACTTGCGGCAAATCCCAGTCGGTGGATCCGCGCCTGCAGCAAATGATGCCGATGAATCCGGACATCGCTGACGGCATGATGGATCCGAATCTGGCCCTCAACTATGACCCCCTGTTCAGCGGCGCCCTCGGCACCGGCGTGAACCGCCGTGACCTGCTGAAGATGGCTGGCGTGGCTGCCATGGGCGGCATGGCCGGCATGATGTCTTCCACTTCCGCCATGGCCCAGCAGAAAAAGGCTGATGGCAAGAAATTTACCAAGCCCTTCGACCCGGTGCTGAAGATCGGATATATCCCGATTACCGATGCCGCGACCCTGCTGGTTGCGCACGAGATGGGCTTCTTCAAGGCCGAGGGCATCGAGTCCGAGCCGCCGACGCTGATCCGCGGCTGGTCGCCGCTGGTGGAAGCCTTCTCTTCCCAGCGCTTCAACCTGACGCACATGCTGATCCCGGTGCCGGTTTACATGCGTTACAACAACAAGTTCCCGGTCAAGATCACTGCCTGGAACCACACCAACGGTTCTGGCATGATCGTCAGCAAGAAGGCCAACATCAAGACCGTGAAGGACCTGGGCGGCAAGCAGTTCGCCGTGCCCTACTGGTACTCGATCCACAACATCATCTCCCAGAAGATGATGCGCGATGCCGGCCTGACCCCGGTGATCCGCCCGCAGGACGCCAAGCTGGCGCCCAACGAAGTCAACCTGCTGGTGCTGAACCCGCCGGACATGCCGCCTGCACTCGCCGCTGGCCAGATCCACGGCTACTGCGTTGCCGAGCCGTTCAACGCGCTGGGCGAGCTGAAGGCCGACGGTGAGATGCTGCGCTTCACCGGCGACGTGTGGAAGGGCCATCCCTGCTGCGTGGTTGTCATGCACGAAGACGATGCCATGGATCCGGCTCGCGCCCAGTGGGCTCAGGGCATCCACAATGCCATCGTCAAGGCGCAGCTGTATCTTGGTGCGAACCGCAAGGCCATGGCGCAGATGCTGTCCAAGGATGGCAAGAAGTACCTGCCCTTCCCGGCCGAGGTGGTCGAGCGCGCGCTCATGTTCTACGACGTGGCGGATTATTCCCAGCCGCAAGCGATCAAGCATCCCGAGTGGGAGCAGAGCCGCATCAACTTCCAGGGCTGGCCGTACCCGAGCGCTACCAAGCAGGTGGTGACCGAGATGAAGACCACCCTGGTGGGTGGCGAGCTCGACTTCCTCAAGAAGCTGACGCCCGACTTCGTCGCCAAGGACCTGGTGCAGTACACCTACATCAAGAATGCGCTTGATGCGAATCCGAAGTGGAAATGGGATCTCAGCGTTCCGCAAAAAGGCAACCCCTTTGAGCGCAAGGAAACCATCGCACTTTGAACCATGCAGCAACCCCCGCCCGCAAGGGCGGGTTTTTGAGTGCTTCGCAAAAAAGATTCACTTTTTGCGTAAAGAGGTAATTTTGCTATGAACTTTGCAGCAACCCCCGCCCGGCAGGGCGGGTTTTTGAGTCTCGGACAATATGCCCTGCAGCGCCTGGCTTGGGCCGCGGGCGGTCTGTCCATCCTGGCGGGACTGTGGCTGATTGCCGGCTACATGCTCACCTCGTCGCCGAAACTGGCCAGTTATTCGACTTTCGGCCTGATTCCCACGCTTCAGGCATTCCCTGACATGTGGGCAGCAGGCAAGATCCAGAATGCCTCGCTCGCGAGCGGCTATCGCCTGGGTTCCGGTATGCTGATCGCCATCCTGATCGGCGTGCCCATCGGGGTGCTGGTCGGCCGCATCAAGTGGTTCGCGGCCTACAGCAACTCTCCGTTCCAGTTCATCCGAATGATCAGCCCGCTGTCCTGGATGCCGATCGCCGTGCTGACGTTCGCAACCTGGGATGGCTCGATCATCTTCCTGATTGCCATCGCTTCGGTCTGGCCGGTCCTGTTCGCCACTGCGGCGGGCCTGGCGAAGGTCGATCCGGCCTGGTTCAAGGTGGCCCGCAACCTGGGCGCCAGCCCGTTGCAGATGCTGACTAAGATCATCATGCCTGCAATCGCCTTTGACGTGTTCTCCGGGATTCGTCTGGCGCTGGGCGTGGCCTGGATCGTGCTGGTGCCGGCGGAATACCTCGGCGTGACCTCGGGCCTTGGCTATGCGATTGAAGACTCGCGCGAAACGCTGTCGTACAACCACCTGACCGCCCTGGTGCTGACCATTGGCGTGATCGGTTATGTGCTCGACAGCATTCTGGTTCTGCTGATCAAGCGCACCAGCTGGCATCGTGGAGGTGCAGCATGAGGTCCGGATCAGCCCTGTGTGTGGAAAAGAAGTCGTTTGTGGAACACGAAATTGGTAGCAAGTGGGCGCTGGTGAACGAGCTGTCCCCCATGCCTGTTAGCCGTAGGGAGGCGATTCAATCATGAGCGGAAATACTGCAGTAGCCAACGCGGTGGTCAGCGCGGGCGTGTCCGGTAACTGTCTGTCGCGCGCCATCAAGGCGACGGCGCACAACTCGGTGCACTTCTTTATCGGACTGGTTGCGCTTGGCGCGATCTGGTGGGCGGCGATCTACTACGTCACCCTGGATCCGACCATGTCTCAATTCCGGGATTTTTCGCCGCTGTCGACGTTCAAGGCGTTCCCCGAAATCTGGGAGCACGGCACCATCCAGGCGGCGCTTGAGAACAGCGGCTACCGTCTCGGCATGGGCCTTGGCCTCGCGATTGCCATTGGCGTGCCGATCGGCATCGTGTTTGGACGTGTGAAGTGGTTTCAGAACCTGTTCAACGTTCCCTTCCAGTTCATGCGAATGATCAGCCCGCTGTCCTGGGAGCCGATCGCCGTGGTGGTGTTTACCGGCTGGGAAGAAGCGATCGTTTTCCTGATCGCGATTGCATCGGTTTGGCCCGTGGTGTTCTCGACTGCCGCCGGCCTGGCCAAGGTGGACCCGAACTGGTTCAAGGTTGCCCGCAACCTGGGCGCCAAGCCGTACCACATGGTTACCCGGATCATCATTCCGGCCATCCTGTTCGACGTGCTGACGGGTATCCGCCTGGCGCTCGGCGTGGCCTGGATCGTGATCATCCCGGCGGAATTCCTGGGCGTTACTTCCGGCTTCGGCTACGCGATCGAAGATGCGCGTGAGAGTCTGGAATACGCGCACCTGATGGCTTTCGTGGTGACCATCGGTGCTGTGGGTTATGTCCTCGATGGCATCTGTGTGCTGCTGATCAAGCGCTACAGCTGGCACCGTGGATAAATGATGGAGTCGCCCGGACGCAGTGCTGTCCGGGTGAAATGAAGGTGCCCTGGCGTTCGAATGCCAGGGCTGCCGGATCCGAAGGCTAAGCAATTAATTTATGAGGTAAAGCAGCATGTCCCAGAAGATGAGTATCGTTCTCGTGACGGGAACACGAGAGAAAATGCAGATGGCCGCGATGATTGCATCGGTTGCGGCAGCGACCGGCACCGATGTGAACGTGTTTCTTTCCATGCACGCACTGTCCTATTTCATCAAGGGCAATTCCGACGTGGCACCCGTCGAAGGCGAAATGGGCAAGCTCATGGAGCAGAAGGGCGTGCCCCCGTTCAAACAACTGTTCCAGCAGGCGGTTGAACTTGGCGATGCCAAGATCCTGCCGTGCTCGATGGCGCTGGACATGCTTCACGTGGGCAAGGATGACCTGGACCCCGAGCTGGGCCCACCCACCGGCCTTACCCGCTTCCTGAGCGACGCAGAGGGCGGCGATATCCTGACGTTCTAAGCGTTCGGGAGATTTTTTGTAGTTTGTGGTTTTTTGGAGATTGAGTCATGAGTACGAACAAAGTTATCGATGCACGCGGATCCTTCTGCCCCGGTCCGCTCATGGAGCTGATTACCTATATGAAGCAGGCCAGCGTGGGCGACACCCTGGAGCTTCTGTCGACTGACGAAGGCTCCGCTGCCGATGTGCCGGAGTGGGTCGCCAAAGTTGGCCACGAGATGCTGGGCAGCGAGAAAATCGACGGGGTCTATCACCTGAAGATTCGCAAGGCCAAATAAGGCGAACTTTTTGGGCCAGGATGGGCTGACCGTCAGCGGCCAACCAGTCGTGGCAAATTTGGATAGGAGAATGTAATGAGAATTTTAGTCGTCGGTGGTGGCACAGGCGGTACCATTGTGGCCAACAACCTCGCGCGGCGGCTGTCCGCTGAGATCAGGAGCCGCAGGGTTCGTCTCACGATGCTCTCGGCTACTGACCGTCATATGTACCAGCCTGGCCTGCTGTATGTGGCATTTGGGCAGATGACCCCGGATCAGCTGTATCGCGACCAGAAAAGCCTGCTCGAATCCAACATCGAGTTCCACATCGATCCCGTGGAAAAGTTCATGCTGGACCAGAGGAAGGTGCAGACCAAGAGCGGCAAGACTTACGATTACGACATCCTCGTTATTGCCACCGGTTCGCGCATTGTTCCCGAGCAGATTCCCGGCCTCACCGAAGGCGCGGACACGTTCTACACCGAAGAAGGCGCCGTCAAGCTGTTCAAGAAGCTGCGCGAGTTCGAAGGCGGGGACATTTCCCTGGTGGTCGGCGTGCCGCACAAGTGCCCGATCGCCCCGGTCGAGTTCATCTTCTCGCTGCATGATTATCTGAAGATGCGCGGCATCCGCGAAAAGACCAACATCAAGTACCACTACCCGATCGGCCGCATGCACACCATCGAGAACGTGGCGAAGTGGGCCAAGCCCGAGTTCCAGCGCATGGGCATCGAGATCGAGACGCTGTTCAACGTCAAGGAAGTCGACGTCGAGAACAAGGTCGTGCGCAGCGAAGAAGGCACGGAGTCGAAGTATGACCTGCTGGTTGCCATCCCGCCGCATAACGGCATGGAAGTGATCGAGCAGAACAACATGGGCTCTGGCGGCTGGATCCCGACTGACCGCTACAAACTCACCATGAACGGCCATGACGAAGTTTATGTGCTGGGCGACACCACCAACCTGCCGGTGAGCAAGACCGGTTCGGCCGCGCACTTCGAGGCCGAAGTGGTTGCTGAAAACATCGCTTCGATTGTCAAGATCGGCACGCCTGTGCGCGATTACGACGGCAAGGTATACTGCTTCATCGAGGCTGGCCATGACCGTGCCACCTACGCGATGTTCAACTATACGACCCCGCCTGACCTTAAACCCGCGTCGAAGCCCATGCACTGGTTCAAGACTGCCTACAACCAGATGTATTGGACCAGCGTTCGCGGATTGCTGTGAGAAAGCCTAGCCATGACGACAACTAATGAAACTCGCCCTGCCGCATCGATGAACGACGACGACCTGCAGCGTCTTGTCGAATTCGCGCAAATTGTCTCTGCGGCGCGGGATGCGATGTCCGACGACATCGTGACCCGGCTGTCGGGGGCCATGAGCGAAGGCATCACCCTGCTTGATCGCCTGACCCGGAACCAGGGGCTGATGAGCCTGCTTCAAGTGCTGGACCGCGAAGACAGCCAGAATTTCCTGGTTGCGCTGTCCAAGGCCATTCACGAGGCCAGCCAGGAAATCGCATCGACTCCGCCGGCGGCCGGCGGCATCGGCTGCACCATTCGCGTGGTGCGCGATCCCGGCACCCTCGAAGGCCTGCGCCTGCTCTCGCTGATCGGCAAGCACATGAGCGACAGCCTGCGCGAACAGCACCGCCAGGGGGGCTGATAGCGCGAACCGGCCGCTGCCGCAAGGCAGGGGTCGGGGGATCGATGCAGCAAGGAAAACACCCGCAAGTCTGCACCAGCAAGGGCAGCCAAGCGGGTGTTTTCTATTTTGGCCTGCGGTTATTGGGTTTGAGCCGCGGCGAATCGCTCGTCGAGGAACTCGATCCAGTGGTGCACCGGCACTGGCGCAGTAGCCGCCAGATGCGCCAGGCAGCCGATGTTGGCCGTTGCAATTGCAGCCGGGCGGCCAGCCAGCAGGGTCTTGAGTTTTTGCGTGCGCAGCGAGACCGAGAGCGTGCGCTGCAGGATCGAATAAGTGCCCGCCGCACCGCAGCACATGAACGGGTATTGCACGGGCATCAGCTTGTAGCCGGCGCGTTTCAGCAGCTTCTCGGCCACGCCGTTCAGCTTTTCACCATGCTGCAAGCTGCATGAAGACTGAAAGGCGATACGCAATTGCTGGTTTGGTGCAGGCAGTTCATGCCCTGCGCCTTCCTGCCACTCCCCGGCCACGATTTCGGCGATGTCCCGGGTCAGTTCGGAGACGCGCCTGGCCTTGTCGCGGTATGCCGGATCGTCCCGCAGCAGCTCGCCATAGTCACGGAAATGCGTGCCGCAGCCGCTCGCAGTGAGGACGATGGCCTCGATGCCGGATTCGATGTGCGGCCACATGGCGTCGATGTTCTTGCGCATCAGCGCATGCGCCTCGTCGGTGGCGGCGAGGTGATAGCTCATGGCGCCGCAGCAGCCGTCGCTGGCCGGAATCAGGCGAATGCCGAAGCGGTCCAGCACGCGCGCCGATGCCGCGTTGATGTCGGGCGCAACGCCGGGCTGCACACAACCCTGCCACACCAGCATGCGGCGGGCATGGTCGCGCTG
>DAIMZB010000017.1:0-22633 GCA_036734185.1 Thiobacillaceae bacterium | reverse complement strand
TTGAATTACCTGCGCGGGCTCGACGCTGCCGCGCGCAGGAAAAAGAAATAACAGGGAAGAACCATGCTGGACATCCAACTCCTGCGCGCCGACATCGAAGGCGGGGCGGCCCGACTCAAAACCCGCGGCTTCGAGCTCGACGTGGCTGAATTCAACGCGCTTGAGGCTGACCGCAAGGCGGTGCAGACCCGCACCCAGGAACTGCAGGCCAGCCGCAACACCCTGTCCAAGAGCATCGGCGTCGCCAAGTCCAAGGGCGAGGACGTCGCGCCCATCATGGCGCAGGTGGCGGGTCTTGGCGATGAGTTGAAGGCAGCGGAAGAAAAGCTCGCCTACATCCAGGGGCGCATGCAGGAATTGCTTGCCGGTGTGCCCAACCTGCCGCATGAATCGGTGCCTTTGGGCAAGGACGCAGACCAAAACAAGGAGGTCTCGCGCTGGGGCACGCCGCGCGCGTTCGACTTTGAAGTGAAGGACCATGTCGACGTCGGCGCCGCACTGGGGCTGGATTTCGAGGCCGGCGCCAAGCTCTCTGGCGCGCGCTTCTCGGTAATGCAGGGCGGCATTGCGCGCCTTCACCGCGCGCTCGCCCAGTTCATGCTCGACGTGCACACCCGCGAGCATGGCTACACCGAGGTCTACGTTCCCTATATGGTCAACGCCGATTCCATGTTCGGCACCGGCCAGCTGCCCAAGTTCGAGGAAGACCTGTTTTCCACCTTCAAGAACGCGGACGAGAAGCTGTACCTCATCCCCACCGCCGAAGTGCCGGTGACCAACCTCGCGCGCGGCGAAATCCTGGCGCCCGAGAGCCTCCCGCGCAAGTACGTGGCGCACACGCCGTGTTTCCGTTCCGAGGCCGGCTCCTACGGGCGCGACACCCGCGGCATGATTCGCCAGCACCAGTTCGACAAGGTGGAGCTGGTGCAGATCGTGAAGCCTGAGGATTCCTACGCCGCGCACGAGGCGCTCACGGCGCATGCCGAAAGGATTCTGCAGCTGCTTGGACTGCCGTACAGGAAAATGCTGCTGTGCACCGGCGACATGGGCTTTGGCAGCGCCAAGACCTACGACCTCGAGGTGTGGCTGCCGGCGCAAAATACCTATCGCGAGATTTCCTCCTGCTCGAACTTCGAGGCCTTCCAGGCTCGGCGCATGCAGGCGCGCTACCGCAACGAAAAGAACAAACCCGAGCTGGTGCATACCCTGAACGGTTCCGGTCTTGCAGTCGGCCGCACCCTGGTGGGCATCCTGGAAAACTGCCAGAACGCCGATGGCAGCGTCAGCATCCCTGCCGTACTGGTGCCATACATGGGCGGGATCGAAACGCTGGGCGCCTGAACGCCTCAGTTGAGCGTCAATTTCTTGCGGTGGGTCTTGCTGCTTGAGAGCGGGGGTTTGTACTCTTTTTCGAGTCGCAGCAGTATGTCGTAGTAGCTGCGGATGCTTTCGACGAAGATCACTGCCTCGCCGCCGCGCGCATACCCGAATTTGGTGAATTTTTCGTAGCCGCCGCGCGCCAGCAGCGGCAGGGTCTGTTTCACGTCCGCCCAGCTGTCCGGATTCCTGCCCCGCGCCTGGGCGATGCGGCGGGCATCTTCAATATGGCCGATACCCTGGTTGTAGGCCGCCAGCGCCAGCCAGGTGCGGTCAGGTTCGGGCACGCGGTCGGGCAGCGCTTCCTTCAGCAGCATCAGGTACTTGGCGCCGCCCAATATGCTTTGGCGCGCATCAAGCCGGTCGGTGATGCCCATGCGGTCGGCGGTCTCGCCCGTCAGCATCATCAGCCCGCGCACGCCTGTGGCCGAGGTGGCGAAGGGATCCCATTTGGATTCCTGGTAGCCGATTGCGCCCAAAAGGCGCCAGTCCAGGGTGCTTTGCTCCTGGGCCGCCTTGAAGAAGGGGCGATAGCGCGGCAGGATGTCCACCCTGCGTGTCAGGATGCCTTCGATATCGGCCGATTCCAGCCGTTTGAAGTGGCCGTAATGGCGCTCGTAGATTTTCTGCAAACTGCCGTCGCGTCGCGCCTCGATGAAAAACCGGTTGAGCTTGGCAAGCAGGGATGGACTGACACCATGCGGCAGGGCCCACACGACCGGCTCGTGCTTGGACAATTCATAGCCGATGCGCAGGGTATGGTATTGGCTACGCGCCAGGTCGAAATCCTGTTCGTTCACCACGACGGCGTCGAATTCCATCTCGTCCAGCTTGGCCAGCAGCCCCTCGGGAAAGACGCCTTCCAGGACGGTCCAGGCCAGCTTGGGGTATTTGCGGCGGGCCGATTCCAGCAGGGCGATATGGCCGGCACCCTGGGCGACGCCAATTCTCAGCTTGGCAAGATCGGCGAGGTTGTCGATTTTTGGCGCCGGATCGCGGGTAACGACAACCACCCGCGTATCGAACAGCATGGGGCCCGGGAGCAGCCGCTGTTCGTTGACTGAGGCGGAGATCAGGTTGGCGGCAACGAGGTGGCTCTCGTGCTTCTTGAGGCTGTCGAACAGATCGGGATAGGTCTCCGATTGCTTCCAGACCACCGTCCAGTTGTTGCGGTCGGCAAACGCCTGCACCACATCATGCGTGAAGCCTGCCGGCTTGCCTTCGGCATCGAGGTAGAACGTGGCGGGGCCATATGGAACGGAAACCACCAGCTCCTTGCTGGTGTCGGGATCGGGCACAGGGCGGCTGCATCCTTGCAGGGTCAAGAAGACCAGCCAGCCCAAACACAAGGCGCGGATCATTTCGGGAGTCTAGCATGCTCAACCTGCCAAATTTTGGTTTGGGCGGGCGGGCAACTCCATGTAAAATCGCGCCTTCGCTTTGCCGTGACACGGCAATACCCAAGCGAAACCACGCGGAGAGGTGGCAGAGTGGTTGAATGCACCGGATTCGAAATCCGGCATACGGGTTCTCCCGTATCGGGGGTTCGAATCCCCCCTTCTCCGCCAAATAAAAAACGCCCCGATTCGGGGCTTTTTTATTGGTCAGGCCGGCGGGGCAGGAGCACACGCTTGGCGCGGCGAAACACCCTGGTTGCCCTGGCAGGGGCCCGCCGGGGTGGCTGGCAAGGCCTTGCGCCGCTTGATTTCAGGCCCTCTTCAACAAGGGGTTGAAAATTCTTGCGCGCTCATCAAATATAGGCAGTGTTATGGGCTACATTCCGAATAATGGCAGTTAAACGAGAAGCGGGCACCGTACTTGAGCCGGCAAAAGCCAAGACCAAGCTGCCGCCGCTGTACAAGGTGCTGTTGCTGAATGACGATTACACGCCCATGGATTTCGTGGTTGTTGTGCTGCAGCGTTTTTTTGGCATGGACCGTGAACGGGCGACGCAAATCATGCTCAAAGTGCATACTGAGGGCGTGGGTGTCTGTGGGGTTTATCCCAGGGATATCGCCAATACAAAAGTGGAGCAGGTGACCCGTTTTGCGCGGGACAACCAGCATCCCTTGCAGTGTACGATGGAGAAAAGTTGAGGTTTTTATGATCGCGCAGGAACTCGAAGTTAGCTTGCACATGGCCTTCATGGACGCGCGCCAAAAGCGGCACGAGTTCATCACGGTCGAACATCTGCTGCTGGCGATGCTGGACAACCCTTCCGCCGCCGAGGTGCTGCGCGCCTGCGGCGCCAGCCTGGACGAACTGCGCAAGAAACTGACCGAGTTCATCGAAGAGCACGCGCCCAGAGTCGAAGGTGACGGCGAGGTAGACACCCAGCCCACGCTTGGCTTCCAGCGCGTGATCCAGCGCGCCATCCTGCACGTGCAGTCTTCCGGCAAAAAGGAAGGCACCGGCGCCAACGTGCTGGTGGCGATTTTCGGCGAGAAGGACTCGCACGCTGCCTATTTTCTTGACCAGCAGGGCGTTTCCCGCCTGGACGTGGTCAACTTCATTTCCCACGGTATTGCCAAGGTGCCGCAGGCCGGCACCCCGCGCCAGGAAGAGCCGTCCACCGAAACGGCCCAGGAAGGCGCTGCTGGCTCACCGCTGGACTCTTACACCCTGAACCTCAATGCCCAGGCGCTGGCCGGGAAGATCGATCCGCTGATCGGACGCGAGACCGAACTGGAGCGCGTAATCCAGACCCTGTGCCGCCGCCGCAAGAACAATCCGCTGCTGGTGGGCGAGGCGGGCGTGGGCAAGACCGCCATCGCCGAAGGCCTGGCGCGCCGCATCGTTGAGGGCACCGTGCCCGACATCCTCGCGCACAGCACCGTTTACGCGCTCGACATGGGCGCGCTCCTGGCCGGCACCAAGTACCGAGGCGATTTCGAGCAGCGCCTCAAGGGCGTGCTCAAGCAGCTGGCCGACGATTCCGACGCCATCCTGTTCATTGACGAGATTCACACCTTGATTGGCGCGGGTGCGGCCTCCGGTGGCACGCTGGATGCCTCCAACCTGCTGAAGCCGGCGCTTTCCTCAGGCCAACTGCGCTGCATCGGCGCGACGACCTATACGGAATATCGCGGCATTTTCGAGAAGGACCACGCCCTGTCCCGGCGCTTCCAGAAGATCGACGTGCTCGAACCCAGCGTGGACGATACCGTGGCCATTCTGCGCGGCCTGAAGTCGCGCTTCGAGGACCACCACGGCGTGAAATACACCGCTTCCGCGCTGACCAGCGCGGCGCAGCTCTCGGCCCGCTTCATCAGCGACCGTCACCTGCCGGACAAGGCGATCGACGTCATCGACGAAGCCGGTGCGGCGCAGCGCATCCTGCCCAAGTCTAAGCAGAAGAAGGTGATCACGCCCAAGGAAATCGAGGACATCATCGCCAAGATTGCGCGCGTGCCGGCCAAGACCGTGTCGGTCGATGATCGCGAGTCGCTGAAGCGCCTCGACCGCGACCTCAAGGCCGTGGTGTTCGGCCAGGATGCCGCCATCGATGCCCTGGCCGCGGCCATCAAGATGTCGCGAAGCGGCCTTGGCAATCCGCAAAAGCCGATCGGCTCCTTCCTGTTTTCCGGCCCCACCGGCGTCGGCAAGACCGAAGTCGCGCGACAGCTCGCCTACACCCTGGGCATCGAGCTCACCCGCTTCGACATGTCCGAGTACATGGAACGCCACGCAGTCTCGCGCCTGATCGGCGCGCCACCCGGCTATGTCGGCTTCGACCAGGGCGGTCTTTTGACCGAGGCGGTCAACAAGCATCCACACTGCGTGCTGCTGCTGGACGAGATCGAGAAGGCGCACCCGGACATCTACAACGTGCTGCTGCAGGTGATGGACCACGGCACGCTGACCGACACCAATGGCCGCAAGGTGGATTTCCGCAACGTCATCCTGATCATGACCACCAACGCAGGCGCCGAGAACCTGTCCAAGGCCTCGATCGGATTCGCGCAATCGAGCAAGGCGGGCGACGAGCTGATGGACATCAAGCGCATGTTCACGCCCGAGTTCCGCAACCGGCTCGATGCCATCATCCAGTTCGCGCCCTTGAATCACGAGGTGGTCATGCGCGTGGTGGACAAGTTCCTGATGCAGCTGGAAGACCAGCTGCATGAGAAGAAGGTCGAGATCAGCTTCTCCGACGCGCTCAAGGATCACCTGGGCAAGGAAGGCTTTGATCCCAACATGGGCGCCCGACCCATGGCGCGCCTGATCCAGGACACCATCCGCAAGGCGCTGGCCGACGAGCTGCTGTTCGGCCGCCTGGCCAACGGCGGACGAGTTCGCGTGGACGTGGATTCGGTGGGGCAGGTCAAGCTGGAGTTTCCCGAGCCCTTGCTCACGGCGTAGAAAACCCGGGGCATCGAAAATAAAAAGCGGCGCTCAACGAAGCGCCGCAAAGCTGTCTGGCTACTCGGTAAACCGAGGGGGCATCCGATCCCCGGCCAGACGGTACAACACACGAATTAGCTACCCTTAACGGCCCGGTTCCAAACGACTTTAGGGCGGTGCCGGGATTTCTTGCTTCTCCGCCGTTTTTCCTCTAGCGCCTTAATCGTGCCGTTTCCGGCCTTTCTGCCTGCTTACAGGATAAAATCCCGGCACAACCGATCACTTGAAACTCTCATCATGATTCTCGTCACCGGCGGGGCCGGCTTTATTGGCGCCAATTTTGTCCTGGAATGGCTGGCACGCAAGGGTGAGCCCGTCGTCAACCTGGACAAGCTGACGTATGCCGGCAACCTGGCCAGCCTGGACAAGGTCAAGGACGATGCCCGCCATGTGTTCGTGCAGGGCGACATCGGTGATCGGGCACTGGTCGAGAAACTGCTGGCTGGCCACAAACCGCGCGCAGTCATCAATTTTGCTGCTGAAAGCCACGTTGACCGTTCCATCCACGGCCCGGCCGATTTCATCGAGACCAACGTGGTCGGCACCTTCAACCTGCTTGAAGCCGTGCGCGCGTACTGGGGCGGCCTTGAAAGCGGCGCTAAAACCGCCTTCCGCTTCCTGCACGTTTCCACCGACGAGGTTTACGGCTCCCTGGGGCCGAACGACCCCGCGTTTTCCGAAACCACGCCGTATGCGCCCAACAGTCCGTATTCGGCTTCCAAGGCCGCATCCGACCATCTGGTGCGCGCCTATCACCATACCTATGGTTTGCCGGTGCTGACCACCAATTGCTCCAATAACTACGGACCTTGCCAGTTCCCGGAGAAGCTCATCCCGCTGGTGATTCATAACGCCATTTCCGGCAAGCCGCTGCCCATCTACGGCGACGGCAGCAATGTCCGTGACTGGCTTTACGTCACCGACCATTGCCTTGCCATCATGGCGGTGCTGGAAAGGGGCAGGGCGGGCGAGACCTACAACATCGGCGGCAACAACGAAAAGACTAATCTGCAAGTAGTGAAGACTCTTTGCGCCATCCTCGACGAACTGCATCCGGGCTCCCCGGTGACGCCGCACGAGAAGCTCATTTCTTTCGTGAAGGACCGTCCCGGCCACGATGCGCGCTATGCCATCGATTCTACGAAGATCCAGAACGAGCTAGGCTGGCAGCCGCAGGAAAACTTTGAGACCGGCATCCGCAAGACCGTGGCGTGGTACCTGGAAAACGGGGCATGGGTGGATAATGTGATTTCGGGCGAATACCGCAACTGGGTGCAAACCAACTACGCGGCAAGAACATGACGGCAAGAATATGACTCAGCGCAAAGGCATCATCCTCGCCGGCGGCTCCGGCACCCGGCTTTATCCGGTTACCCAGGCGGTTTCCAAACAGCTGCTGCCGGTGTACGACAAGCCCATGGTGTATTACCCGCTGTCCACGCTGATGCTGGCGGGCATCCGCGACATTCTGCTGATTTCCACGCCGCAGGATACGCCGCGCTTCGAGCAGCTGCTGGGCGACGGCAGCCAGTGGGGCCTTAGCATCCGGTACGCGGTGCAGCCGTCGCCCGACGGGCTGGCCCAGGCCTTCATCATCGGAGAAAAATTCCTCAATGGCGCCCCCAGCGCGCTGGTACTGGGCGACAACATTTTCTATGGCCACGACATGGCCCGCGACCTCAAGCAGGCGGACGCCAAAAAGAGCGGTGCCAGCGTGTTCGCCTACCCGGTGCACGATCCCGAGCGCTATGGCGTGGTCGAGTTCGATGCCCAGGGGCGTGCGGTCAGCCTGGAGGAGAAGCCCAAGGCGCCCAAGTCGCGTTATGCCGTCACCGGCCTGTATTTCTATGACAGCCGCGTGGTCGAGATTGCCAGAAGGCTCAAGCCTTCGCCGCGCGGCGAACTGGAAATCACCGACGTCAACCGCCAGTACCTGGAATGGAACGAGCTGGACGTGCAGGTCATGGGGCGCGGGCAGGCCTGGCTCGATACCGGCACGCACGAAAGCCTGCTCGAGGCCGCACAATTCATCGAGACCATCGAGCGCCGACAGGGTTTGAAGATCGCCTGCCCCGAGGAAATTGCCTATCGTGAGGGCTTCATCGACGCCGCGCAGATCGAGCGGCTGGCCGCACCTCTGTCAAAGAACCAGTATGGACAATACCTTCTGGCGCTGCTGAAAGAGCAGATCTTCTAATGGAAAAGATCGCCACCGCGATTCCCGACGTGTTCATGGTCGCGCCGAAAGTGTTCGGCGATGAACGCGGCTTTTTCCTCGAAAGCTACAACCGCCGTGCCATGGCCGCGCTTGGCATCGACTCGGAGTTCGTGCAGGACAATCATTCGCGTTCGGCCCGCGGCGTACTGCGCGGATTGCACTATCAGACGCGCCAGCCGCAAGGCAAACTGGTGCGCGTGGTGACGGGCGAAATATACGATGTCGCGGTGGACATCCGGCGCGCGTCGCCTTCCTTCGGAAAATGGGTGGGCATGACATTGTCTGCCGAGAACCATCGCATGGCCTGGATTCCGCCGGGTTTCGCACACGGTTTCTATGTCGTGTCCGACTTCGCCGAGGTGCTCTACAAGGCCACCGACTACTACGCTCCGGAGCACGAGCGCACGCTGCTCTGGGATGATGCTGCGCTAGGCATCGCCTGGCCGCTGGTTGGCGAACCCCTGTTGTCCGACAAGGACCGTAAGGGCGTGCCACTCGTGCAGGCCGAGGTGTACGCGTGAGAACCATCCTGCTCACTGGCGCAAATGGTCAGGTGGGCTGGGAGCTGCGGCGCACGCTGGCAACCCTTGGCCGGGTGGTGGCGCCGAGCCACGCCGAATTCGACCTTGCCAGGCCTGAAACCCTGGCACCGGCGCTGCGCGCCATCAAGCCCGATCTCATCGTCAATCCGGCGGCCTACACGGCCGTGGACAAGGCGGAGAGCGAGCAGGCCCTGGCATATGCCGTCAACGCAGAGGCCCCGCTGGCGTTGGCCAAAGTGGCGGCGCGTCTGGGCATTACGCTGGTGCATTACTCCACCGACTATGTTTTCGACGGCAGCCAGTTTGGCGCCTATGCCGAGTACGATGCGCCGCGTCCACTGGGCGTTTATGGTGCGAGCAAACTCGCCGGCGAGGAGCTTGTGCAGGCGAGCGGGGCCGATCATCTCATCCTGCGCACCAGTTGGGTATACGGGATGCGAGGCAACAACTTTCTCCTGACCATGCGGCGGCTTGCGCAAGAGCGTGACAAGCTGTCCGTCGTGGCCGACCAGTTCGGCGCGCCGACCTGGTCTAGGAGCATCGCTGAAGCCACGGCACAGATGCTGGCCCTGTGGCTCGCGCCAGGCGCGACTCCGGATGACCGCCAGCGCCTCTCGGGCATTTATCACCTGACTTGCGGTGGTCGTACCAGCTGGCACGGCTTTGCTGCGTTGATCCTCCGTGACATGCAGGACAGGGGGGAGAAAATTCCTGAGTTGAAGGCGATTTCGACGGCGGAATATCCCACGCTGGCGAAGCGCCCGGCAAATTCCGTGCTGTCGAATGAGAAACTCCAAAAGACCTTTGACATCCGCATGCCGGATTGGGAAGAAGCGCTGGCGCTTTGCCTTGCTGCAACCTGACTTCCGCACAGTCAGGCGGGGCCCGGAAATGGCGGAGCAGTGCAAACTAAAGTGCCGTCAAGCTTGACCGGAACCCGCATTCTGTCTAGAATGCGCGCTTTCCTGTTCCCCGATAGCTCAGTCGGTAGAGCGACGGACTGTTAATCCGCAGGTCGCTGGTTCGAGCCCAGCTCGGGGAGCCAAGAAATACATCAGGCCCGCAGAAATGCGGGCCTTTTCATTTCTGGACGTCCGCGTTCGATACATCCTGTTGCCCAGAATTAACAAGGCCACCCGAAGGTGGCCTTGTCGTATGAGGCAGTTGAATTAGCCTGTTACTGCTTATTCCCAATTGCCCAAACGCAAGCGCTCTACGCCCGTGATGGGGTTGTAATCAGCAAGCGTCGGGCCAGTCTTGGAAGCGGCTTGGAGGGTGTCGCTGCCGAAATTCAACTTCAGGCCAAGGAGGATGGTGTGGGTCAGCCAGGCTTCATGCTCGTTGACCTCATCGTTATGTGAGCCCTGGTATGAAGCAAACATGGAAAGCACCGAGCCCTCGAATCGATGCTCGAGGTCAACGCCCCAGGTTTTGTGCTGGATCGTGCTGCCGCCTCGGTCATAAGTGATATCCGAGTAGCCCATATTGGCTGCCAACATGGTATTCGGGCCAAAGAAATGCTTTGCCTCCAGGCGGATATAAGGTGCCGACTCGTAATTGGAGGGGGAGACACTTTTGGTAACGCCCGTTTGCAGATAGACCTGGCTGGGTCCTCCGGTCAGTTGGGTCTCAAAACCCAGTGTTGCAAATCGGCTTCCATCAAAATCGCTGTATCCGCGACTGGTTCCTGATGAAGCGAATCCACCGAAAAGAACATTGTCGTCGCGATGGCTCAGGTGAATCGCGTAATTGTTGACGATTTGATCGTAGTTGGCATCAGATTCTTGTGTTGTCTTGTCGACATTCGCATCCAGCTGCACCGAGGTCGTGGGAGAGAGCCATGCATTGATTCGAATCGCGCCACCATATGCATAGCCGCGGCCGCTGTAATCGGAATCGTATTTGTCCGCTAAATCGAACCAACCGCCGTAGACGGAGATGTCACCGGAAGAACTTGGGGACGATTCTGCATAGGCAACGGTTGTCATCGCAGCCAGAATGGCCAGTGCCAGTGCTGTTTTTTTCATGTTGTTCCCTTTAAAGCTTATTTATTTGATAAGAATGCAGACGATCGATGCAGGTCTAAAAATCAGACCGTTAGCAAGGCCATCTGGCACTGATTTTAGCTTTAAATCAGGTATATTCGACCAAGTTGTAGATGATATTTGGACGGACGAAGATGTTCGTGATTAATGAGATTTAACCAAGATAGTTTTGTGAGTTGTTTGTCACGATGATATCTATTGATAATGATCATTTCACATGTCTTGTCGTATCTATCTGTGAGACTGCAAGAATAATTTCTGGCGAGTTTGATTTCTGACTTAGAGCTTGGAGCATCCCGCCATCTTGCTGGCGAATGAGAA
The DNA here is from genome assembly GCA_036734185.1 of Thiobacillaceae bacterium. Taxonomy (GTDB): domain Bacteria; phylum Pseudomonadota; class Gammaproteobacteria; order Burkholderiales; family Thiobacillaceae; genus UBA6918. Next base: position 11,726 of record DAIMZB010000017.1, on the reverse strand, counting down.
CTGCAATGAACCCACAAAAAACAAGCTTGTTTAAACAGACTGTCGTTCTGGCATTTTTCTGCCTCACGGCCAGCCTCTTCATGAAGCCCGCCCTGGCGGCGAGTGACGCGGCAAACGTCGCTGTGCCCCAAGCCATTCCGGGAAATTACATCCTGGTGTTCGGGCCGGGGACTGCGAACCCGGACCAGGAGGCCAGAACGATTGCAAACGCATATGGTGGGCAGGTGCTGATCAGCTATCGCAATGCATTGAAAGGTGCTGCCATCAGGGTTCCTCTGCAAAGGGCGGCCGCCCTTGAAGCCGCGTTGAGCCGCAACCCGAACGTGGTTTCATTCGAGCTTGATGCAACGGTCTATATCAACGCCACGCAGAGCGGCGCGACTTGGGGGCTGGACAGAATCGACCAGCGCGATCTGCCGCTTGGCGGCACCTATACTTACGAGAGCACGGCATCCGGCCTGCCGGTCTTCATTATTGATACAGGAATCCGCGCCACGCACCAGGATTTTGGCGGGAGGGTGGTCGGTGGCGCATACGTCATTCAGGATGGCCTTGGGACAGGCGATTGCAATGGACACGGCACGCATGTCGCGGGAACAGTGGGTGGCAGCACTTATGGCGTGGCGAAGGGCGTCACCCTGATACCGGTCAGGGTCCTCGACTGCAGCGGGTCGGGCACGACCACAGGCGTGATTGCTGGGATCGACTATGTGGCGGGAACAACGCTTAGGCCAGCCGTGGCGAACATGTCACTGGGCGGCGGCAAGTCCACTGCGCTCAATACCGCAGTGGCCGGCGCGGTCAGTAGCGGCGTGACGATGGTCGTGGCGGCAGGCAACAACAACAGGGATGCCTGCAATTACTCCCCCTCTTCAGAGCCGAGTGCCATTACTGTCGGCGCGACCACCAGCACGGATTACCGTGCATCCTATTCAAATTATGGGCAGTGCCTCGACATCTTTGCTCCAGGTTCATCAATTACTTCGGACTGGAATGACAGCGACAGCGGGACGGCGACAATCAGCGGTACGTCGATGGCATCTCCCCATGTGGCGGGCATTGCGGCGTTGATCATCGCCTCGGGCAGGGGATCCTCGCCTGCAGAGGTGACGCAGCAACTCATCGCCTATGCCACAGCCAACAAGGTGAGCTCCGCAGGCACCGGTTCGCCCAATCTGCTCGGTTATTCGCTGTCCTCTGGCGGCTCGAGCGGCAGCTCAACATCGCCGTCTTCCACGGTGTACGTTTCCACGATTACAGGAAGCGGCCAGGCGATCAATTCAAAAAACTGGATCGCGAGCGCCAATGTCGCAATCAACACACAAGTTCAGAGCGCCACGGTGACTGGCAGCTTCTCCAATGGCGGCGGCAGCAAGAGCTGCACGATTTCGAACGCCAGCAGCTGCAGCATGGTCAGTTCAGGATTGAGCAAGAACGTCCGATCGACCACCTTCACCGTAACCGGGGTCAGCGGAAGCGGACTGACCTACGACTCGAGCCAGAATGCTGCAACATCGATCTTGATTGGCCAGCCTTGAATCAACCGGGTTTCTAGAAAGGACTGAGACGTTCTCCGCTGCTAAAAGCCGTTCCGCCACAAGGGATTGAAAAATTTATCTGCCAAGCGGCAGATAACTGGCTAGAGTGAATTATTTCCTGTGGAGCCAGCCATGAAGCGCTTCATGCTGCTATGCCTTGCAGCGGTGCTATGGGCCTGTGATACCCCGCGCAGCTATGGGCCCGATACGCCTTACTATCGATTCCCGTCCGGGAGCCGCCTTGTGCTGAACCGTGCGCTGGATATTCCTGCGAACTGGGCGACGGCGCGCATTCAGAATGGCAGGCTGGTGTCGTTCGGTCATGTGCAGGAGCAGCAGCCGCACTGCATCTTCGAGGCCAACACCGTCAGAGCCGAGCCGCAGCGGATTGAGCCAGACAGCTTTTCCATTGTCAGGGTCGAGCGGAGCGCGAGCACACTTGCGGCAAGGACGGGATTCTTTTTAATGGTTGGCAATGCCTTTGCTGATACAGACCGGCCCGGGCAGATGTTTTACAAGACCATTTTCATGCTGAAATCCGACCGGCAGCCGGATGTGAAGTGGCTGATCTGCCAAAGCGACCAGTACGCGGCGGGCATCACCATCCCGCGCCATCTCACGGTGACGGAAATCCGCTGGGCCCTGGGAGACCTTTTCACCCTTGAACTGCCGGGCACGCAGCATTAGCCCGGTGTCTGCCATCTTCGCGAGCTTTATTCTCCGCGCAGTGCCGCCTTGAATTCGCGCCGGCGGCGGTGCAGGGTCGGTTCGGTGTAGCCGTTTGGAACACGGTGGCCGTGAAAAATCATGTCCTGGGCGGCCTGGAACGCCAGGCTGATGTAGTGCGGCGCCATGTTGATGTAGCTGCGGTCGCCGACGTTCTGCTGGTCGACGAGTTTTGCCATGCGGCGCAGGGTTTCCATGACCTGGCTTTCGCTCACGACGCCGTGATGCAGCCAGTTGGCGACATGCTGGCTGGAAATGCGCAAGGTGGCGCGATCTTCCATGAGGCCGACATTGTGGATGTCAGGCACCTTGGATGCGCCCATGCCCTGGTCGATCCAGCGCACGACGTAGCCGAGCAGGCCCTGGATGTTGTTGTCGAGTTCCTGCTGGATTTCTTCCGCGCTCCAGCCCGGTTTTTCTACAACTGGGATAGCCAAAAGGTCATCAAGCGAAGCGCGCGGGCGTGACTGCAAAATCTTTTGGCGCGCGAACACGTCGACACGGTGGTAGTGGATGGCGTGCAGGGTGGCGGCCGTAGGGGAGGGTACCCAGGCGCAGTTGGCACCGGCCTCGGGGTGCGCCTGCTTGCTCGCCATCATCCCGGCCATCAGGTCCGGCATGGTCCACATGCCCTTGCCAATTTGCGCACGGCCGGAGAGCCCGCAGGCGAGGCCGATGTCCACGTTCCAGTCTTCGTAGGCCTTGAGCCAGGTCGATGTTTTCATGTCGCCCTTGCGCAGCACGGGGCCGGCTTCCATCGAGGTGTGAATCTCGTCGCCGGTGCGGTCGAGGAATCCGGTGTTGATGAATATCAGGCGTTCGTGCGCGGCACGCATGCATTCCTTTAGGTTGAGGGTAGTGCGCCGCTCCTCGTCCATGACGCCAATCTTGAGCGTATTCCTGGGCAGCGCAAGCGCTTCTTCGATGCGCGCGAACAGCTCCGCCGTGAAGGCTACCTCATCGGGGCCGTGCTGCTTGGGCTTGACGATGTAAATGCTGCCGGTGCGGCTGTTCTTGAACGGGCTGTTTCCCTTGAGGTCGTGCAGCGCGCAATAGCTGGTGATGAAGCCGTCGAGCAGGCCTTCGAATACTTCGTTCCCGTCCTCGTCGAGAACAGCGTCGGTGGTCATCAGGTGGCCGACGTTGCGAACCAGCATCAAGCTGCGGCCGGGAATCTCGAAGAAATCGCCACCGGGTGAGAGGTAGCGGCGGTCCGGGTTGAGCGTGCGGCTCATGGTTTTGCCGCCCTTCTCGAAACTGCTCGACAGTTCACCCTTCATCAACCCAAGCCAGTTTCGATACACCCGCACCTTGTCTGCGGCGTCAACCGCCGCCACCGAGTCCTCGCAGTCCATGATGGTGGAGATGGCGGACTCCAGATAGATGTCGCGGATGCCGGTCGGATGCAGCTCGTGGATGGGGTGATCGGTGTCGAAGCGAATCTCGAGGTGCAGGCCATGGTGCACCAGCAGGAGGGCCATGATGCGGCCGTTCTTTTCCTGATAACCCTTGAACTGTGAAGGATCGCGCAGGCTGACGCGTGCGCCGCTGGAGAGCGTGACGGTCAGCCTGCCATCCCTGACTGCGTAGGCGATGGCGTCAATGTAGCTGCCCTCTGCCAGCGGCACGGCCTCGTCGAGCAGGGCCTTTGCAGTGGCAATGACCCTGGCGCCGCGCACTGGATTGAAGGCGCCCTTGCGTTCCGCGCCATCCTCTTCGGAAATGGCATCCGTGCCGTAGAGGGCGTCGAACAGGCTACCCCAGCGCGCGTTGGCAGCATTCAGGGCATAACGTGCGTTGTTCACCGGCACCACGAGCTGGGGACCGGCGATGCGTGCAATCTCGTCATCGACATTTTCGGTGCCGATTCTGAAGTCGCCGCCCTCGGGCTGCAGGTAGCCGATGCCGTAGAGGTATTGTTTGTAGGCCTTGGCATCATGCGGCTTGCCTTTGTGCTCCAGATGCCAGGCATCGATTCTGGCCTGAAGCTCATCGCGTTTGGCAAGCAGTGCGCGGTTCGTGGGCGTCAGTTCGCGCACGATGTCCGAAAATCCCTGCCAGGCGCGCTCGGCCGGGATGCCGGTGCCGGGGGAGATTTCATCGCGCACAAGATCGTGAAGCGGCTTTGCGATCTGCAGTCCAGCGACATGAATACGGGTGTTCATGGCACGATTTCCTTGATAGTCATATTTTTAAATGTAGCCAATCGCTGAAAAAAGAATATCGGCATCTCAGAATGCGTGGGGTTGCCTACTTTACGAGCGTGACAGGCACCTTGGCCAGATGTACCACCTTGGTCGTGACAGAGCCCAGCAAAAGACTGGCCAATGGGCCCAGGCCCCGAACACCCATGATGATCTGCTCGCATTCCTTTTCCCTGGCATAGGCTGCAATGGTTTCCGCCACATGCCCGACAGTGATATGAAAGATGCAGGGCAGACCGGATGCCTCGAATATCGCACGCGCCGACGCCAGTGCTTTTGTGCCCTCGTCATGGTAATAGGCCTGGATCACTTCCTGGCTGACGAAGATTTTTACCTCCCCGGAGATCACGGGCGGCTGCACGTTCAGCAGATGGGTTTCTACCGGAGCGGATGCATCCTTCAACTGGCGGATGGCAAACTGCACGGCGCGGAGCGCATTTTCCGAGCCGTCAACGGGGATCAGTATCTTTTTCATGAGGGTCTTGTTTCGTGTTCAGGGGGATTTCGTTTCATCTTCAGTGAGGTCCACTGTGGCGGAGGACTTTTCCTTGGCGAGCAGCTTGCCCAATGCCACGACCAGCACGGCGCATAAAACTGGAACGACGCTGTGCAGCAGGGGGAGATGAGCTTCAATAAAACCGCTGATGCTCTGGTCGCTGACTGACATTTCGCCCGCAACGAAGCCGAGGAGGGCGCCTCCCAGGGTGATGATGACGGGAAATCGCCCCATCAGCCTCAGAATCAAAGTGCTGCCATAGATGATGAGCGGAATGCTGATCAGCAGGCCGATTGTCAGTAAAAGGAAGTCGCCGTTGGCGGCCGCGGCGACGCCAAGAACATTGTCCAGGCTCATGACCAGATCAGCCACGATGATGGTCTTGATGGCACCCAGCATATGGGTATGTCCCTCTATGCCGCCATCGTCGTCATCCTCCATCAGCAGCTTTACTGCAATCCAGAAAAGCAGCAGACTGCCGCCGATCTTGAGATAAGGCAGCTGCATCAGGTAAGCCGCGAATCCGGTCAGTATCACGCGAAGCACAATGGCACCAGCGCTGCCGAAGAAAATGGCCTTTCTTTGCTGGTGTTGCGGCAGACCGCGGCAGGCCAGGGCGATTACCACGGCATTATCCCCGCTCAAAATGATATTGACGCCGATGATCTTGAGCAGCGCGACCCAGGTGCCCAGATTAATCAGCCAACTCATTGTTCTCCCGAAGGAATGGTGCGGTCAGGTGACCAGGTTGCGGGGCTTCCCTGCAACGAAAGCCTCGATGTTGTCCACCAGCTGGTCGGCCATGATCTGCATGGCGTCACGGCTGCCCCAGGCCACGTGCGGGGTAAGGATGAAATTCGGCAGGTCCAGTTCCAGCAGCGGGTTGCCATCGCGCGGCGGCTCGACCGACAGCACGTCAAATCCCGCGCCTGCAATGCGCTTCGACTTGAGCGCCTTGATCAGCGCCATTTCGTCCACCAGATTGCCGCGCGCGGTATTGATGAGCAGCGCGGAAGGTTTCATCAACCCGAACTCGCGCGTCGAAATCATGTGGCGCGTTTCCGGCGTGAGCGGCGTGTGCAGGGAAATCACGTCAGCTTCCCTGAGAACGGTGTCGAACTCGGCATAGCCGCTGCGTATGGTCTTGGCATTCTTGTGCTCTGCGACCAGCACTTTCATGCCAAAAGCCTCGGCAATCCTGCGCACGCTCTGACCGAGCACGCCAAGCCCGATCAGCCCCAGCGTGGTCCCGTGGATGTCGCTGACAGGGCGGGTGAAGAGGCAGAAAGTGTCGGCCTGCTGCCACAGCCCCGCGCGTACATCCTCGCGCCAGCCGATCAGGTTGCGGCGCAGCGCCAGGATCAGCATGAATACGTGCTCCGGCAGGGTGTGCACCGCATAGCCACGAATATTGGAGACGGCAATGCCGTGTTCGCGGCAGTAGGCCAAGTCGACATTGTCTGTGCCCGTCGCGCATACCGCTACCATTCTGATGCCCGGCGCCTGCCTGAGGATGTCGCCTGACAGCTTGACCTTGTTGCTGATGACGATGCTGGCGCCCTGGATGCGTTGGAGAACCTCATCCGGGCTCGTCTTGTCGTGATCGACCCACTTGTGCGAGAAAGCCGGTGCGCGGATGTCGGCGATGAGGCTCTTGCGGTCGAGAAAGACGATGCGCTCGCTCATGTGCGCTCCATGCCCGAGGCGCGCTCGACGACTTTCATCACCGCTGCGGAGTCGAGCTCGGCATCACCGGTGCCCATCAATGCGTTGAGGTGTTGCATGACCAGGGCGGCACCGGGCAGGGACAGGCCGAGCTCGCGCGCGGTCTGCATCACGATGTTCATGTCCTTCTGGTGCAGCCGGGTCTTGAAACCGGGCTTGTACTCGTTGTCGAGCATGCGCTTGCCGTGCACCTCAAGGATGCGGCTGCCTGCGAAGCCCCCCATTAGCGCATCGCGCACCTTGGCAGGGTCGACTTCGTTCTTGCGCGCGAAGGTCAGGGCCTCGGCCACGGCCTCGATGGTGACCGCAACCACGATCTGGTTGCACGCCTTGGCCACCTGACCCGCGCCGTTGCCGCCGACCAGCACGATGTTCTTGCCCATGGCCTCGAATACCGGCTTCACAAGCTCGAACACGTCAGCCTTGCCGCCGACCATGATGGACAGCGTTGCGTTGATGGCGCCGACATCGCCGCCGGATACCGGCGCATCGAGCATTTCGACGCCCTGCGATTTGAGTTTCTGGGCGAAGAGCTTGGTCGCCGTTGGCGAGACGGTGCTCATGTCCACCACCACCGATCCGGCTTTCGCGCCTTGTGCCACGCCGCCGTCCGCAAAGAGGACTTGTTCGACGTCGGGCGTGTCGGAGACCATGACGATGATGATTTCCGCCTGGGAAGCAGCCTCGGCAGGCGATTTGCAGGCGGTGCAACCCGCCTCGACCAGCGGCGTCATGGATTCCGGGCGGCGGCCGTGCACGAATACCTTGTGCCCGGCCTTGTGCAGATTGAGGGCCATGGGCTTGCCCATGATGCCCATGCCAATGAAGGCGACGTTCATGTTGTCTCCGTAACGCTGATTCGCTTGTTCATTTGTACAGGACGGTGGGCAGCCACATGCCAATTTCCGGCCACGCGTAAAGCAGCGCCATGGCCAGAACCTGGATGGCCATGAATGGCATCATGCCGGCGAATATTTGATTAAGGGTGACATGCGGCGGCGCGACCCCCTTGAGATAGAAGGCAGCCATTGCCACCGGCGGGCTGAGGAAGGCGGTCTGCAGGTTGAGCGCCACCATCAGGCCGAAGAACAGCGGATCGATGTTGAAGTGCCCGAGCAGCGGAATAAAGATCGGCATGAAAATCACGATGATCTCGGTCCATTCGAGCGGCCAACCCAGGATGAAGATGATGAACTGCGACAGCAGCATGAATTGCGTCGGCGTCATGTCGAGCGACAGTACCCACTGCTCGATCAGCTCCTGTCCACCCAGCAGCGCGAAGGCTGCGGAGAAGATTGAAGAACCGACGAACAGCCAGCACACCATGGCCGAGGTTTTTGCCGTGAGGTAGACCGACTCCTTCACGGTTGGCAGCATGGTTACCTGCGGAATTGCAAGCAGACACCAGAAGCCGATTGCGCCCATCGACATCCAGCCCACCCATTGCGGCGGTGCGACATGCAGCAGACCGGCTTCGTATAGCAGGAACCATACGATGGATACGCCAAACAGCAGCCACAAGGGAACCCAGGTGGCGCGAAGCTTGCGGCGTACTTCCGGAGACTTGTTGAAGGACAGGTAGATGGCCGCGAGGGCGAAGCCGCCGAAGGAGCCGATCGCCGCCGCTTCAGTTGGCGTAGCCAGGCCGAACACGATGGTGCCGAGCACCGCCAGAATGAGGATGGCCAGCGGGAAAAACGACTTCAGCAGCATCTTGAACACTTCAAGGCGCGCGAATGACATGAGCGCGTAGACCACCAGGAGAACTGCGAGCATGCCCGCGAGCAGCTTCCAGAAGGTCGATGGCGTTGGCAGGCGTTTGGCGGACTCGCCTGCAGCCGCCTGCTCGGGCGCATGTTGAGCGGCCGCTTCCGGCGCAGGCCTGGCTGCTTCTTCTACCGCCTGCGGCGGCTCCTGGACACCTTCGCTGGGCGGTTCCTGGATGCCTTCTGCAACAGGCGGCTCGGTGATTCCTTCTGGCTCTTCGATGCCGGGGGCGCGCAGTTCATCGAGCGCCGGCGCTTCCTTCGATTCCTCGCTGACCGAGCCCATCTCCTGCAGGGAGGAAATGTCCGACACGGTTTCGGGTTTGGTCAGGGATTGCCAGGCCAGGCCGAGAATAAGAGCAAAGACGATGGCCGGGAGCAGGGTGGTGAACAACTCCCGCCCGATGCGAGTCTTGGCCACGCCCGCGCCATCCTTGGCAAATGCCGCGCGCAGCAGCGATGGCAGGGCACGGTTGCCGAAGCGCTCTGCAATGCGGGCGTTGCCTTCCGGTATGTTGACCTTGCGCTCGGATTCCGGAAGCGGGGGCGCCCACTCAGGTTTCAGCTTGGCGACGATAATTGCATATCCCACATAGAGCAGGGCCAGCATGATGCCGGGGAAGAATGCGCCGGCATACAGCTTGACCACTGAAACGCCGGCAGTCGCACCATAAACGATAAGCAGGACCGAGGGCGGGATGAGGATGCCCAAGCAGCCGCCGGCAGTGATGACGCCGGCCGACAGCTTGACGTTGTAGCCCGCGCGCAACATGGCGGGCAGCGCCAGCAGTCCCATGAGGGTGACCACGGCGCCGATGATCCCGGTGGCAGTGGCGAAGATGGCGCAGGTCACCAGGGTCGCGACTGCCAGAGAGCCTGGAATGCGCGCCAGCGCAAGATGAAGCGACTTGAACAGTTTCTCGATAAGGTTTGCGCGCTCAACCAGGTAGCCCATGAACACGAACAGCGGGATGGCGATCAGCACATCGTTTGTCATCACCCCATAGGTGCGCTGCACCATCAGGTCCAGCGTTTGTATGACCGCCAGGTCGGGATTGCTGCTGCGATAGGCAAACCACGCGAACATTACCCCCATGCCCATGAGCGTGAACGCCGTTGGAAAACCGAGCATGATGGCGACCACCACTAGACTCAGCATAAGCAGACCGAGATGGCCGTTAGTGATGTTGCTCCAGGGCATAAACAGGACAATGGCGGCGAGGATGATCGCCATGAGCGCGAAGCCGAAACGGAGTTCCTTCTTCATTGCTTCGCCTCCTGCTTCACAACATACTCATCGAGTTTTTCAATGTCCTCGTCTTTCACGTTGACCATTTCCTTGAGCTTGTCGACGTCGACTTCCTCCACGTCTCCAATGCGTGGCGGCCATGCACCGTCGCGCAGGCAAATGATGCAGCGCAGGATCTCGACGATCCCTTGCATCAGCAGAAAAACGGCGGCAATCGGGATCACGAACTTGAACGGATAGAGCGGCAGGGGCTCGGGGCTGAATGTCTGCTCGCGTATCGCGAGCGACTCGTTGGCGTAAAACCAGCCGGCGTACGCCATCGCGAAAATTCCCGGAAGGAAGAACACGATATACAGCACCAGGTCGATCGTGGCCTGGGTGCGGGGCTCAAAGAATCCGTAGAGTACATCGCCGCGCACGTGTCCGCCATGCGCCAGGGTATAGGCGCCGGCCAGCATGAAGAGCACCCCATACAGCATGATCTGCGCATCCAGCACCCATGCGTGGGGCGTGTTCAGCACGTAGCGCGAAAACACTTCCCAGGAAATCAGGAAAGTCAGCCCGATGATGGACCAGGAAAAAAACCGGCCGGCATATGTGCTGACGCTGTCAACCCAAAGCAACATTTTCTGCATGATTGAATGTTTTCAGTGGTTCAAAGATGACCGCCCGACCGGGGTCGGGCGGCTGCAGCCAACTGCGCTCGTCAGCTTTTCTTCTTCTTTGCGAAGAAGTGGTTGTAGGCCATTTTGTAATCAACCAGCGTGTCGTTCTGCCAGCGACAGGTGCGTCCGGCAAAGGCGCGCATGGAGTCGAGCACTTTCTTGAATGAAGGGTTCTCTTCGCTCTTGGCCACCATGATCTTGTCCCACGATTCGAGCTGTTTGCGCAGGATTGCATCGGGCGTCTTGTAGAACTTGACACCCTTGTTGGTGCTCATGTCGATATAGTCCTTGGAATAGCGGTCGATTGCCTTCCAGGACATGTCGGCTGATGCTGCTTCGATGGCATGCTTGATGATGGCCTTGTGCTCGACATTCAGGGAGTCGTATTTCTTCTTGTTGAAGAGGATCTCGAACTGCTCACTGCATTGGTGGAAGCTTTGCAGCATGCAGACTTTCGCAACGTCCGGGAATCCGAGCAGGTTGTCTGAGGAGGCATTGTTGAATTCGGCCGCATCGAGCAGGCCGCGATCCATTGCGGGAACGATCTCGCCGCCTGGCAGCGGGTTCACCGCTGCGCCCAGGTCCTTGTACATGTCGACCGCCAGGCCAACAGTTCTAAACTTGAGGCCCTTCATCTGGTCAGCGCTGGTGATGGGTTTCTTGAACCAGCCGAAGGGTTGGGTCGGCATGGGGCCGTAGAGCATCGACACCACGTCCATGTTCATGCCCTTGTAGATGTCGTCCAGCAATTCCTTGCCGCCACCATAGTAGTGCCATGCCAGCACCATGTTGGGGTCCATGCCGAAGGCCGGACCGGAGCCCCACAGCGCGACTGCAGAGTTCTTGCCGTACCAGTACGCGACCACGCCATGGCCACCGTCCAGGGTACCCTTGCTCACGGCGTCGAGCAGGTCGAAAGCCTTGACCACGGCGCCTGCCGGCAGCACTTCGATCTTGAGCTCCTTGCCGGACATGGCGTTGACCTTGTTCGCAAAGTCCACTGCGTATTCGTGGAAGATGTCCTTTGCGGGCCAGGTGCTCTGGAAGCGCAGACTGATGGGTGTTGAAGCCTTGGCGATCGATGGAAATCCAAGGGCGCCGGCACCAGTTGCGGTGGCGGCCGCTGCGCCGAGAAACTTGCGCCGGCTCAGCTTTGCTTCGGAATTGACTTCAGGTTTTGCGACGGATTTGCTGTCGGATTTTTTGTCCTTGCTGCTCATCGGGATCTCCTGTTTGTTATCGGGGGCGAAGCAGGTACAACAATAGTCCAGCTTGAGTTTGCCGGCAAATAAGCAAAACCATAATTTACTTCTGAGCCAGCGGCGAAGCGCCTTGCGGAATGTCTTTGCGGTTCTTC